>NZ_JBIUXR010000015.1:0-264227 GCF_044744085.1 Streptomyces sp. NPDC087428
TTCCAGCGGTTCCAACCTTACCAGACTCAATTTCGTTCCGTTTCCGGTTCGAATTTGATTTCCGGTGGCCGTTGAAGTGGCCTTGCCTTTCGGCTAATCCGACTTTATCAGAACTTCTGAGTCGGATTTCTCCTCCCCTGCGGGAGGCTCGCTGCGCACGAGTGCGCGCGGTGCTTCCCGGTGAGGCGGAGACGTAAACGTACTGGAGCGGGGCTCCCCGATGCAAATCGGGGGCCCCGCTCCGGAGTTCGCGCCTGTCGGGGTCAGACCTCGACGACGACGGGAAGGATCATCGGGCGCCGGCGGTAGGTGTCGGAGACCCACTTGCCCACCGTGCGGCGGACCAGCTGCTGGAGCTGGTGGGGCTCCATCACGCCGTCCTGGGCCGACTTGTTGAGTGCGTCCTGCACCTTCGGTACGACCGCGCTGAATGCCGAGTCGTCGATACCGGAGCCACGGGCCTGGATGTGGGGGCCGCCCACGATCTTGCCGGAGGAGCTGTCGACCACGATGAAGACGGAGATGATCCCCTCGTCACCGAGGATGCGGCGGTCCTTGAGGGAGGTCTCGGTGACGTCGCCGACCGAGAGGCCGTCCACGTACACATAGCCCGCCTGGACCTTGCCGACGATCTTGGCCTTGCCGTCGATCAGGTCGACGACCACGCCGTCCTCGGCGATGACGATGTGGTCCTTCGGCACGCCGGTGAGGGCGCCCAGTTCGGCGTTGGCCCTGAGGTGGCGCCATTCGCCGTGGACCGGCATCAGGTTCTTCGGCTTGCAGATGTTGTAGAAGTACAGCAGCTCGCCGGCCGAGGCGTGGCCCGAGACGTGGACCTTGGCGTTGCCCTTGTGGATGACGTTGGCACCCCAGCGGGTCAGGCCGTTGATCACGCGGTAGACCGCGTTCTCGTTGCCGGGGATCAGCGACGACGCCAGGATGACCGTGTCGCCCTGGACGATACGGATCTGGTGGTCGCGGTTGGCCATCCGGGACAGGGCTGCCATCGGCTCGC
This sequence comes from Streptomyces sp. NPDC087428, assembly GCF_044744085.1. Taxonomy (NCBI): domain Bacteria; kingdom Bacillati; phylum Actinomycetota; class Actinomycetes; order Kitasatosporales; family Streptomycetaceae; genus Streptomyces; species Streptomyces sp. NPDC087428. Next base: position 1,016 of record NZ_JBIUXR010000015.1, read on the forward strand.
CCTGCGAACCCGTGCAGACCAGCACGACCTCGTCGTCCGGCAGGTCGTCGAGGGTCTTGACGTCGACGACCAGACCCGCGGGAACCTTCAGATAACCCAGGTCACGGGCGATGCCCATGTTCCGGACCATCGACCGGCCGACGAAGGCGACCCTGCGGCCGTACTCGTGGGCCGCGTCGAGGATCTGCTGGATGCGGTGCACGTGGCTGGCGAAGCTCGCCACGATGATCCGCTTCTGGGCATTGGCGAAGACCGTGCGCAGGACGTTCGAGATGTCCCGCTCGGGCGGTACGAAGCCGGGCACCTCCGCGTTGGTCGAGTCGGAGAGCAGCAGGTCGATGCCCTCCTCGCTCAGCCGCGCGAAGGCGTGCAGGTCCGTGAGGCGGCCGTCCAGCGGAAGCTGGTCCATCTTGAAGTCGCCGGTGGCGACGGCCATGCCCGCGGGAGTGCGGATGGCGACCGCGAGGGCGTCCGGGATGGAGTGGTTGACCGCGATGAACTCGCAGTCGAAGACGCCGATGCGCTCGCGCTGGCCCTCCGTGACCTCAAGGGTGTACGGACGGATGCGGTGCTCCTGGAGCTTCGCCTCGATGAGCGCGAGGGTCAGCTTGGAGCCGATCAGCGGGATGTCCGGCTTCAGACGCAGCAGATACGGGACACCACCGATGTGGTCCTCGTGTCCGTGCGTGAGGACGATGCCCTCGATGTCGTCGAGACGGTCCCGGATCGTCGTGAAGTCCGGAAGGATCAGGTCGATTCCGGGCTGCTCCTCCTCGGGGAAGAGGACGCCGCAGTCGACGATGAGCAGGCGGCCGCCGTACTCGAAGACCGTCATGTTGCGGCCGATTTCACCGAGGCCGCCGAGCGGGGTGACCCGCAGGCCGCCCTTCGGGAGCTTCGGCGGGGTGCCGAGTTCAGGATGCGGATGACTCAAAAGACTCTCCTTACCACACGCGCCACGTACCGCTTGGGCACGTGGCGCGCATGTCATTCGTGCACTTGCTGTTGTCTTGGGTGTTGCCCTCTTGCGAGTGTTCTTCGCGTATTCAGTTGTGAAGTCTGTGCTTAAAGCTGTACCCCGCCGGCGGCGAGATCGATCTTGAGCTGCGCCGTTTCGTGTGCGGAGAGTTCCACCAGGGGGAGCCGCAGCGGGCCCGCGGGGAGGCCCTGGAGGGTCAGCGCGGCCTTGGTGGTGATGACGCCCTGGGTGCGGAACATGCCGGTGAAGACGGGGAGGAGCTTCTGGTGGATCTCCGTGGCCTTCTGGACGTCGCCGCCGAGGAAGGCCTCCAGGAGGGCCCGCAGGTCGGGGGTGACGACATGGCCCACGACGGAGACCAGGCCGACCGCGCCGACCGAGAGCAGCGGGAGGTTCAGCATGTCGTCGCCCGAGTACCAGGCGAGGCCCGACTGGGCGATGGCCCAGCTGGCGCGGCCGAGGTCACCCTTGGCGTCCTTGTTGGCCACGATGCGCGGGTGCTCCGCGAGCCGCACGAGCGTCTCTGTGTCGATCGGCACACCGCTGCGGCCCGGAATGTCGTACAGCATCACCGGCAGACCGGTGGTGTCCGCGATCGCCGTGAAGTGCCGCAGCAGGCCCTCCTGCGGCGGCTTGTTGTAGTAGGGCGTCACCGCGAGGAGACCGTGGGCGCCGCTTCGCTCGGCCGTGCGGGCGAGCTCGACGCTGTGGCGGGTGTCGTTCGTCCCGATGCCGGCGACGACGTGCGCCCGGTCTCCCACTGCTTCCAGGACAGCCCTTACGAGCTGGTCTTTCTCCACGTCGCTGGTGGTCGGGGACTCGCCGGTGGTGCCGTTGATGATCAGGCCGTCGTTGCCTGCGTCCACCAGATGGGTGGCGAGCCGCTGGGCGCCGTCGAGGTCGAGAGCGCCGTCCGCCGTGAAGGGCGTGACCATAGCGGTGAGGACCCGCCCGAAGGGGGTCTGCGGAGTGGAGATCGGAGCCATGGGTAACACGCTACTCGTTGCTCGACGCCGGGTGTTCCCTCGGGGGGACAAGCAATAGGAGCCCGGCACTGCCTGCTCGGGGGTTCAAGCAGTGCCGGGTCCGTTTGATCAGCCTAGATGAACTTCACGAAACGCCGCAATACGGACACCGCCTATGGGGCTACTCGTCCATTTTTGTTGAAGGCTGCATGGGTGAGCGGCATGAGCCCCGCCCAGTGCGCCTCCATCTGCTCCCCGACCATCTCGATCTCGCGCTGCGGGAAGGACGGAACCTTCGCCAGCTCGTGCTGGGTGCGCAGGCCGAGGAAGTGCATCAGCGAGCGGGCGTTGCACGTGGCGTACATCGAGGAGAACAGGCCGACCGGGAGGACCGCGCGGGCCACCTCACGGGCCACGCCCGCGGCGAGCATCTCCTGGTAGGCGTCGTACGCCTGGCGGTACGAGTCCTCCATGACGCGGCCGGTGAGCTCCTGCTGCGCCTCGGTGCCCTCGACGAACTCGTACTTGCCGGGACGGCCCTGCTGGACGAGCTTGCGGGACTCCCCCGGTACGTAGAAGACCGGTTCCAGCTCCCTGTAGCGGCCCGATTCCTCGTTGTACGACCAGCCGACGCGGTGCCGCATGAACTCGCGGAAGACGAAGATCGGGGCGCTGATGAAGAAGGTCATCGAGTTGTGCTCGAACGGGCTTCCGTGCCGGTCCCGCATCAAGTAGTTGATGAGCCCCTTGGAGCGCTCAGGATCCTTGGTGACCTCCTCCAGGGACTGCTCACCGGCCGTGGAGACACGGGCGGCGAAGAGCACATCGGAGTCGCCGGCGGCATGTTTCACCAGGTCAACGGTGACATCGCTGCGGAAGCTGGGCTTTGCGGGCTCGGGGGTCTCGGTCACCGGCGGGGTCCTTCCAATGGCGTCGCTCGGGCGGCGCCCACTCTACGGGCCGCCACTGACAACGCGGTCGGCACCGGCCTTTCGAGGATTCTTTCGACCAATTCGGCGATTCGGGGCACCGATCGGGCTCGCCGCGCGTCTGACTCAATAGCACCACCCGAAACAGAGTTCAAGGAGAGTTACCTCATGTTCCGCCGGCGTGAAGCCGTCCCGTTCTCGTTCGTGGCCGAGGCCGACCGATTCCGCAGCAACGTCACACCGCCTCCCCGCGAGCGCACCACCCTCTCCCAACTGGCGGCCCGCAGCCTCGTCGGGTTCGCCGTGATCGCCGGCCTCGCCGGATCACTGCTGCTCGGCCTTCCCGCCCTGGCCTCCGATCAGTCGCCTTCGCACAGCCAGCAGAGCGAGGCGGCACCGGGGCACTGACTCGTACGGGCCCCCTGGGGTGGTACGGGCGGCCACCCCCTCGGTAGCCTCACCGGGCACAGCAATCGAGCGTGCTTGTGAGTGAGGATCAGTCGTGCCCCTGCCCTTCCTGACGGCCGACCGCGCGTTTGACGCGAGCGCTGAGGATGTCGCGCTGCCGTTCGACGACCACGACAGCTGGCGGCGGCCCTACCGCCCCGGACCGTGGCGGGTCGCGGCCGCGGCCACCCTGCTGCTGCTCGCCTCGTTCGTCCTGTTCGCGGGGATGATCATCGCGTTCGCCGGGGCCCTGCCCGGAGCGGGCGCGTGTCTCGCGCTCGCCCTCGCGGTGATCATCTGCGCCCTGCGGATGCTGAGGATCGGCGCCTGGGTGAGCCGGCACGGCGTGCGCCGCGTCGGGTTCTTCCGGACGACGACCGTGCCGTGGAACCGCGCCAGCGCGGTGCGTACGGTGCAGCAGCCGGTGAGGTGGCTCGGGTTCCCCCGGACGGTTCAGGGTCAGGCCCTGATCGTCGTCCGCAGGGGTGGCGACGCGGTGCCGCCGCTGCTCACGGACTCCAACGCGGACTTCCTGACGCGGGGCGAGGCGTTCGACCGGGCCGCCGACACGATTGAGGCATGGGGGGACGAGTACCGGCAGCAGTAGGGCCTCGGTGCCCTGCCGCCCGGCGACCGGGGGTGTCCCCTCAGTCGCCGGGCGGCTTTTCTGTGTCCTCGATCGCCGGACGGCTCGATATGGTCCTCAGCCGTCGGACGGGCTTCAGTGCCCGCTGGGCCTCAGGTGCTCGTGCCGCTTGAGGCGCCCGCAGGGCGGCTGTGCAGGGCGATGGCCCGTTGCATGGACTTGCGGGCCCGCGGGGTGTCCCTGGCGTCCTGGTAGGCGACAGCCAGCCGGAACCAGCAGCGCCAGTCGTCCGGCGTGTCCTCCGTCTCCGCCTGCCGGCGGACGAACGCCGCGTCGGCGGAGTCGCGGTCGATACGGCCGCTCGGGGTCCGGGCCAGGTCGTCGACCGGCAGACCGCCCTCGGCGTCGAGTTCGGCGGCCAGGGCGTTGGCCCGCCGGACGAACTGGGTGTTCTTCCAGAGGAACCAGATGCCGATCAGCGGCAGGATCAGCACCGCGACCCCGAAGGTCACCGTCAGCAGCGTGCCGTGCCGGATGAGCAGGACGCCACGGCTGCCGGCCAGGACGAAGTAGAAGACCAGGACGGCAGCGGTGACGGTGTACGTGATCTTTGCGCGCATGGCGGTGGGCTCAGTCAGTTCAGGTCGAGGAAGTTTTCCAGGCCGAACGTGAGGCCCGGAGCGGTCGGCACGCGGCGTGCGCCGAGCAGGATGCCCGGCATGAAGCTGCTGTGGTGCAGCGAGTCGTGCCGGAGGGTGAGGGTCTCGCCCTCGCTCCCGAGCAGCACCTCCTGGTGGGCCAGCAGACCGCGGAGCCGGACCGAGTGGACCGGGATCCCGTCGACGTCCGCACCACGGGCCCCGTCCAGGGCCGTCGTGGTGGCGTCCGGCTGGGGTGCGCTGCCCGCCTCGCGGCGGGCAGCGGCGATGAGCTGGGCGGTGCGGGCCGCGGTGCCGGAGGGCGCGTCGGCCTTGTTCGGGTGGTGGAGCTCGATGACCTCGACCGACTCGAAGTAGCGTGCGGCCTGCTGGGCGAACCTCATGGTGAGGACCGCGCCGATGGAGAAGTTCGGTGCGATGAGCACACCGGTCTCCGGCGAGCCGGAGAGCCAGGTGTTCAGCTGCGCGAGCCGTTCGTCGGTCCAGCCGGTGGTGCCCACCACCGCGTGGATGCCGTGCCGGACGGAGAAGTCGAGGTTCTCCATCACCGACGCCGGGGTGGTGAGCTCGACGACGACCTGGGTGCCGGTGTCCACGAGGGTCTCCAGCTTGTCGCCGCGGCCGAGTGCGGCCACCAGCTCCAGGTCGTCGGCGGCCTCGACGGCTCGTACCGCCTCGGAGCCGATACGGCCCCCGGCACCGAGAACGGCTACGCGCAGCTTGCTCATGCTTACTTCTTTCGGGTCAGGAGTGGGACGACAGGCCTCAGGCGACCGACTCGTGCAGCCGGTCCGCCTGTTTGTCCTTGAGCGGGCCGATGACCGAGAGTGAGGGGCGGTGTCCGAGGACCTCGCCCGCCACCGACCGGACGTCGTCCGGGGTGACCTGCGCGATGCGGGCCAGCATGTCGTCGACCGACATCTGCTCGCCCCAGCACAGTTCGCTCTTGCCGATGCGGTTCATCAGCGCGCCGGTGTCCTCCAGCCCGAGGACCGTGGACCCGGCGAGCTGGCCGATGGCGCGGCTGATCTCCTCGTCGTCCAGTCCGTCCGACGCGACACGGTCGAGCTCGTCGCGGCAGATCTTCAGGACGTCGTGGACCTGGCTGGGCCGGCAGCCCGCGTACACACCGAAGAGTCCGCAGTCCGCGAAGCCCGAGGTGTACGAGTAGACGCTGTAGGCGAGGCCGCGCTTCTCCCGTACCTCCTGGAAGAGGCGGGAGCTCATTCCGCCGCCGAGGGCGGTGTTGAGGACGCCGAGCGCCCAGCGGCGCTCGTCCGTGCGGGCCAGTCCCGGCATACCGAGGACGACGTGGGCCTGCTCGGTCTTGCGGTTCAGGAGCTCGACCCGGCCCGCGGTGCGCAGCGTGCGGGAGCCCGCGCGGGGCGCCACCGGGGTGGCGTCGGTGCGGGAGAGCGCTCCGGCCCGCTCGAAGGCCTTGCGGACCTGGCGTACGACCGTGGCGTGGTCGACGTTGCCGGCGGCGGCGACGACGAGGTGCGTGGGGTCGTAGTGCTTCTTGTAGAAGCGGGCGATCTGGCCGCGGCTCAGCGCGTTGACCGTGTCGACCGTGCCGAGGACCGGGCGGCCCAGGGGGGTGTCGCCGAGCATGGTGTGCGCGAACAGGTCGTGCACGCAGTCGCCCGGGTCGTCCTCCGTCATCGCGATCTCCTCAAGGATGACGCCGCGTTCGGCGTCGACGTCCTCGGGGGCGATCAGCGAGCCGGTCAGCATGTCGCAGACGACATCGATGGCCAGCGGCAGGTCCGTGTCGAGGACCCGCGCGTAGTAGCAGGTGTACTCCTTCGCCGTGAAGGCGTTCATCTCTCCGCCGACCGCGTCGATGGCGGAGGAGATGTCCAGGGCGCTGCGCTTGTCGGTGCCCTTGAAGAGGAGGTGTTCGAGGTAGTGCGTCGCGCCGTTCAGGGCCGGGGTCTCGTCGCGTGATCCGACGTTGGCCCAGATCCCGAAGGTGGCGGAGCGTACGGAGGGCAGGGTCTCGGTGACGATGCGCAGGCCGCCGGGGAGGACCGTGCGGCGGACCGTGCCGATGCCGTTGCTGCCCTTGAGAAGCGTTTGGGTACGGGCGACGGCCCGCGCCTCCGAGGAGGTGCGGGCCGTCGTCACGGAACTACGGGACGTCACTTGGCGGCGTCGTCCTTCTTCTCGTCAGCCTCTTCACCCTCGACGACCGGGATCAGCGAGAGCTTGCCGCGGGAGTCGATCTCGGCGATCTCGACCTGGACCTTGGCACCGACGCCGAGCACGTCCTCGACGTTCTCCACGCGCTTGCCACCGGCGAGCTTGCGGATCTGCGAGATGTGCAGCAGGCCGTCCTTGCCGGGCATCAGGGAGACGAACGCACCGAAGGTGGTGGTCTTGACGACCGTACCCAGGTAGCGCTCACCGACCTCCGGCATGGTCGGGTTGGCGATCGCGTTGATCGTGGCGCGCGCGGCCTCGGCCTGCGAGCCCTGCTGGGCACCGATGTAGATGGTGCCGTCGTCCTCGATCGTGATGTCGGCGCCGGTGTCCTCCTGGATCTGGTTGATCATCTTGCCCTTCGGGCCGATGACCTCACCGATCTTGTCCACCGGGATCTTGACGGTGATGATCCGCGGGGCGTTGGGGGACATCTCGTCCGGGACGTCGATGGCCTCGTTCATCACATCGAGGATGTGGAGGCGGGCGTCACGGGCCTGCTTCAGCGCGGCGGCCAGGACCGAGGCGGGGATGCCGTCGAGCTTGGTGTCGAGCTGGAGCGCGGTCACGAACTGCTTCGTGCCGGCGACCTTGAAGTCCATGTCGCCGAACGCGTCCTCCGCACCGAGGATGTCGGTGAGGGCGACGTAGTGGGTCTTGCCGTCGATCTCCTGCGAGATCAGGCCCATGGCGATACCGGCGACGGCGGCCTTGAGGGGCACACCGGCGTTCAGCAGCGACATGGTGGAGGCGCAGACCGAGCCCATGGACGTCGAGCCGTTGGAGCCCAGCGCCTCGGAGACCTGGCGGATCGCGTAGGGGAAGTCCTCGCGCGACGGCAGCACCGGCACGATGGCGCGCTCGGCGAGCGCACCGTGGCCGATCTCGCGGCGCTTGGGCGAGCCCACGCGGCCGGTCTCACCGACGGAGTACGGCGGGAAGTTGTAGTTGTGCATGTAGCGCTTGCGGGTCACCGGGGAGAGGGTGTCCAGCTGCTGCTCCATGCGGAGCATGTTGAGGGTGGTGACACCCAGGATCTGGGTCTCGCCACGCTCGAAGAGCGCCGAGCCGTGCACGCGCGGGATGGCCTCGACCTCGGCGGCGAGCGTACGGATGTCCGTGACGCCGCGGCCGTCGATGCGGACCTTGTCCTTGATGACGCGCTCGCGGACCAGCTTCTTGGTCAGCGCGCGGTAGGCGCCGGAGATCTCCTTCTCGCGGCCCTCGAAGGCCGGGAGGAGCTTCTCGCCCGCGATCTCCTTGATGCGGTCGAGCTCCGCCTCGCGCTCCTGCTTGCCGGCGATGGTGAGCGCCTTGGCGAGCTCGGTGCTGACGGCCTTGCTGAGCGCCTCCAGGACGTCGTCCTGGTAGTCGAGGAAGACCGGGAACTCGCCGGTGGGCTTGGCGGCCTTGGCGGCGAGGTCCGACTGGGCCTTGCAGAGCGCCTTGATGAAGGGCTTCGCGGCCTCGAGACCGGCGGCGACGACCTCTTCGGTCGGGGCCTCGGCACCGTCCTGGACGAGCTGGATGGTCTTCTCGGTGGCCTCGGCCTCGACCATCATGATCGCGACGTCGCCGTCCTCCAGGACGCGACCGGCGACGACCATGTCGAAGACGGCGTCCTCGAGCTCGGTGTGCGTCGGGAAGGCGACCCACTGGCCCTTGATCAGGGCGACGCGGGTGGCGCCGATGGGGCCGGAGAAGGGCAGGCCCGCCAGGATCGTGGAAGCGGAGGCGGCGTTGATCGCGACCACGTCGTACAGGTGGTCGGGGTTGAGCGCCATGATCGTCTCGACGATCTGGATCTCGTTGCGCAGGCCCTTCTTGAAGGAGGGGCGCAGCGGGCGGTCGATCAGGCGGCAGGTGAGGATCGCGTCCTCGGAGGGGCGGCCCTCCCGGCGGAAGAACGAGCCGGGGATCTTGCCTGCGGCGTACTGCCGCTCCTCGACGTCCACCGTGAGGGGGAAGAAGTCGAGCTGGTCCTTGGGCCGCTTGGAAGCGGTGGTGGCCGACAGCACCATGGTGTCGTCGTCCAGGTACGCGACGGCGGAGCCGGCGGCCTGCTTGGCCAGGCGGCCCGTCTCGAAGCGGATGGTGCGGGTGCCGAAGGTTCCGTTGTCAATAACGGCCTCGGCGTAGTGGGTCTCGTTCTCCACTAGTGTTTTCTCCATACTCGTCGTCTTTCGTCCTGTCGCCCGTGTGGCGGAGGACGGTGCGGAGAGGCGCACCGTGTGTGCGGGGCCGGTCTTCGATCGAAGCTCCCGGGCGTTGTCCCGGGGGCCACTACCGAGGACCGGCGGCGGCCGTGGGCGCCTCTCCTCGTCTGGTGTTGTACGTCCAGGTTACTGAGCTTGACCCCAGTCCCGCACGTACGGCAAAGGGAGCGGCCCCCTTGAGGTGGGCACCGCTCCCTTTCACAGCGTCTTTACTTGGCGCCGCCGGCCGCGCCACGGCGGATGCCGAGGCGGTCGACGAGCGCACGGAAGCGCTGGATGTCCTTCTTGGCCAGGTACTGCAGAAGGCGGCGACGCTGGCCGACCAGGATCAGCAGACCACGACGGGAGTGGTGGTCGTGCTTGTGCGTCTTGAGGTGCTCGGTCAGGTCCGAGATGCGGCGGGAGAGCATGGCCACCTGAACCTCGGGGGAACCGGTGTCGCCCTCCTTCTGCGCGAACTCGGTCATGATCTGCTTCTTCGTAGCGGCGTCGAGCGGCACGCGGTACTCCTCTAGGTGTTCGATGCGCCCACGAGTGCCCCTGGTCTTGATCTCAGGGGAGCTTGAGTGACTCGGGAGCGAAGGTCCGATGAGCGCAGCTCCCAGAACGAACCGGGAACGCGTACACAAACGGCCACAGCCAGACTACCAGCCGTTCTGAGCGCCTCCGACGGGCCTCACCCGGTGAGGGCCCGGGCCCTGGCGAAGACGTCGAGGACCGCCAGGCAGAGCGGGACGAGGGAGAGCAGGAGCGCGCTCTCGGCCAGGTCCAGGAGCCGGCCCCAGAACGGGGAGAGGCCCTTGCGCGGTACGACCAGGGCGACGGCGGTGAGCAGGGCGGCGCCGGCGGCGACGGCGGCGGAGAGCCCCATCGTACGGAGGTCGAGGGAGCCGCGGTCGCCGTACCGGGTCAGCTCGTCCAGCAGATCGGCGGGCGGGTTCAGCGCGAGGCCGAGGACCGGCAGGGCGACCGCGCCGGTGCCCGCCGCCAGCAGGCAGACGATCTGCGAGGTGTAGCGGAAGAGCCGGGCGCGCAGCAGCAGCGCGAGTCCCGCCGCCAGGGCGAGCAGCCGGCCCCAGGTGCCGTCGGAGAACCCGAGTACGGCGGCGGCCGCGACGACGACGGCCGCGCATCCGCCGACGAGGCCGAGCAGCAGCTCGTGGCCGCGGCGGGCCCGGTCCGCGATGCCGTCCGCGTCGACGGGCGGGCCCGGGGTGACCGGCCCGGCGTCCGGGAGGCCGGAGTGGTCCCCGTAGCCGCCCGGGGCGGAGCGCGGCGCGGCGTATCCGATGGGCAGCCGGGCGAAGCGGGCGGAGAGGCCGGGCAGGAAGGCGACGAGTCCGAGGCCGACCGGGGCGCAGACGGCGGCGGTCCGGGTGGCGGAGGTCTCGGTGAGTATCGCGACGAAGGCGGCCAGGGTGCCGGCGGTGGCGAGGAGGGTCGTCGCGACGAACGGGGCGTCGCCGCTCGGGATCAGGGCGACCAGGACGACGGAGGCGATCAGTACGGCGACGCAGCCGAGCAGGAACTGCAGTCTGCCGGGGCCCTGGCCGGTGTCCGGTCCGATGACGCCGGAGCCGGCGAGGAGGACGAGGGGCAGTGCGCCGAGGCCGGCCGCTACTGCGGCGGCGCGGTCCGCGTAGACCCGGGCGCGTACGCTCGCGAAGGCGGTGAGGAGTACTCCCGCGGCGCCGGCGACGACGGCGGGCAGTCCGTGCGTGTCGTGGTGGACCGGGTCGGCGGACCAGAGGACGAAGCCGAGCAGGACGAACAGCGTGACGGCGCCTGCCAGGCCGGCGCCGCGCAGCAGGTCGTCGCTCCAGAGGTGGCGGTCGCGGCTGACGGCCGAGGCGACGGCGTCGGAGACGTCGTCGAACACGGCGGGCGGCAGGGAGTGGGCGAAGGGGCGCAGCAGCAGGAGTTCGCCGTCGAGGACGTGCTGGGCGGCGAGGGTCAGGGCGCCGTCGAGGACCGTGCCGTCACGGCGTACGAGGTGGTGTCCGGTGGGGGTACCGGCCGCCTGGGGCCGGCCGGTGAGGCGGAGGATCTCCGGGTAGATGTCGGCGACGGCGATGTCGTGGGGCAGCGCGACGTCGATCCGGCTGTCGGGCGCCACGACAGTGACACGGCAGAAGCCGGTCGCCGCAGTCGTACTCACGTGTCTGGTCCCCCCCGTTTCGCGGTTGCGCACCGTGCGCGCGCCACCCTACCGGGAGGGGGGAAAGGGCCCTCGGCACGTAGGATCACCGTCGCGCGGAGGCCAGTCCGCGAGCTGAGGCAGCCACGGGGGCGCCGGTGCGGATCCACCCGGCCCCTCGCCCGTCCGCACTGAGGGATTGATGTTCCGGTGAGCCAGATCGTCGTGAAGCGACCGCCGCGGTCCCTGCCGCCGGAAGTCCCCACGGACGAGTTGATGTTGACGGCCCCTCCCGAACTGCCGCGCGGGCGGCAGGAGGGTGTGTGGATGCAGCTCCTGCCGGTGCTGGGCATGGGCTCCTGCGTGGTCTTCTTCTTCTCGCCGCAGGCTCCCCCGTTCATGCGGGTGATGGGTGTGCTGATGCTGGTGGCGACCGTCGGGCTCGCCGTCGCGCAGCTGGTGCGTCACCGCCGGGGTTCGCAGGGGCAGTTGGCGGATGTCCGGCGTGACTACCTCAAGTACCTGGCGAGGACGCGGCTCGTGGTGCGTGAGACCGCGCGGGCCCAGCGGGACGCGCGGTTGTATCTGCAGCCCGCTCCCGAGCAGCTGTGGTCGGTGGTCGCGGAGGGCGGCCGGGTGTGGGAACGGCGGATCGGCGACGAGGACTTCGGCGAGGTGCGGTTCGGGCTCGGGAGGCAGCGGCTGGCGACGCCGCTGTCGGCGCCGGACACCGTTCCGGCGGATGAGCTGGAGCCGCTGTGCGCGGACGCGATGCGGCGGTTCCTGGCGGTGCACGGCTCGTTGGACGGGCTGCCGATGGCCGTCTCGCTGCGGGAGCACTGCCGTGTGACGGTCTCCGGTCTGCCGGAGTCGGCGCAGTCCGTGGCACGGGCGGTGGTGGCCCAGCTGGTGACGCTGCACTCCCCCGAGGACCTGGTGGTCGCGGTGGTGGCGGGAACCGGTGCGGTGGCGCGCTGGGAGTGGACGAAGTGGCTGCCGCACGTGCAGGTGCCCGGTCAGGTCGACGGGGCCGGTTCGAAGCGGCTGTTCGGGACCGGCCCGGGCGAGGTCGAGCTGTTGCTGGCGCCCCGGCTGGAGGGACGGGCGCGGTTCGGCCGGGAGGCCCGGCCGCTGCTGGACCGGCCGCATGTGGTGGTGGTCCTGGACGGTGTCGCGGTGCCGCCGGACTCGCTGTTCGCCGCGGCCGGGGGTCTTCAGGGCGTGACGGTCGTCGAGGTGGTGCCGGGCGGGCTGCCCGGCAGGCCGCGCGAGGGTCTGTCCGTGGTGGCGCGGCCCGGTCTGCTGCGGCTGGGGTCCGGTGCGGGGCCCGCGTCCGAGGGCGTGCCGGACGGCATCTCGCTGCCGGCGGCCGAGGCGCTGGCCCGGCAGCTGGCGCCGCTCAGGATGGGCGGGGGCGACGCCGAGGAACCGCTGCTGGACGAACTGGACTTCACCGATCTGCTGGAGCTGGGCGACGCGGGTTCGGTCGACGCGGCGCGCGGCCGGTGGCCGCGGCCTGCCTCCGAGCGGCTGCGGGTGCCGATCGGGGTCGGCGAGGACGGTCTGCCGGTGATGCTGGACCTCAAGGAGTCGGCGCAGGACGGCATGGGGCCGCACGGGCTCTGTGTCGGCGCGACGGGTTCCGGGAAGTCGGAGCTGTTGCGGACGCTGGTGCTGGGGCTCGCGGTCACGCACCCCTCGGAGACGCTGAACTTCGTGCTCGCGGACTTCAAGGGCGGTGCGACGTTCGCCGGTATGTCGCGGCTGCCGCACGTGGCCGCGGTCATCACCAATCTGGCCGACGACCTGACGCTGGTCGACCGGATGGGCGACGCGATCCGCGGTGAGCTGCGGCGGCGTCAGGAGCTGCTGCGCTCGGCGGGCAACTACCCGGGCGTCCACGCGTACGAGCGGGCGCGGGCGGCGGGTGCGGAGCTGGAGCCGCTGGCCTCGCTGGTCCTGGTCATCGACGAGTTCTCCGAACTGCTCACGGCGAAGCCGGACTTCATCGACATGTTCGTCCAGATCGGCCGGATCGGCCGTTCGCTGGGGGTGCATCTGCTGCTGGCCTCGCAGCGGCTGGAGGAGGGAAGGCTGCGGGGCCTGGAGACGTACCTCTCGTACCGGATCGGGCTGCGGACGTTCTCCGCAGAGGAGTCGCGCACGGCGCTGGGTGTGCCGGACGCCTACCACCTGCCGTCCGTGCCCGGCTCCGGCTGCCTCAGGACGGGTACGGACGGGGTGACGCGGTTCAAGGCGGCGTACGTGTCGGGGGCGTACCGCCCCGGTGGTCCCGCTCTGCCCCCGGGTCCGCTTCCGGCCGAGCGGCGGGCCGCGGTGTTCAGCGCGCTGCCGGTGCCGGCGGAGTACGCGGCGCCTGACCCGGCGCCCGCGCCGGCTGCCGCCGGGGACCCCGCGCTCGCGGAGACCGTCCTCGATGTGATCGTGCGGCGGCTGGAGGGGCAGGGGCCGCCCGCCCACCAGGTGTGGCTGCCGCCGCTGGACCGGGCGCCGACGCTGGACGAGCTGCTGCCGGGGCTCGCGGCGGGCGGAGGGCGCGGGTTCACCCCTGCGGAGTACGGCCGGTCCGGCACGCTGAGCGTCCCTCTCGGTCTCGTCGACAAGCCGTTCGAGCAGCGGCGCGAGGTGCTGCGCCTGGACTTCTCCGGCGCCGCCGGGCACCTGATGGTGGTCGGCGGTCCGCGGTCCGGCAAGTCGACGCTGCTGCGTACGCTGATCGCGTCGTTCGCGCTCACCCACACCCCGGACGAAGTGCAGTTCTACGGAATCGACTTCGGTGGCGGCGGCCTCGCCCCACTGGCGGATCTGCCGCATGTCGGGGGGATGGCCGCGCGGCTGGACCCGGAGCGGGTACGGCGTACGGTCGCCGAGGTGGCGGGGGTGCTGGCCGGGCGCGAGGAGTTCTTCCGCGCCCACTCGATCGACTCCGTCGCCACCTACCGGCGCAGGCGCGCACTCGGTGAGCTGCCCGGCGAGGCCTGGGGCGACGTCTTCCTGGTCATCGACGGCTGGAGCGGGCTGCGGACCGAGCACGAGGGGCTGGAGCAGGTCGTCACCGACATCGCGGCGCGCGGTCTCGGCTACGGCGTCCATGTCGTTCTCTCGGCCGCCCGTTACATGGAGGTACGGGCCGCGCTCAAGGACCAGATCCTCGGGCGGCTCGAACTGCGGCTCGGCGATGTCATGGACTCCGAGTTCGACCGCGGGGTCGCCGCCCGGGTTCCGGCCGGGGTGCCCGGCCGTGGCCAGGTGGCGGAGAAGCTCCACTTCATGGGTGCGCTGCCGCGGGTCGACTCCGTGTCCGGCGCGGCGGATCTGGCCGACGGCACGGCCGCGTTGACCGCGGCGGTGCGGGCCGGCTGGACGGGTGCGCCGGCCCCGGCCGTACGGCTGCTGCCGCGCAGGCTGCCCGCGGAGCAGTTGCCGAAGGGGTTCGAGTTCCCGGACCGGGGCATCGCGATCGGTATCGGCGAGACGGATCTGGAGCCGGTGTTCGTCGACTTCGACACCGACCCCTTCTTCCTGGTCTTCGGCGAGAGCGAGTCGGGCAAGTCCAACCTGCTGCGCCTGATCGCGAAGCAGATCGCGGAGCGCTACTCCCCCGACGAGGCCAGGTTCGTCGTCGGTGACTACCGGCGGTCGCTGCTGGGCGCGCTGCCGGAGAGCCATCTGCTGGAGTACGCGCCGACGGCGAGCGAGCTGCGGACGCACATGGAGGCGCTGGCCGGTGTGTTCGCGCGCAGGCAGCCCCCGGCGGACGTCACTCCGCAGCAGTTGCGCGACCGCAGCTGGTGGACCGGTCCGCGGATCTTCGTCCTCGTCGACGACTACGACCTGGTGGCGACGGGCGCGGGCAGTCCGCTGGCCCCGCTGGCGGAGTACCTGCCCTTCGCCCGGGACACCGGGGTGCGCTTCGTCATCGCACGCGGTTCGGCGGGGGCCTCGCGCTCCATGTACGAGACGTTCATGCAGCGGATCAAGGAGCTGGGCGCACAGGGAGTCGTGCTGTCCGGCGATCCGGCCGAGGGCGACCTGATCGGGGCGGTACGAGGACGTCCGATGCCGCCGGGACGCGGGTACCTCGCCACCCGGCGCCGGGGGAACCCGCTGGTGCAGACCGGACGGCTGCCGGAGCGGGGCTGACGCGGTGCGGTGCTTGAGAGCACAGAACCGTGCCGCGCGCTGCGGAATGACGGACCGGATCCCTCGTCGGCACGGGCCCTGTACCGTGCCGTGCAGAGCCACCGTACGGAGAGGAACCCTTGACGATGGGCACGCAGGCGGAGAAGGACGAGCTGTACGCACTCGACATCTCGGGGGTGGAATGGCTGAGTGCGCCCGGTACCGAGGAGGCCGAGGAGCGCGTCGAGATCGCGCATCTGCCGGGCGGGGCAGTGGCGATGAGGTCCTCGCTGGATCCGGAGACCGTGCTGCGGTACACCGAGGCCGAGTGGCGCGCCTTCGTACTGGGCGCCCGGGACGGCGAGTTCGACCTCACATAGCGGAGCAGAGCGGCGGGACGGCCGGGCAGCGGTGACCCGGCTCGCCGTCTCCGTCGCCGTACGCGCAATGGGCACGTTCGGGTGAACGTGCCCATTGCCGTGTGTGCCTGGGGTGTCCGCGCGATCGGTGGTCAGTACGCCTCGGTGAACAGCCGGGAGGACTTGAGGTCCGTGGACCGGTAGTGGTCCTTGCCGGACTCGACGATCCTGGCCACCTGCTCCAGGCGCCTCCTCATGTCGTCCGCCCTGCCCCGGTACTTGTTCTGGAGCGTCACGTACGCGCTGTGCGCCTCACCGTCCCAGGTGTCGGTGACGACCTTGAGCGCGGTGTCCATCTCTTCGAGGTCGTGGCAGATGTTCCGCGACACCGCGCGGATGCGGTTGGCCATCTCCTGGACGCTCTCGTACCTGACCTTGGTGTGCGGGTCGTGGCCCATCCGACTTCTCCTGCGTGCTCGCTGTGGCTGGTGTGGGGTGGCGCGGTTCAGAGGCCGTTCAGCCCCGAGGCGGTGGCCGCAGCGGCCGGTTCCCGCACCGAGCCGAAGGCCGCGCGGACCTCCTCGTCGTTGGCGTTGCTGAGGTTCTTGGTGGTGGCCACGGCGTGGTGGAGCACGGTGAGGAGGCGGCGGATCCCGTCGTGGTCCTCGTTGATCACGAGCTGCGCGGAGGTGAACCCCGAGGCGCCGGCGCCGGTCCATCCCGCACCGGCCGTGGCGAGGATGTCGGCCAGTTCCCTGGACTGCCTGGACACCGCCTCGGCCGTGTTGATGATCTTGTTCTTGGCCTGGACGATCGGATCGTCGGCAAGTCCGAAACCGCCCGCGGGGCTGGTCATCCGGAGGTCCTGTCTCTCGGTTCGCAGACCTGTCCGCCGAGCGCGGCCAGGTGGCCGGTACGTGAAGCCCCGCACCGGCCCGGCCATTTCACCATCTCTGCCCGACTGCGGCTTTTGCGCGCCGGGCCGTCTTGACGTGCGTTGACGCACCCTTGTGCGCCCTGCCGTTCCTTACCGGGCGCGCGGGCCCCGCCGCCGCCGGACGTCGCGGAGAACCGTCGCGGTGCCGGCCACCACCGCGACGAGTACGGCCGCGGTCGCCAGCGCGTAGGCCGCGTACCGCTTGCTCCGCTCCTGCGGGGTCTCCGACATCGACAGGTGCGCGGGTTCGGGGGCCTGGGCCCTGGCGGGCGGCGGGTCCGGGTGGGGCGCGTCCTGCGGGGCGTCGTCGCCGGACAGGGCGCGCACCGGGTCGACGACGCCCCAGCCGACGAAGTCGTCGTGCCCGTTGACGGGGCGCTCGGCGGTCTGCTCGATCCGGGCGACGATCTGCCCCGCCGTCCAGGACGGGTACTTGGCGCGCATCAGGGCGGCGACCCCGGTGACGTAGGGCGCGGAGAAGCTGGTGCCGTTGTCGGTGCACTGGCCGTTGCCGGGGACGGTGGAGACGATGTCGACGCCGGGTGCGGCGACCCCGACGAACTCCCCCGCCTGGGAGAAGGGGGCGCGTTCGTTGTTGCGGTCGGACGCGGCGACCGCGAGGACGCCGTCGAAGGCGGCGGGGTAGGTGCGCCTGGGCCGGCCGTCCATGCCGTCGTTGCCCGCGGAGGCGACCACCACGATGTCCCTGCGGACCGCCCTGGCCACGGCCCGGCCCAGCACGGAGTCCTCGGTCAGCGGCCGGGTGGTGTCCTGGGAGATGTTGATGACCCCGGCCCCCTTCGCGATCGCGTGGTCGATCGCGGCGGCCATCGTGGTGTCCTTTCCGCTGTTCCGCTCGTCGTTCTGGCGGATCGGGATGATGGTGGCCTCGGGGGCCAGGCCGACGAATCCGGTGCCGCTGCGGGGGCGGGCGGCGATGATGCCGGCCACCTTGGTGCCGTGGCCGACCTGGTCGACGGTGCCGTCAGTGCCGCCACCGTGCAGGAGATCGACGCCCGCGGAGGCGTCCACGGCCGAGGTGAGCTGCGGGTTGGTGTCGTCCACCCCGGTGTCGATGACGGCGACGCGCACGCCCTTGCCCCTGGTGTCCTGCCACAGCTCGTCCAGGAGTACGCGCTGGAGCGGCCAGGGGCGGCCCTCGAACTGCTTCTTCATCGGGAAGGTGCACACACCGCCGCCGTCTATGCGCAGGTCGCCGGCGCCCTGGGCGGCGTACGCGGCCGGCGGCCCCGCGAGTGCGGCCCCGGCGGCTGCCAGGGCGGCGGTCAGCAGAACGTACTTCCGGTACGGCGTCATCTTCTCCCCGTGCCTGTTTCGTTGCCGCTCGCCCAGGCCGGTCAGGAACCCTGGGGCCGGCGGGCGCTGTTGGTGTCGAGCCGGGGGCCCCTGGACAGGAAGTCCGACCACTCGATCGGGACGAGGGCGGGTGTCACCTTCCCGTATCCGAGCCGGATCTGCGCCTCGCCGGGTTCGGGGCGGCCGTCCGGCCTGTTCGCCGCGTCGCCGGTGCCGACGCCGGAGCGCTCGGTGTCGCTGTCGCCGTTCGCCTGAACCGCGTACCGCAGTCCGGTGTCGGTCACCAGGAAGAGTGATCCGTCCGGGCTGGTCTGCCGGCCCCGGACCTGGGTGTAGAGGAGTCCGCTGCCCGGAGTGACGTACGTGCTCGTGCCGCCGGACCCGACGGACGCGGGGTACGAGGTGCCCGCCCAGGTGCTCAGCGTCGTCGTGCCGCTGCCGTCCGTCTCGCGCAGCACATTGCAGACGGTGTCGCGGCCGGAGCTTCCGGCACCGGTGGTGTTGACCCGGTCGGCCCGGTGCGCCGGCCAGTGAGCGGCCTGGCCGGTGAAGGGGGCGGGGGCGGGCACGAAGTCCTGGAGGCCGACGGCGCGGGCCTCGCCGTCCAGGTCGAGGGCGGCAGTCTGCGGGGAGTTGATGAGCAGCCAGGCGGTGAACTCGGAGACCGGCCGGACCTCCCCGCCGAGGACGACGTAGTACGCGGTGCCCTCCCCGTTCCTGGTCCGCAGCACCGTGCCGATCCGGTTCTCCCGCACGGAGAGCCTTCCTTCGACGTGCGCCGGGGCGCCGGCGTTTCCGGGGATCCGGGGGAAGACGATCGGGCTGCCGTCGTGCAGGGTGGCCAGCCAGTCGTCGGTGACGGGCTGCGGCCGGGCGCTGCCGACGAGGGCACTGGTCAGATGGCCGAGGTCGGCGGCGGTCTCGTCGATGCGGTACTTGGTGCCGCGGGCGTCGACGAGGTAGCGGGTCCGGTCCTGGCCCCTGACGTAGAGCGTCTGGCCGCCGGTGAGCCTGTTCGCGCCCTCCACCAGCCCGTTGTCCCGTCCGGCGAGGACGAAGGCGGCCTTCTGCACGGTGTTGCCCTTGCCGCCCGGCTGCACGCACACGGCCCAGCGCTTCGCGGTCCCCGCGTCCTCGGCCTCCGGCAGCCGGTCGGGGGCGTACGGAATGCCGAGGACCGGTCCGCGCGGGGGCTTTCCCGCGTCGAGGACGTCGTCGGCGACCTGGACGACGCCGTAACTCCGCGGGGTGAGCAGCAGCCTGGCCGACGCGAGGTTCAGTACGGGGTGCAGGAGGGTCTTCCCGGCCTTGCCGCGGCCGGTGGTGAGCACCACGTAGCGGGTGGTCGACTTCTTGCCGACGATCACGTTGGTGCCGGGCCGGTCCCAGTCCGTGGGGGCGGTCGGCCTGAACATGCCGACGGCGCCGAAGCCCGCGAGGATCAGTGCCCCGGCGACCGTGCTCGGCAGGACGGCGCGCAGCGGGTGCGGGGCGCCCTCGTCGGAGCCGTTCGGTGAGGGCCGGAGGAAGGCCGCCACCGTGCGCCTCTTCGCGAATGTGTACGCGTTGAGCTCGTCCCGCCGCGATCCCATGAGTCCGTCCGTCCCCCGCGCTCTCCCCGCGCGGCTCCGTGAGCGCCCGCGCCCCCAAGCCCCGCACCGGGCCTCCGACCCGCCTGACCGGCCCCTACTATGCCTGCCGCCGGTGGGGGGCCGCGGGCCGGGTAGGCTGATCCAGCCGCCGGAACGGTCGGCGGAAGAGGCGTGGCACGGGTCGAGTTGGGCCCGGACGGACGGGGGGAATGCCGCGATGACGGCTTCCGCGACGCGGACACCACGGGCCGGGAACGCCCCGCCCCCCGAGGCCCCCGGGCCCGGCGGTTCCGCCGGTGCTCCCGTCCGTCGCGGACCGGCCGGCGCACGGCCGGGCGGACGAGCCGGACAGTTCGGACCGTTCCGATTGCAACAGCTCGTGCTGGTCGAGATCGCCGCAGCGCTGCTGCTGTGCGCCTGGGTCGCCGGTCCCCTGCTGCTGGCCCCCGCCGTCGTGGTGGCCGCGGCGCTGGTGCTGCTGGCCGTCGTGCGCAGGCGCCGCCGTTCGCTTCCCGAGTGGCTGCGTACCGTTCTCGCGCTGCGCGCCCGTACCCGCAGGGCCGCGTCGACCGCGGTGCCCCCGGGCACCGGGCCGGGGATCGCGCCGGCGGTCGAGTGCGAACCGGCGCTGCGCACCTGCTCGTTCAGCGACCGCGACCGGCGGCCGGTCGGCATGATCGGCGACGGTACGTATCTGACAGCCGTACTCCGGATCGAGCCGGACGACACCGCGCTGCGCCCCGACCGGTCCGCGCGGCCACTGCCGCTGCTGCTCGTCAAGGACGCGCTCGACGTCGACGGCATCCGGCTGGAGTCGGCGCAGGTCGTGCAGCACACCCAGCCGGCTCCCGCCCCGCGGCTGCCGGAACAGTCGGTCGCGGCACGCAACTACGCGCCTCTCCAGGCACTGACCGGGTCCCCGGCGGTCCGCATCACCTGGATCGCGCTGAAGCTGGACCCGGAGCTCTGCCCGGAGGCCGTACGGGCGAGGGGCGGCGGGCTCACCGGTGCGCAGAAGTGCCTGGTGCGCACGGTCGACCAGCTGTCCAGCAGACTGGCGGGGGCGGGGTTCGGCGCGACGGTGCTGACGGAGCAGGAACTCCACTCGGCGATCGCCACCTCCGCGTGCGCCGGGGCGCGGGCCAACCGGCCCGCAACGCCCGTCCGCCGCACCCTGGAGACCTCGCGCACCTGGCGCTGCGACGACCGGCAGCACACCACGTACTGGGTGCGCCGCTGGCCGCGGTTCGGCGCGGGCGGTGCGCCGATGCCGCAGCTCGTCGCGCTGCTCACCTCGGTCCCGGCGCTGGCCACGACCTTCAGCCTCACGCTGGGACGCGGCGACCGCCAGGAGGTCCCGATCGCCGGGCACATCCGGATCACCGGCCGCGACGAGGAGGAACTGCGCTCCGCCCGAAATGAGTTGGAGCGCACCGCACGCGGGGTGAAGGCGTCACTGGTGCGGCTCGACCGCGAACAGGTGCCCGGTGTCCTCGCCACACTTCCGCTCGGGGGTACCCGCTGATGTCCGTGATCGCACGCCGCCGCGGCCGGCTCGGCTTCGGGCCGGCCGGTCCGCGCCGGGTCCGGCACACCGTCCGCCTCGACCAACTGGCGTCACTGGCACTGCCGGTCGGCGACGACGGCGTGGTGATCGGTGTGGACGGTGAGGGGCGCCCCGCCGTGATCGGCATCAACCGGCCCACCGCGTACGACATCACGCTGATCGGCGGGGTGTGGACGGCGCAGGTGCTCGCGCTGCGGGCGGCGGCGACCGGCGCCCGGATCGTGGTCGAGACCGGGCGGGCCCAGGCCTGGACGAAGCTGGCGCAGGCCGCGGGCGGCGCTCCGCCGTGCATCTCGCTGCACGAGGTGGGGCGGGTGCCCGCGCAGGGCGCCTCGGCCGGCTCGCCGGTCGTCCTGATACGGGACTGTGGCATGAAACCACCGCGGGGGCGGGTGGTGTCCGGTCCGTGGCAGTCGACGGTGACGCTGCTGCCGTATCTGAGCCCGGTGGCGCCCGGGTTGATGGAGAAGTCGTCACTGGTCGGCGTTCAGCGGGTGTCCCCCGACGAGGCCGAGCGGATCGGGCACCTCATGCGTCTGCCGCCCGGCGAGACCCGCACCCTGTCCACCCTCAAGGACGGGGTCACCCTCTGGTGCGCGCGCCGGGACCGGCGGTTCGTGAGCACCGAGGCGACCGATGCCGAATCGGGACTGCTGGGCAGCGCACGCCGGGTGGACTGAGGACGCGGCGAGACGTGTGTGAAATGTTCAGGTTTCCCCGCGCAGATGCGCATGTTTGACCGCTTTCCGCTTCACTCCCCGCCGTACTCAGTCCACTTGGGGGCAGTACGTGACGTACAGGACGTCGGCCGCGGTGCCGTACGGCCTGCCGTACCCGGCCCTGTGGCGATTAGGGTGGGTCCGGACGCGGCAGAAGAACCTGCGGGCAGGCAATGCGCGTCCCAGGGGGAGAGCAGGGCGGTTCGCACCAGGTCCTGTCCGGACGGTCGCCCCCACCCACCACGGCACAAGGGTGCTCGACCACACCAGGAGGCAAAGTGAACGGCGATCGGGACGAAATGCGCGGGAGCTGGGACAAGCCCGTAGACGAGTCGACCGACGCGGAGCCCGCCGAGATGACGGGTGAGTTCACCATCGACTACACCCCGCCCGCCTGGTACACACAGAACACGCCGGGCGACTCCTCGGGCGGCGCCGGAACACACCTGGCCCCGCCCCCGCCGCCCAACGGCGCACCGGTGTCCGCACCCGGCCTGCCGGCCGGCGGCGGTTTCGAGCCCAGCTGGACCCCGGCCCCGCCCGCCCCGGCGCCCGGTCCCCCGGCGCCGCAGGTCCCACCGGCCGCCGCCGGGTCCTCCTACCCCGCGCCGGAAGCGGCGGACGCGCGTGGCGCCGCCGATCCCTTCGGGAGCGGTGATGTGGAGAGCGGCGCGACCATGCGGTTCTCGTCCGCCGCGCTGAAGCGGGAGATCGCCGAGCGCGAGTCGGCCGCGGAGCGCGAGGCCGGGAGCGGAGACGGCAGCGGGAGCGGTGGGGCCGCCGACGCCGCATCGGCGGCCGATGCCCGTGCCCATACGGCCGACGCGGACGCGGCTGACGCCGGCACGGGCGCTGACGCCGGGCAGGACCTGACCACCGGGGAGAGCGGCGGGAGCGACTCGGTGCCGTCCCACTCGACTCCGTTCGATTCGGTGGCGTCGGACTCGGTACCGTCCGATTCCGGACCCAGCGACTCGGTCCCGTCCGACTCGGTCCCGTCCGACTCGGTCCCGTCCGATTCGGTCCCGTCCGATTCGGTCCGGTCCGACTCGGTCCCGTCCGACTCTGTTCCGTCTGATTCGGTTCCGTCGTCCGACGCCGCGTCGGCGGAGTCCGACGAGGTCGCCGACGACGCCGCGGCCGAGGCGACGGACAGCGCCGACTCCGGCAGCACCCCGCAGGCCGACGAGCCCGCCGACTCCGTGCCCTCGGACGCCATCGCGGACGCGGCACCCCCGGCACCGTCCGCCGCCGCACCGCAGGAAGCCGCACCCGCACCCTGGACTCCGGCGCCGCCGCAGGGCGGACTGCCGCCGCTGCCGCCCTCCTTCCAGCCCGCCGCCCCCCAGCCGGCCGCGCCCCAGCCGGCGTCGCAGTGGCCGGGACCGCCCCCGGCGAACCGGACACCGGGCGGTGGCTACGGGTTCCCGCAGACCCCGGCGGCCCCGTCGGCCCCGGCGCCCCAGGCCCCGCAGCCTCCCGCGTTCCCGCAGCAGCCCCAGCCGCCCGCACCCGCGCCGCAGGCGGGATACGGCTTCCCCCCGCAGGCCCCGGCGCCCCAGCAGGCCCTGCCCGGGGCCCCGCTCCCTGCGCAGAACCCGCAGCAACCCGCGCCTCATGCCCCGCAGCCACCTCAGGCACCACACGCTCCTCAGCCACCGCAGCAGCCTCAGGCACCGCACGCACCTCAGCAGCCCCAGGCACCGCAGTGGCCCGCGCAGCAGCCGGGCGCGGCGCTGCCTCCGCCCGGAGCTCAGCCGCAGCCGCAGGGTGGTTACGGCTTCCCGCAGGGCGACCTGCCGTCGGCCGGGAGCGCCCCGAACCTGCCCGCGCAGATCGCCCCGCACCAACCGCAACCGCAGCCGCAGCCGCAGCCGCCGCACCAGCAGCAGTACCAGCCCCAGCCGCCGCAGCAGCAACTCCCGCCGCAGGCGCCGCCCGTGGACCCGCGCGCCGGAGCCGCCTGGCCCAACCCCGTCGCACACGACCAGCGCGAGCGTGCGGTGCAGGGCGCCCCGCTGGGATACACGGCCGCCGTCGAGCTCTCGTCCGACCGGCTGGTCCGGGGCAAGCAGAAGGCGAAGAGCAGCCGCGGGCCGTCCGCCGCCTCCCGCTTCAGGCTCGGCGGCAAGAAGGACGAGATCGAGCGTCAGCGCAAGCTCGAACTGATCCGCACCCCGGTCCTCTCGTGCTACCGGATCGCGGTGATCAGCCTGAAGGGCGGCGTGGGCAAGACCACGACGACCACCGCGCTCGGCTCCACCCTGGCCACCGAACGGCAGGACAAGATCCTCGCCATCGACGCCAACCCGGACGCCGGCACGCTGGGCCGCCGGGTCCGCCGGGAGACCGGGGCGACCATCCGCGATCTGGTCCACGCGATCCCGCACCTCAACTCGTACATGGACATCCGGCGGTTCACCTCGCAGGCACCCTCCGGTCTGGAGATCATCGCCAACGACGTGGACCCGGCCGTCTCGACCGCGTTCAACGACGAGGACTACCGGCGCGCGATCGAGGTGCTGGGCAAGCAGTACCCGATCATCCTCACCGACTCCGGGACCGGTCTCCTCTACAGCGCGATGCGCGGTGTGCTGGACCTCGCCGACCAGCTGATCATCATCTCCACGCCTTCGGTCGACGGTGCGTCGAGCGCCTCCACCACGCTGGACTGGCTGTCGGCGCACGGCTATGCCGATCTGGTGCAGCGGTCCCTCACCGTGATCTCCGGGGTCCGCGAGACCGGAAAGATGATCAAGGTCGACGACATCGTGCAGCACTTCGAGACGCGCTGCCGCGGCGTGGTCGTCGTACCGTTCGACGAGCACCTGTCGGCCGGCGCCGAGGTCGACCTCGACATGATGCGGCCGAAGACGCGGGACGCGTACTTCCACCTCTCGGCCCTCGTCGCGGAGGACTTCGCACGCGCCCAGCAGCAGCAGGGGCTGTGGACGGCGGACGGCAGCAGCCAGCCGCCGCAGTACGCCCCGCCCATGCCCGGACAGCAGCAGATGCCCGGCAGCCAGATCCCGGCACAGCAGCCCTACGCGCCCCAACAGCCCTACGCACCTCAGCAGCCGGGCCAGCCGTACCCGCCCCAGCAGCCGTACGGGGGGCAGCAGCAGCCTTATCCCCCGCAGCCGGGCCCCGGCGCCGGGCAGGGCTGGCAGCAGTCGCCGCCCTCGCAGGCCCGGTCGGCCGCGGACCCGGCCGGTCCGCCGCAGCAACAGCAACAGCAACAGCAACAGCAGCCGCAGTACGGCGGACAGCCTGGTCAGCCGGGGCAGCCCGCCCATCCTGAACTGCAGGGACCCGTCCCGCCGGCGGGGTGGCAGCAGCAGCCTCCGCAGCCGCCGCCAGCGCCTCAGCAGTAAGGCGTCAGAGGTCTGAACCAATGAGGGTCCGCATCGCCTCCGCGATGCGGACCCTCTGCGCATTCCCGCAGCCCACACGCCGTTTCGATGACCGTTGACGCGACTCGACCACCGCTGATAAACCTTCGCTTCACCAGCTGGCGATCCACAGATCAACCCGCCTTCTCCGTGCGAGTCCTGACGCGAGGTCCCTGACCATGGTCGAAATAGTTCCACCACCCGCCGCCCAGCCACGCTCACGTCTGCGTATCCTCCTGGCGTCCGGAGCCGCTGCCCTCGGGCTCGCGGCCGCGTCCGTCGTCCCGGGGGTACCCCTCGGAGCCGCCGCGCCCCAGCAGGCGCAGGCCGCCGACAGCGGCAAGTCGACCCTGACCGTCGCCGTCGCCCAGAGCGTCGACTCGCTGAGCCCGTTCCTCGCCCAGAAGCTGATGAGCACCAGCCTCTCCCGGCTCATGTACGACTTCCTGACGAACTACGACGCCAAGGACAACCACGCGATCCCGGGGCTCGCCACCAAGTGGGAGCCGTCCCCGGACAAGCTGACGTGGACGTACACCATCCGGGACGACTCCAAGTGGTCCGACGGTCAGCAGGCCACCGCAGAGGACGCGGCCTGGACGTTCAACAAGATCATGACCGACGACGGCGCGGCCCAGGCCAACGGCAGCTTCGTCACCAACTTCAAGAAGGTGACGGCTCCCAGCCCCACGAAGCTGGTCATCGAGCTGAAGGAGCCGCAGGCCACCATGGCCGCGCTCGATGTCCCGATCGTCCCCAAGCACGTCTGGGACAAGGTCGGGGACTTCTCGAAGTTCAACAACGACACGAAGTTCCCGGTCGTGGGCAACGGGCCCTTCATCCTGACCGACTACAAGGTCGACCAGTATGCGAAGCTCAAGGCCAACAAGGACTTCTGGCGCGGTTCGCCCAAGTTCGAAGAGGTGGTCTTCAAGACCTACAAGGACCAGGACGCCGCGGTCGCCGCGCTCCGCAAGGGTGAGGTCTCCTTCGTCGCCGGCTCGCCCGCGCTGACCCCCGCCCAGGCCGCCTCGCTCAAGGGCGAGAAGAACGTCAAGGTCAACGAGGGTCCGGGCCGCCGGTTCTTCGCGCTGGCGACCAACCCCGGCGCGCAGACCAAGGACGGCAAGAAGTTCGGCAACGGCAACAAGGCCCTGCTCGACCTGAAGGTCCGCCAGGCGCTCTTCCTCTCCATCGACCGCGAGACGCTCATCGACAAGGTCTTCCAGGGCCATGCCGTCAACGGCGCGGGCTACATCCCGCCGCGCTTCCCCGCGTACAAGTGGGAGCCGTCCCCGAGCCAGAGCCTGAGCTACGACCCGGCGAAGGCCGCCAAGCTCCTGGACCAGGCGGGTTACCGGCTCAAGGGTGACCAGCGCGTCGGCAAGGACGGCAAGGACGGCAAGCCTCTCGACCTGCGCATCCTCTGCCACGCCACGGACCCGAACGACAAGGCGATCGGCAAGTACCTCAAGGAGTGGTGGGGCAAGCTCGGCATCGGCCTCAAGGTCGACTGCCTCGACGACGTCTCCGTGCCCTGGTACGCCGGTGAGTACGACCTCGCCTTCGACGGCTGGTCCGTCAACCCCGACCCGGACTTCGTCCTCGGCATCCACACCTGCGCCGCCCTGCCGGCCAAGGCCAAGGAGAGCGCGTCCACGGACAACTTCATCTGCGACAAGACGTACGACGAGCTCTACAAGAAGCAGCTCGCCGAGTACGACCCGGCCAAGCGGGCGGACATCGTCAAGCAGATGCAGTCCTGGCTCTACGACTCCGGGTACATGAACGTCATCGCGTACCCGAACGCGGTCGAGGCCTACCGCACCGACCAGATCAAGTCGATCACGACCATGCCCGAGGCGGCCGGCAACATCTACGGCCAGGACGGGTACTGGAGCTGGTGGTCGGCCGTACCGGCGGGCAGCGCCTCCTCGGACAGTGACAGCGGTTCCGGTTCCACCGGGATCGTCATCGGCATCGTGGTGGTCGTCGTAGTCCTCGCGGGTGGCGGATTCCTCCTCATGAGGCGCCGTCGCACCACCGCGGACGACCGCGAGTAGTTCCATGGACCGCGGGCGTTTTTCCGCGGACGGGATGAGAGAGAGCGGCGGCGGGGCCCCGAGCAGTCCGGCCCCGCCGGCCGGTCCCTCTAAGCGCAGCACGAGTAACGAGAGTTCCCCATGACAGCTGACAGCACTCCGGCGCTCGTGAAACAGGCGGATGCGGATACGGACGGCCCGGCTCCGGCCGGTCCGACGGCCGCCCGCGGCCCACGGGCGCGCAACACCAAGGCCTACCTCAGGTACGTGGCCGCCAAGATCGCCGGCGCGGTCGTCTCACTGTTCGCCGTGCTGGTCACCAGCTTCTTCCTCTTCCGGCTCATCCCCAGCGACCCGGTGAAGCAGATGACGGGCGGCCGCCGCGTCTCGGCCGAGCAGCTCCAGTCGCTGCGTCATCAGTTCGGCCTCGACCAGCCGATGTGGCAGCAGTTCACCACCTACGTGGGCGACGCGCTCACCGGCGACTTCGGCACCTCGTTCCAGTTCCACGCCCCGGTGATGGACAAGATCGTCGAGGCGCTTCCGGCGACGCTGCTGCTCACCGGCACGGCGTACGTCCTCTACAGCGCGCTCGGCATCTGGCTGGGCACCCGTACCGCCTGGCGCAACGGCTCCACGAGCGACCGGTTCAACACCGCGCTCGCGCTCACGCTCTACTCGGTGCCGTCGTTCTGGCTCGGGCTGCTCCTGATCATCGTCTTCTCGGTGGGCGTCGGACCGATTCCCGGCATGTTCCCGACCGGCGGTCTGGAGTCGGGCAACGAGACCGGCTTCGCGTACGTCCTCGACGTCGCGCACCACATGGTGCTCCCGGTGATCACGCTGGTCGCGGTCGGCTACGCGCAGACGCTCCTGGTGATGCGCTCCTCGCTGCTCGACGAGATGGGCAGCGACTACCTGACGACGGCCCGTGCGAAGGGGCTGCGCGACGACGCGGTGCGCCGCAAGCACGCCGTGCCCAACGCGATGCTGCCGACGTTCACGCTGATGTTCGTCAACCTGGGGCATGTGGTCGCCGGACAGATCCTGGTCGAGACCGTGTTCTCCTGGCCCGGTCTGGGCGGCCTCTTCTACCAGGGGCTCAGCGTCCCCGACCTGCCACTCGTCCAAGGGCTGTTCTTCGTCTTCGCCACCGCGGTGATCCTGGCGAACACCCTCGCCGATCTGCTGTATCCGCTGCTCGATCCCCGGGTGGGCCGATGACGACCGAATCCATGCCGGCCTCCACCCCGGAGGCCGAGAAGCCCACGCCGGAGGGACCCGGGACCGCGGCGGCCAAGAGCCCGCGCGCACTGGCACGGGCCCGCAAGCGCCGGTCCATGGCCCGCTTCTGGCGCGAGTACCGCAAGCACCCTGGCGGCCTGTGGGGGCTGGCCGGGCTGATCC
Source organism: Streptomyces sp. NPDC087428 (assembly GCF_044744085.1). NCBI lineage: Bacteria > Bacillati > Actinomycetota > Actinomycetes > Kitasatosporales > Streptomycetaceae > Streptomyces > Streptomyces sp. NPDC087428. Next base: position 29,611 of record NZ_JBIUXR010000015.1, read on the forward strand.
TGATCGGGCTGATCGCCCTGTTCGCGCCGGTCCTGGTCGGCGCCGACTCGCAGAGCGTCACCTCCGCCCCGGGCGGTGCGCTGGAGACTCCGAGCGGTGCGTTCCCGCTCGGCACCGACCAGTTCGGACGCAGCGTGCTCGCGCTGCTGGTGTGGGGCGCGCGCGTCTCGCTCACGGTGGGGCTGCTCGCCGCCTTCCTGTGCGTCGCCATCGGTACGGTCGTCGGCATCCTCGCGGGCCACTTCCGCGGCTGGTACTCGACGGTCCTGATGCGGGTCACCGACTGGTTCCTGGTGATGCCGACCCTGGTCCTGGCCATCGCGCTGGCCACCGTGATGGACCGCTCCCTGTGGACGGTCATCATCGCGATCGGCGTCACCACCTGGCCGACGACGGCCCGCCTGGTGCGCGCGCAGACGCTCGCCGTGGAGTCCCGCCCCTACATCGAGCGGGCCCGTGCGCTGGGCGGCGGTCACGGGCACATCATGACCCGGCACGTCCTGCCGAACGTGATGCCGCTGGTGCTCGCCCAGACCACGCTGGTGATCTCCAGCGCGATCCTGACCGAAGCCACCCTGGCCTTCCTCGGCCTCGGCGACCCGACCATCACCTCCTGGGGCGGCATGCTCCAGGACGCCCGCGAGGCCGGCGCCGTGAGCTCGGGCGACTGGTGGTACCTGGCGCCGCCCGGTATCGCCATCGCCCTGGTGGCGCTGGCGTTCACGCTGTGCGGCCGCGCCATCGAGTCCGTCCTCAATCCCAAGCTGGGGGTGGCCCGTTGAACACGACCGACGTCCACAAGACGCCGCTGCTCCAGGTACGCGATCTGACGGTGACGTACGCCGGCGGGGCCCAGGCGGTCCGCGGGGTGAACCTGGAGGTCGACGCGGGCCAGAAGCTCGGCATCGCCGGGGAGTCCGGCTGCGGGAAGTCGACGCTGGCGCTCGCGCTGCTGCGTCTGCTGCCGGCCGGCACGAAGGTCTCCGGCGAGATCCTGCTGAACGGTGAGGACGTCCTCACCATGAAGTGGGGCCAGGTCCGGGCGGTGCGCTGGGCCGGTGCCTCGATCGTCTTCCAGGGCGCGATGCACTCGCTCAACGCGGTGCACCGCATCGGGGACCAGATCGCCGAGCCGATCGTGCTGCACGGCGGGACGTCCCAGGCCGCCGCGCGCAAGCGGGCCGGCGAGCTGCTGGAACAGGTGGGACTGCCCGCCGCCCGTGCGGACGCCTATCCGCACGAGCTCTCCGGCGGACAGCGCCAGCGCGTGATGATCGCGATGGCGCTCGCCTGCGATCCGGGGCTGATCATCGCCGACGAGCCGACGACGGCCCTCGATGTGATGATCCAGGCCCAGATCCTGCGTCTGATCGAGCAGTTGGTCTCCGAGCAGGGCCTCGGGCTGATCATGATCAGCCACGACCTGGCGGTGCTCTCGGACACCTGCGACCGGCTCGCGGTGATGTACGCGGGACGGGTCGTCGAACAGGGCCCCGCGTCCGAGGTCTACGAGAACGCGACCCACCCGTACAGCAAGGCCCTGTCGGGCGCCTTCCCGCGCATCGGGGACCCGGCGTCCCGGTTCGCCCCGCGCGGGCTGCCGGGCGATCCGCCCGACCCGTCGGCGCTGCCGGCCGGCTGCACGTTCCACCCGCGCTGCCCGGTGGCCCTGGACTCCTGCACCACGCGGGACCAGGAGCTGCGGGACTCCGGGCCCGGACGGCAGGCCGCCTGTGTGCTGGTGGGCCCGGAAGGGGCGACCGCCCCGGCCCTGCCGGGCGCCGAGGAAGCAAGGAGCACCACATGACCACCACCACGGATCTGCTCAGCGCGCAGGCGCTCCAGGTCACCTTTCCCGGCCGGCACGGCGCAGACCCGGCGCGGGCCGTCGACGGGGTCGACCTCGACATCAGGCCGGGCGAGATCGTCGCCCTGGTCGGCGAGTCCGGGTGCGGCAAGACGACGCTGGCCCGTTCGCTGCTGGGCCTGGTCCCGCCGACCTCCGGCCGGATCACCTTCGGCGGCAAGCCGCTCGACTACGGCAACCGTGCGCTGAAGGCGTACCGCAAGCGGGTCCAGCTGGTGCTCCAGGACCCCAGCGGCTCGCTGAACCCGCGCCACACGGTGTACGACGCGGTGGCGGAGGGCCTGCGGATCCACCGGTACGGCGGCGACGAACGGGAGGCGGTGACCGGCGCCCTGTCCCGGGCGGGGCTGCGGCCCCCGGAGCGGTTCTTCCTGCGCTACCCGCACGAGCTGTCGGGCGGCCAGCGCCAGCGCGTCGTGATCGCGGGCGCCCTGGTGCTGGAGCCGGAACTCATCGTGGCCGACGAGCCGGTGGCCTCGCTGGACGCCTCGGTGCGCGGCGAGATCCTGGCACTGCTGCTGCGGCTGCGGGACGAACTGGGCCTGTCCGCGCTGGTCGTCACGCACGATCTCGGTCTGGCGTGGAACATCGCGGACCGGGTGGCGGTGATGTACCTCGGCCGGATCGTGGAGACCGGTGACGTCGAGCAGATCCTCACGGCTCCGCGGCACCCGTACACCCAGGCACTGCTGTCGGTGCTGCCGGAGGCGGAGGGTGATCCGGTGGTACTGACCGGTGAGCCGCCGGACCCGTCGAAGGTGCCGTCCGGCTGCCGCTTCCATGTGCGCTGCCAGGTTCTGGCCTCCGGCGAGGCGGAGCGGGCGGGCGTCGCGGACGCGTGCCGCACGAAGGATCTGCCGGTGCTGGCGGGGGGCGGCGAGACGCAGGTGGCGTGCCACTGGGCCAACGCCGCGGCGGAGACGCCGGCCTAGTCGTTCGCCGGGCGGTGGGGGTGGGACCGGAGCCCCGGTCTCACCCCACCGCTACTCCCGCTGCTGGTGGTGGATCGCGCCCGTCAGTTCGCCGAGCGGCCGCCCCGTGCCGCCCCAGCGGTGCTGGATGATCTCCGCGGCGATCGAGACCGCCGTCTCCTCCGGGGTACGGGCGCCGAGGTCGAGGCCCACGGGCGAGGCGAGCCGGACCAGGTCCGACTCGGCCACTCCCTCCTCGCGCAGCCGGGCGATCCGGTCGAGATGGGTACGCCGGCTCCCCATCACACCGATGTACGCGGCCGGTGTGCGCAACGCGGCGACCAGCAGCGGGACGTCGAACTTCGGATCGTGCGTCAGGACGCAGAGGACCGTGCGCCCGTCGATCTCCGTGTCCGACAGATAGGTGTGCGGCCAGGCGCAGACGACCTCGTCGGCGGTGGGAAACCGCTCACGGGTCGCGAAGGCCGGGCGGGCGTCGCAGACGGTGACCCGGTACCCGAGGAACGAACCGATGCGGGCGGTCGCGGCGGCGTGGTCGATGGCGCCGAAGACCAGCATCCGGGGCGGTGGCGCGTACGTCTGGACGAAGACGGACACGTCCTGCATCCGGCGCTGCCCGCGTGTCCCGTACCACTGACGGCCGGTCGCCCCCTGGGCGAGCAGGCCCAGGGCGTCATCGGTGACGGCCGCGTCGAGCCCCTCGTTGCCGAGCGAGCCCTGTGCGCCGCCGGCCCGGACCACCAGCCGGGCACCGGCCGCCGCGGCGCCCGGCAGGACGGTGGCCACGGCGACGGGTTCGCCGCCCGCGATCGAGTCCGTGACGCCCCTGAGCCATGCGCGGTCGGCGGCCGCGGCGAACGGCACGACCAGGACGTCGATCGTCCCGCCGCAGGTCAGCCCGACACCGAACGCGTCGTCGTCGCTGATCCCGTACGACTGGAGCTGCGGGCTGCCGGAGGCGAGCACCTCGCCGGCCAGCTCGTACACCGCACCCTCGACGCAGCCGCCGGACACGCTGCCCGCCACCGCTCCGTCGGCGGTCACCGCCATCACCGCGCCGGGGTCCCGCGGCGCGCTGCCCCGGACGGAGACGACCGTCGCCAGGGCGAAGGGGGTGCCGGCCCCGTCCCAGGCACGCAGCTCGGGGAGCAGTTCACGCACGGTACGGACCTCCTCGGCCCGGCACACCCGGCCAGGTGCGCCCCACCCTAGGCGAGCCGCCGGGCCGGACCCCCGAGCGCTGCCGCTGGTCCGCGCGGTCCCGCCGCATGGACGCAGGGGGCCCCGACCCGCCGAACGGGCGGGTCAGTCCCCGTCGTACGCGGAGATCAGCTCGCTGCAGCGCTTCACATCGGCGGCCATCGCCACGAGGAGCTCGTCGATCGAGTCGAACTTCAGCATCCCCCGTACGTAGGCGAGGAAGTCCACGGAGACGTGCAGCCCGTACAGATCGAGGCCGACCCGGTCGATCGCGTACGCCTCCACCGTGCGCTCGGTGGCGTCGAACTGCGGGTTCGTGCCGACCGAGATGGCGGCGGGCATCGCCTCGCCGTTCACGTTCAGCCAGCCCGCGTACACCCCGTCTGCGGGGATCGCGGTGTGCGGCAGGGTCTCGACGTTCGCGGTGGGGAAGCCGAGCTCGCGTCCGCGCTGCGCACCGCGGACGACGATGCCCTCGACGCGGTGCGGGCGGCCCAGGATCTCGGCGGCGCCGGTCAGGTCGCCCTCGGCGACCAGGCGCCGGGTGAGGGTGGAGGAGAACGGCTCGCCGCCGCCCGCCTCGCCGCGCACCCGCAGATCGATGACCTCGACCCGGTAGTCGTACGTGCCGCCGAACTCGGTGAGCAGCCGCACGTTCCCCGCGGCCTTGTGGCCGAAGCGGAAGTTGGGGCCCTCGATGACCAGCTGCGCATGGAGCTTGTCGACGAGCACCTTCACGATGAAGTCGGCCGGGGAGAGCTTCGAGAACTCGGTGGTGAACGGCAGGATCAGGAGCGCGTCCACGCCGAGGCCGGCCATCAGCTCGGCGCGGCGGTGGTGCGGGGCGAGCAGCGGCGGATGGCTGCCGGGCCGGACGACCTCGCTGGGGTGCGGGTCGAAGGTCACGACGACCGACGGAACGCCCAGCTCGCGGGCCCGCTCGACGGCCCGGCCGATGATCAGCTGGTGTCCGCGGTGCACCCCGTCGTAGGACCCGATGGTGACGACGCTGCGTCCCCAGTCCTGGGGGATGTCCTCCAAGCCACGCCAGCGCTGCACTCTGACCGCTCCTCGCCCGAACCTGTGTACGTGGGTTTGTCTCTTACGCAGGTCTAAGACTGCCATGCTCACGCCCTGCGGCCTGCATCGGCATGGGGATCGGGGTAGCTGGGACACCCCCGAGAGCCTCTACGGTGCGCCGGGCGCCGGGGCCGATGACCGCTGCCCACTCCTGGGGGGCGTCCGTCAGCCAGTCGGTGACCAGGGCGGCGAATCCGGGCACGTCACGGGCCAGTTCGACCAGTCGGCGGTCGAACTGGCCGGCCCCTTCCGGGGTGCGGACGAGCAGCGTCCCGGTGCGGTGGACCAGGGCCCTGGTGCGGGCGCTGCCGCGCCCGGCGCTGCCGGCCGCCGCGGCCCGCAGCAGCGCGTCGAGCACGATCGGGTCCCGGTGGGCGCCGCTCTGCTCGAAGTCCAGCAGCACTTCCAGCAGCTCGTCCCTGAGCGGCTGGGAGGCCGGGCTGCCGGGGGAGGCCAGCACCCCGGCGAGCGCGCCGCGGACCGGCGCGGTCGCGGGCCGGTCCCGGAGCAGCCCGGTCAGCAGGGGGAGCAGCAGGGCGCGGGCGGCGGGCCCGTGCTCCAGCCTGCGGTCGAGGTAGGCCGCGGCGTGCACCGTGTCCTCTGGGTGGCTGTCGACGTACGCCCGTACGAGCCCGGCGGCGTGCAGGGCGAGCGCGGGGGCGTCGATCCCGGCGAGGGCGCGCAGCACATCGCCCGCGCTGTCCCCGGACCGCACGAGCCGGTCGCGGTACGCGGTCAGCACCGGCTCGGGGTGTGTGGGCAGCGCGACGGCGAGCGCGGCCGGGGACAGCCGGGGGCCGCCCGCGGCGAAGACGCGGAGGGCCTGCGGCAGGTAGCGGTCCCTGGTCCCCGGATCGGCGATGAGCCGGGTGAGCGCCGGGCCGTGCAGATCGGTGTCTCCGGGGCGGGCCAGCAGGGCGAGGGCGGAGCGGCGGAGCAGTTCGCGGTCGGCGTCGCGGGTGAGGTTCGGTGCGACGACCGCTCCGTACGAGGCGGCCGCGATCCGCCGGGCCCGGCGGTCGTCGTCGCGGGACCACCGCTCGACGGCCCGGCACAGCGCGGAGGGTTCGTCCTCGGCCAGCGCGGCGAGCAGTTCCCCGGCGCGGGGGTGGTCGGTCGAGACGAGCGCGTCGGTCAGATCGTCCACGGCGAGATCGCGGCGGGCGTACAGGAGTGCCTGCGCGGCCGCCGCGACGGTCGGGCGCATCGCCACTCCCTCTTCGGCGGCGAGCGGCTGCTCGTCGGTGAACCAGGCGCACAGGAGCGGCTGGAGGGTACGTGGGTGGGCGGCGAGCCGCCGCGCCACGGCGTCCAGGAAGCGCCCGCCGTCGGTGTCGCCCTCGCGCGGGGGTCCGTCGGCGGGGACGAGCCGGCGGAACAGGTCCATCCGGTCCGCCTCCGGCAGCCGCAGCCGCCGCCAGAACCACGGGCCGAACTCGGCGTACACCCCCTGCGCACCGGACCCGCCCGCCTCGGCCGAGCTGCGGACGACGCGCCCGGTGAGCAGCCGGAGCACTCCGAGATGCGGTCGGGCGTCGGGCACCCGCAGCAGTGTCCCGGCGAGCAGATGCGCGGCCCACCAGCGGGCGTCGGGGGGCGGGCAGTCACTGCCGGTGGAGAGCGGCCCCGCGGAGGCGGGGCCGGGGTCCGTGCCCGAATCGGTGCCCGAGGCCGTGCGCGGACCGGCGGCGGCGCGCGCATCGGTGCCGGAGGCCGTACGCGGGCCGGCGGCGGCCGCCCGCTCCGTCGGCAGCCGGTCCAGCGCCTCGATCAGGTCGGCCAGCCGGTGGGCCAGCGCGGCGGGGCCCTGGCGGCGGCCCAGGAGCAGCAGCGCCTGGATCACGGGGCCGATCCGATGGCGCGGCACCGGGAGGGTCCGCGGCTCCGCGTCCTCGGCTCCCCCGACGCCGGCGGGAACGGGAGCGGGCGTGCTGTCGGGCCCGTCGGCGCCGGCCGGGCGGCGGGGGTGCGGAACCCGGCCGCCGCTCTCCCCCGTGGCGGCGCCCGGGGCGTGCCAGCGGTGCACCAGGGCCCGCAGTGCGGCGTCCACGTCCAGATGCGCGCCCTGGATCCAGTCACCCAGCTCCTCGTGGGCGAAGCGGTAGCCCGCTCCCGCCGGGACGAGCAGCCCCTCGGTGAGCACGGCGGACGCCCAGCCGGTGCGCCACGGGAAGACGTGCTCGAACGCGGACCGGTCCAGCTCCCCCTGGCCCGGCCCCAGACAGCGCCGGGCCGCCTCGTGGACCTGCCCCGCCACCTGCGCCGCCAGCCGCCGTACCACCGTGCCCCTCGGTGCCGGGCGGCGCTCGGCGGCGATCCGGACCGCGATGCGCAGGCACATCAGGTCCAGGTGCGCGCCGAACACCTCCTCCGTACCGGGCCGCCCAGGCGTGTCCGGGGGCAGGGCCGCGCGTACCTCCGCCAGCAGCCGCAGGGTGAGCGGGTGGCGGTCGTGGCCGGCGGCGAGCGCGTCGGGCGGGAGCGCGTACCGCTGCCGGGCCAGCTCGGTCTGGCCCACGGTGAGGTCGTCGATGCGCAGGGCGGACGGCAGCCGCCTGGCGGGCGTGGCCGGGCGGTGCAGCGCCCCGGGCGGACAGAGCGCGCCGGCGGTCTCCCAGTGCTCGGGGCGGCAGGCGACGACAAGCCGCGCCCCGCTCGAACGCAGCCAGCCGACCGTGCCCGCGCTCCACCGGGCCAGCCGGTGCGCCAGGACGGGCGGCATCTCCTCCGGACCGTCCAGCAGGACGAGGAGGGGGCTGCCGGAGTCCGCTGCCAGCCGGGCCACCCGCTCCGGGGTGGCGGCTCCCATGTCGCCGAGGGCTCCGGCGGCGGTGACGATGCGTCCGGCCTGCCGGAGCGTGCGGGCGATCGCGTCGGCCACGGAGGTGTCGTCGGCCAGCAGATCGGCGCCGCGCAGCCACAGGGTGAGCGCGGGCACCGGGCCGCGGGCCCGGCGGGCGGCGAGCGCGGCGAGTTCGGTGGTGCGGCCCGTGCCCGGCTCTCCGACGAGGCCCAGCACCACCGCGGTCTCCCCGGTGGCCGCCGCCGGACCGGCAGCGGCGAACGCGCTGAACTCCGCGGTGGCTTCGGGCCGTTCCACCGGGTCGGGGCAGGCGCCCGGCCCGCCCGCAGAGCCGACGGACATGGCGGTCAGCTGGAGGGCACCGGCGAGGTTCAGGTCCCGGCCGTAGCCGGGGACGCTCATGGCGTTGCGCAGCAGCAGGGCGCCCAGCGGTCCCCCGTCGCCCGCCCCGGCCAGCGGCACCGCGCATCCGGCGGCGGCGTGCCCGGCGCGCAGGGCGGTGCCGAGAACCGCGATGACCGCGCCGGTGTCCGGGTCCAGGACCGGCCCGCCCACCGCGGCGCCGCCGAGCAGGAGCGCATCGCGGCCGTCCGTGCCGAGGGCGAGTTCCAGCGCCCGGCCGATCCGGTGGGTGGCGCCGCCCGCGGTGTACGTCACCAGGGCCGGGCCCAGGACGCGGGCCTCGCGCCAGCCGTGCGCCGCGATCGTCACATACGTACCGGCCTCGATCCGCTCGCGTTCCGCGATCGGCAGCGGCTGCGCGCCCAGCGCGTCCGGTCCGCCGGTGGGCACGAGCGCGAGGTCCAGCTCGGGCAGGGCGGTGATGTCATCGGCCTCGACGCGGCAACTGCGTCCGTCCGCGCCGTGCAGGACGAGGTGTGTCACCCCGTCGACCGCTTCGTGGCTGGTCACGACCGTGCCCCGGTCGTCGGCGACGAATCCGGTCCCCCTCGGCCGGCCGGCCGGATCGCACAGTCGTACCAGCGTCGCCCGGTCCCCGCATCCCATGATCCGACGTTAGGTCGGCCGTGATCGACACGGAGCGATCAGAACGAAAGCGCCCCCGTTCGCACCCCTGATTCACTCCGAGCGCCTGCCCGTTGGGGTGAATCAGGAGCGTTCGCCGGACAGAAGCAAATGCAGGAAACAACGCGTCGTGGAGCGGGCGACAAACCCTGCCCGCTCCACGACGCGATGCCATGCCATGCCATGCCACGTCAAGCGATGTGAACGTCCGAGGCGCTCAGCCGAAGACGGCGAGGCTGAGAGGCGCTCAGCCGAAGACGGCGAGGCTCTTGGCCTTGCCCTTCTGCTCCTCGACGAGGACCAGGAACCGTCCGTCGGGTCCGAAGACCGCGACCGGCCCCGGCGGGTACGCGGGCATGTCCAGCCGCATCCCGTTGAGCAGCAGCTTGGCCCGCTTCTCGTCGACGTCCCAGCGCGGGAAGGCCGAGGCGGCGGCCTCGGCCACCGGCATCACGACCAGCTCTTCCTGGTGCTGGTCCAGCGTCCTCGCCCCGTCGAGGCCGTACGGGCCGACCCGGGTGCGCCGCAGCGCGGTGAGGTGCCCGCCCACGCCGAGTCCGGCGCCGAGGTCGCGGGCGATGGCCCGGATGTACGTACCGGAGGAGCAGACCACCGAGACGACCAGGTCGACCACTGGGGTGCCGTCCTCGGCGACGGCCTCGCGGACGTCGTAGACGTTGAAGGACGAGATGGTCACCGGCCGGGCCGGGATCTCGAACTCCTCGCCGCCGCGCACCCGCGCGTAGGACCGCTTGCCGTCGATCTTGATGGCGCTGACCTTGGACGGCACCTGCATGATGGCGCCGGTCAGTTCGGCGACCCCCGCGTCGATGCCCTCGCGCGTCACTCCGGAGGCGTCGGTGGACGAGATGATCTCGCCTTCGGCGTCGTCCGTGACGGTGTCCTGGCCGAGCCGGATCGTGCCGAGGTACTCCTTCTCGGTGAGCGCGAGATGGCCGAGGAGCTTGGTGGCCCGCTCCACGCCGAGCACGAGAACGCCCGTGGCCATCGGGTCCAGCGTGCCGGCATGGCCGACGCGGCGGGTCCTGGCGATGCCGCGCATCTTGGCGACGACGTCGTGCGAAGTGAAGCCGGACGGCTTGTCGACGATGACAAGGCCGTCCGGCGTTTTGTTCTGCGTCATGCGGAAGGGGAGTCCTCGTCGGTCTCGTCCTCCGGCTTGCGGTACGGGTCGGCGTCGCCGGCGTACGTGGCGCCCGAGGACGCCTCCCGCACCTTGGCGTCCGAGGCCCGTGCCCGGTCGAGGAGGGTCTCGATCGCCTTGGCGTTCTCGGGCAGCGCGTCCGCCATGAAGGCGAGCGTGGGGGTGAACTTCGTCCCCGCCGCCGCACCGACCGCCGAGCGCAGGATGCCCTTGGCGCTCTCCAGGCCGGCTGCCGCGCTCGCCCGGTCCTCGTCGTCGCCGTAGACCGTGTAGAAGACCGTGGCCTCCCGCAGGTCGCCGGTGACGCGGGTGTCCGTGATGGTCACGTGCGTACCCAGGCGCGGGTCCTTGATTCCGCGCTGCAGTTTCTCGGCGACCACCTCCTGGATGAGGTCCGCCAGCTTCTTAGCCCGCGCGTTGTCGGCCACTGGTCCGTCTCCGTTCCTACTCAATCGTCTTCGTCGCTGTGCAGCCGCCGCCGTACGGACAGCAGCTCCACTTCCGGCCGGCCGGCGATCAGCCGCTCGCACCGGTCCAGCACGTCCGTGAGGTGCCCGGTGTCCCCGGAGACCACGGCGAGGCCGATCTCGGCCCTGCGATGGAGGTCCTGACCGCCCGTCTCCGCCACGCTCACCGCGTACTTGCGCTGGAGCTCGGCGACGATCGGACGGACCACGGAACGCTTCTCCTTCAGCGACCGTACGTCGCCGAGAAGCAGATCGAAGGACAGTGTCCCCACATACATGTGTGTCCGGATGTCCCGCCGGTTCGGGTTCGTGCCCTGCCGATGATTGGCAGGGACACAAGAACCGTACACGGAACGGCCGGGGCCGATCGACGGAAATACGACCCGTCGACCGGCCCCGACTGTTGAGGTACGGGTCAGCCTCGCGGCTTCTCGCGCATCTCGTACGTCGCGATGACGTCGTCGATCTTGATGTCGTTGAAGTTTCCGAGGTTGATACCGCCCTCGAAGCCTTCGCGGATCTCGGTGACGTCGTCCTTGAAGCGGCGCAGACCGGAGATGTTGAGGTTCTCCGCGATGACCTTGCCGTCGCGGAGCAGGCGCGCCTTGGTGTTGCGCTTGACCTCGCCGGACCTGACCAGCACACCGGCGATGTTGCCCAGCTTGGACGAGCGGAAGATCTCGCGGATCTCCGCCGTACCGAGCTCGACCTCTTCGTACTCCGGCTTGAGCATGCCCTTGAGGGCCGCTTCGATCTCTTCGATCGCCTGGTAGATGACCGAGTAGTACCGGACGTCCACACCTTCGCGGTCGGCCATCTGCGCGGCACGCCCTGCGGCGCGCACGTTGAAGCCGATCACGATGGCGTCGGAGCCGGTCGCCAGGTTGATGTCCGACTCGGTGACCGCACCCACACCGCGGTGCAGGACCCGGATGTCGACCTCTTCACCGACGTCGAGCTGGAGCAGCGAGGACTCGAGAGCCTCCACCGAACCGGACGCGTCGCCCTTGATGATGAGGTTGAGCTCCTGGACCAGACCGGCCTTGAGCGCCTCGTCCAGGTTCTCCAGGGAGAACCGGACACCCTTGCGGGCGAAGTTGGCGTTGCGCTCACGAGCGGCACGCTTCTCGGCGATCTGACGGGCCGTACGGTCCTCGTCGACCACCAGGAAGTTGTCGCCGGCACCCGGGACGTTGGTGAGACCCAGCACTAGGACGGGGGTCGAGGGACCCGCTTCCTCGACGTTCTCGCCCTTGTCGTCGAGCATCGCCCGGACTCGGCCGTACGCGTCGCCGACGACCACCGTGTCGCCGATGCGCAGCGTGCCGCGCTGGACGAGGACGGTCGAGACGGCACCGCGACCGCGGTCGAGGTGGGACTCGATCGCAATACCCTGTGCGTCCTGGTCCGGGTTGGCCCGCAGGTCGAGCGAGGCGTCGGCGGTGAGGACGACGGCCTCCAGAAGAGCCTCGATGTTGAGGCCCTGCTTGGCGGAGATGTCGACGAACATCGTGTCGCCGCCGTACTCCTCCGCCACCAGACCGAACTCGGTGAGCTGACCGCGCACCTTGACCGGGTCGGCACCCTCGACGTCGATCTTGTTGACCGCGACCACGATCGGCACGTCGGCCGCCTTGGCGTGGTTCAGCGCCTCGATCGTCTGGGGCATCACACCGTCGTTCGCCGCCACCACGAGGATCGCGATGTCGGTGGACTTCGCACCACGTGCACGCATGGCGGTGAACGCCTCGTGACCCGGGGTGTCGATGAAGGTGATCCTGCGGTCCTCGCCATTGACCTCGGCGCCGACCTGGTACGCACCGATGTGCTGCGTGATACCGCCGGCCTCGCCCGCAACGACGTTCGTCTTGCGGATCGCGTCCAGCAGCCGGGTCTTACCGTGGTCGACGTGACCCATGACGGTCACGACCGGCGGACGGGAGACCAGGGCCTCTTCGCCGCCCTCGTCCTCGCCGAACTCGATGTCGAAGGACTCGAGCAGCTCGCGGTCCTCCTCCTCGGGGCTGACGATCTCCAGGACGAAGTTCATCTCGTCCGCGAGCATCTTCAGCGTCTCGTCCGGGACGGACTGCGTGGCAGTGACCATCTCGCCGAGGTTCATCATCACGCCGACGAGCGACGCCGGGTTCGCGTTGATCTTCTCCGCGAAGTCCGTGAGCGAGGCACCGCGAGACAGCCGGACAGCCTGCCCGTTGCCGCGGGGCAGCATGACGCCGCCCACCGACGGGGCCTGCATCGACTCGTACTCCTGGCGCCTCTGCCGCTTCGACTTGCGGCCACGACGCGCGGGACCGCCGGGGCGGCCGAAGGCACCCTGTGTGCCACCACGGGCACCGGGACCACCGGGACGGCCACCGAAGCCGGGACGACCGCCGAAGCCGCCGCCACCACCCGGACGGCCGGGAGCGCCACCGCCGCCACCGGGACGGCCGGCGAAACCGCCGCCACCGCCACCGGGACCGGCCGGACGGCCTGCGAAGCCGCCGCCACCGGGACGGCCTGCGCCGCCACCGCCGCCGGGACGACCGCCGCCGCCACCACCGGGACCACGGCCACCGCCGGGGCCACCACCGGGACGCGGGCCGGCAGCGGGACGCTGCGGCATCATGCCCGGGTTGGGACGGTTACCGCCGGCGCCGGGGGCGCCGCCGGGACGAGGAGCCTGCGGGCGCGGCATGCCGCCCGGAGACGGACGTGCGCCGCCCTGACCCTGACCCTGCGGGCGCGGGGCGCCGCCGGGGCCGCCCTGCGGACGCGGGGCGCCGGGGCGCTCCGAGCCGCCACCGGGGCGCGGGGCGCCACCGGGACGGGGCGACTGCGGACGGGCCATGCCCGTCGAGCCACCGGAGGTGAACGGGTTGTTGCCCGGACGGGGACCCGCCGGACGTGCGCCGGGACGCGGGGCGCCCTGGCCCGCGGGACGCGCCGGACGGTCGCCGCCACGGGCGCCGTCGCGCTCGCCGCCACGGCCGCCGTCGCGCTGGCCGCCCTCGCGGCCACCGTCACGCTGACCGCCGGCCGGAGCCGGACGGGCGGGGCTGGCGGCGGGACGCGGTCCCGGGGTGGCGCCCGCGGGACGCGGGGCCTGCTGCTGCGGTGCGGCCGGCTGTGCCGGGGCCGGAGCCGAGAACTCGGCTGCGGGCACCGGTGTCACCGGGGCGGGCTTCGCGGGTGCGGGCTTGGGGCCCGGACGCGGGCCCGCGGACGGCGCGGAGGCCGCAGCGGGGGTGCTGCTCTCCGGAGCCTCGGCAGCGGCCGGCTTGGCAGCCGGTACGCCGGGCTTCGGGGCGGCGGGACGTGCCGCAGCGGCCGGGGAGGGCGCTGCGGGCTTCACGGGGGCGGCCTTGCGGGGCGCGCCAGGCTTTGCAGCGGACTTGCCGGCGGCGTTGCCACCGGGACCCTGCAGTGCGTCAGTCAACTTGCGTACAACCGGCGCCTCGATCGTCGAGGACGCCGAACGTACGAATTCACCGAGTTCTTGGAGCTTGGCCATGACGACCTTGCTCTCAACCCCGAACTCCTTGGCGAGTTCGTATACCCGGACCTTAGCCACTTCGCTCCTTTTAGGTCCGGGTTACCGCCGGACCGTCGCTACTTCATGGGCGTACTCATCGCGTACTCATCGAGTGCTCATCGCAATCTCGACCTACTTCCAACTCGCGAGGTACCTGACCGCACGGGGACCCGTGCCGTTCAATTTCCTGTTCCTACGGTGTCACCCGTTCGACGAACCGCTGTACCGCTGCGGGATCGAACGGCCCCTTGGCCTTGAAGGCCCGGGGGAATGCCCGGCGGCGAACCGCCAGGTCGAGACAGACAGATGCGGGGTGTACGTACGCACCCCGGCCGGGCAGCGTACCGCGAGGGTCGGGGACGCATGCGTCCCCATCCGCCACGATGCGCAGCAGCTCGCTCTTGGCCGCTCGCTCCCGGCATCCCACACAGGTTCGCTCAGGGCAAGCGCGGGCGTGCGTCCGGCCAGACACGTTTAAGTCTACCTCCCCGTATCGACCTCACCTGTTTGGGGCAACGATCGAACGGATGTTGTCGTGATCTCAGCGGCGTGCCGACGAGATCTATTCCTTGTGACCCGGTCCGGGACGGGCCGCGGCGCGCTGTCGAACCCGCGCCCGGACCGTCTCCGGATCAGCTCCGCTCCGCACGCTCCCGGGCCCGCTCGGCCCGCTCGCGGTCGGCCACGTCGCGCTCGGCGTCGGTCTCGGTGTCCGGGCGGATGTCGATGCGCCAGCCGGTCAGACGGGCGGCGAGACGGGCGTTCTGCCCCTCCTTGCCGATCGCCAGCGACAGCTGGTAGTCCGGCACGGTGACCCGGGCGGAGCGCGCGCCGAGGTCCACGACCTCGACCTCGCTGACCCGGGCGGGCGACAGCGCGTTGGCGACCATCTCGGCCGGGTCGTCCGACCAGTCCACGATGTCGATCTTCTCGCCGAGCAGCTCGGCCATGACATTGCGCACACGGCCGCCCATCGGGCCGATGCAGGCGCCCTTGGCGTTGAGACCGGAGCGGGTGGAGCGGACCGCGATCTTGGTGCGGTGACCGGCCTCGCGGGCGATCGCGCAGATCTCGACGGAACCGTCGGCGATCTCCGGGACCTCCAGCGCGAAGAGCTTCTTCACCAGGTTGGGGTGGGTCCGCGACAGCGTCACCGACGGACCACGGACGCCCTTGGCCACCCGTACGACGTAGGTGCGCAGCCGCAGGCCGTGGGTGTACTCCTCGCCGGGAACCTGCTCCTGCACCGGCAGGATGGCCTCCAGCTTGCCGATGTCGACCAGGACGTTCTTCGGGTCCTTGCCCTGCTGGACGACGCCGGTGACGACATCGCCCTCGTGGCCCGCGTACTCGCCGAACGTCCGGTCGTCCTCGGCGTCGCGCAGCCGCTGGAGGATGACCTGCTTGGCGGTGGTCGCGGCGATCCGGCCGAAGCCCGACGGGGTGTCGTCGAACTCCTTGGGCTCCTGGCCCTCCTCCAGATCGGCCGGGTCCTCCTTGGCCCACACCGTCACATGGCCGCGCTCGTCCAGCTCCACGCGTGCCCGGCGGTGGCTGCCGTCCGTGCGGTGGTACGCGATGAGGAGGGCCGACTCGATCGCCTCGACGAGTACGTCGAACGGAATCTCCTTGTCCTGCGCCAAGCCCTTCAGAAGCTTCACATCGATGTCCACGGCTACGCCTCCTCTTCCTTCTTGTCCTTGCGGTTGAATTCCAGCTCCACGCGCGCCTTGGCGATCTCGTCGAAGGCGATCCGGCGGGACGTGGGCTTGCGGCCCTTGACGCCCGGCACCTCGAGATCGAGGCCCTCGTCGTCGACCCCGAGGATGCGGGCCACCAGCTCGCCGCCCTCGCGCAGCTGGAGCCTGGCCAGCCGGCCCGTGGCACGTACGTAGTGGCGGTGTTCCGTCAGCGGGCGGTCGGCGCCGGGAGAGCTGACCTCCAGGACGTACTCGTCCTCGCCCATCACATCGGTCTCGTCGAGCTGAGCGGAGATCGCCCGGCTCAGTTCCGCGCAGGTGTCGAGCTCCACGCCCTCTTCGGAGTCCACGATGATCCGCAGCACCCGGCGGCGGCCGGCCCGGGACACTTCGATCTCTTCCAGATCCAGCTGCTCGGCGCTGACGAGCGGTTCTACCAGCCCGCGCAGCCTCTCGCTCTGGGTGGTGCTCATCCGGGTGACTCCTCGGCCGCGTGTGCTGTTGTGGGGATCGTCGCGTGTCTGGTCAAAGGGTATCCGGTCCGGAGGGGTGTTGCCGTCCGCCGGCCCCGCGAGCGCGGGTACGCTCGCCTGCGGTGATCACTTCCGGACACATCCGGTCAAGACAGGTCCAGGCCCGAAGGAGAACACGTGCGGCGCACGGGGACGACGCGCAGGGGCGCGCTCACCGCGACGGGAGCGATCGCCATGGGGGCGGTACTGGCCGGCTGCGGAAGCGACGGCGACGACGAGGTCAGCGGCCTGAAGGGCTCCGGGCACGCCGACGCCCGCACCGCGTCCGACCGCTCGTCGGCGGTGCGGTCGGAGACGTCACTGCGGAAGAAGGCCGTCGGCGTGACGGCGTCCCTGCTCGGGCAGTACGAGAACGTGCTCGCCACCCACCCGGCGACCGCGGCCGGGCTCACCCCGCTGCGCGACGCCGTCCGCGCCCATGCCAAGGCCCTCGCCCCGACCGGGGCGGCCTCGCTCGAATTCGTCCGGACGCGGCCCGCCGACGGCCCCCGGCAGGCCGTCAAGGCACTGGCGGCCGCCGAGCGCCGTGCCGCGGCCTCGCACACGGCGGCCCTGCTGGACGCGCCCCCGGAACTGGCCAGGCTGCTCGCCTCGGTCGCGGCGGCCGCCTCGGCGCACTCCTACCTGCTGACCGAACTGGCCAAGGAGACGAAGGCGTGAGCGACGAGGACGTGCGCGACGGGGCCCTGAAGGCCGCACAGGCGGCGCTGGCCGCCGAACACGCCGCGGTGTACGGGTACGGGGTGGCGGGCGGCCGGGTCGCCGCAGGCCGCCGGGCCGAGGCCACCGCCGCGCACCACGCCCACCGGGCCCGCCGCGACGCGCTGGTGCGGACGGTGCGCGGGCTGGGCGGTGAGCCGGTGGCGTCGGACCCCGCGTACGCTCTGCCGTTCGCGGTGCCGGGACCGGCCGCGGCGGTACGGCTCGCCGCCGTGCTGGAGGACCGGGTCGCGGACGTCTACTCCGACCTCGTACGGGCCGCGGAGGGCCCGCTGCGGCGGGAGGCCGCGGACGCGCTGCGGGAGGCCGCGGTGCGCGCGGTGCGCTGGCGGGGCAGCGGCGTACCCTTTCCCGGGCTCGCCGAGCGGGCCGCCGACGGCTCCCGCGAGGACGGCGCCGGCGCGAGGATCGGTTCCGACGCGAAGGGCCGGACCGGCACGACGCACTGAAGCAGACTCTGAAAGGGAACACGGCACGTATGGGTTTTGAACCGCCGCAGCGTCTGGTGCGAGCGCTCGGCGAGTCGTACGGGGATACGGCCGCCGGGGAATGGCTCGCGGGGCTGCCGACACTGACCGGGCAAGCGCTGGCCGGGGCCGGACAGGAACTGTCCGTGGACCGGGTCGCGGCCCCGGGCGGGCGCAGCAGCCTGGTCCTCCTGGTGCGAGGCGGCGACGGCGCCCCCGCGGCGCTGAAGATCTCTCCGTCCGGGGCGGCGCCCGAGCTCGAACGGGCGGCGCTGGCGCACTGGAACGGCTGGGGCGCGGTCCAGCTGATCGCGCCGGGTGAGGACATGCTCCCCGGGCACCCCGCCGCCGGCGCCCTGCTGCTGGAGCGGCTGCACCCCGAGGTGTCGCTGCGTTCGCTGCCGGAGGCGAAGGCCCTGCTGGAGGCGGCGGGCACGGTACGGCGGCTGTGGGTCGAGCCGCCCGCCGGACACGCCTTCGAGACGGTCGCCGAACGGACCGCGCGTCGGACCGGGCCCATGCGGGCCGCAGCCGAAGCCGATCCGGACCTCGAACCCCTGGTCTCCGCGGCCCTGGCAGCGCGCGAGGAACTGGTCGCCCACTCCCCCGAGACTCTGCTGCTGCACGGCAACTTCCGGCAGAGCAAGGTGCTCTCGGGTGAGCGCTCGCCCTGGCTGACGGTCGGGCCGGAGCCGCTGGTCGGCGAGCGGGCCTACGACCTGGCGCGGCTGGTGCGGGACCGGGTCGAGGATCTGATCGCCTCGTCGGGCGGCGCGATGACGGCCCGGCGCAGGATCAAGAGGCTCGCGGACGCGCTGGAGGTGGACCGTGAGCGGCTGCACGGCTGGACGCTGTTCCGCGCGGTGGAGTCCGGTACCCGGGCGCTGGCCGCCGGCCGCGGCCAGGAGGGCGAAGTGACGCTGGAGTTCGCGGGCTGGCTGTAGCTCCCGGACACGCGGACGCGGGAGGGCGCCGCACGGATGTCCGTGCGGCGCCCTCCCGTGTGACGGAGCGGTCAGCCCTGCTGGGTGAGGCGGGCGATCGCCTCTTCGACGGTGAGCTCCTCGCGCTCGCCGGTGCGGCGGTCCTTCAGCTCCAGGACGCCCTCGGCGGAGCGGCGGCCCGCGACCAGGATCTGCGGGACGCCGATGAGCTCGGAGTCGGTGAACTTGACGCCGGGCGAGACGCCCGCGCGGTCGTCGACCAGGACGCGCAGCCCGGCCGCGCCCAGCTTCTCGGAGACGTCGAGGGCCAGCTCGGTCTGGAGCGCCTTGCCCGCGGCGACCACGTGCACATCGGCCGGGGCGATCTCGCGAGGCCAGCACAGGCCCTTGTCGTCGGCGGTCTGCTCGGCGAGGGCGGCCACCGCGCGGGAGACGCCGATGCCGTACGAGCCCATCGTGACGCGGACGGGCTTGCCCTGCTGGCCGAGGACGTCGAGGGAGAAGATGTCGGCGTACTTGCGGCCGAGCTGGAAGATGTGGCCGATCTCGATGGCACGGTCCACCTGGAGGCCGGTGCCGCAGTTGGGGCAGGGGTCGCCCGCCTCGACGACGACGACGTCGAGGTAGTCGTCGACCTCGAAGTCACGGCCCGCGACGACGTTCTTCGCGTGCGTGCCCTCCTTGTTGGCGCCCGTGATCCAGGCGGTGCCCGACGCGATGCGCGGGTCGGCGATGTAGCGGACCTTCTCCAGTCCCTGCGGGCCGACGTAGCCGCGTACCAGGTCGGGGCGGCCCACGAAGTCCTCGGCGGTGACGAGCTCGACGACGGCGGGGGCGAGGTGCTCCCCCAGCTTGCCGAGGTCGACCTCGCGGTCGCCGGGCACGCCCACGGCGACGATCTCGCCGTCGACCTTGACCAGGAGGTTCTTCAGGGTGGCGGAGGCCGGGACACCGAGGTGGGCGGCGAGGGTCTCGATGGTCGGGGTGTCGGGGGTGTCCAGCTCCTCGACGGGGCCGGTGCCCGAGGCGTCGCCGGGGCTGGACTTGTAGGTCACGGCCTCGGTGTTCGCCGCGTAGTCGCAGCCGGGACAGTCGACGAACGTGTCCTCGCCGGCCGGGGCGGGGGCGAGGAACTCCTCGGACGCCGAGCCGCCCATCGCGCCGGAGACGGCGGAGACGATGCGGTGGTCGAGGCCGAGCCGCTCGAAGATCCGGATGTAGGCGGCGCGGTGCAGCTGGTACGCCTCCGCGAGACCCTCGTCGGTGGTGTCGAAGGAGTACGAGTCCTTCATCTGGAACTCGCGGCCGCGCAGCACTCCGGCGCGGGGGCGGGCCTCGTCGCGGTACTTGGTCTGGATCTGGTAGAGGATCACGGGCAGGTCCTTGTAGGACGAGCACATGTCCTTGACGACCTGGGTGAAGATCTCCTCGTGGGTGGGGCCCAGGAGGTAGTCGGCGCCCTTGCGGTCCTTGAGCCGGAACAGCAGGTCGCCGTACTCCTCGTACCGGCCGCTCGCCTCGTACGCCTCCTTGGGAAGCAGCGCGGGGAGCAGGACCTCCTGGCCGCCGATGGCGTCCATCTCCTCGCGGACGACGCGGCTGACGTTGTCCAGGACCTTCTTGCCGAGGGGCAGCCAGGACCAGATCCCGGCGGCGGTGCGACGTACGTATCCGGCCCGGACGAGCAGCTTGTGGTTGAGCGTCTCGGCGTCCGCCGGGTCGTCGCGCAGTGTCTTGATCATCAATCGGGACATGCGCTGGACCTGGGCCATGGTGAACTCCTGCTCGGAAGGGTGATGTGCAGGAGGTTAGCCGGGCGGCACGGGCGGGCGGAAATCGATTGGGTCAGTCACGCGCCCGGCGGAGCAGCGGAAGCGGTGCTCCCATGACCGCGTACGGCTTGGGAGCGCTGGGGAAGAGCACCTGCCGGGCCAGGTCCTGATAGCCGAGTGAGCGGTACAGGCCGCGTGCCGGGCTCTCCGTGTCGATCGCGGAGAGGATGGAGCGCGGCTGGTCGACGGCGTCGGTGACGGTGGTGATCAGGGCGCGGCCGATCCCGCGGTTCTGGAACTCCGGGTGGACGTGCAGTTCGGTGATCACGAAGGAGTCGTCGAGCCAGCGGGTGGCTTCGGTGGCCCGCAGATAGGGCTCGACGACGGTGGACCACCAGTGACCGCGTTCGTTCGGCATGCCGTAGACGAAGCCGACGAGCCGGTCGGCCGGGGTCAGGGCGCCCAGCGCGCGGGCGTGGGGGTGGTCGAGGTGTCTGAGGACGATGTGGCGGCGCACTTCGATCTCGTCGGGGCCGAGGCCGAAGGCGACGGCCTGCACGGCGAGCGCCTCGTCCACGCGTGCGGCGAGATCGATCGGTCCGATCCGGACGCTGGAACTGTGGGGGGCGCCCCCGGAAGCTGCTGCCATGGACAGACCCTACTGTCCGTGGCGGGGTGCGGGGTACGGGTCGGCGCGGGACGGGGGCGGCGCGGGCGGCCGGGTCAGAACAGCACGCTCATGAACGCGCCGACCTCGCGGAAGCCGATCCGGCTGTAGGACCTGCGCGCGGGGGTGTTGTAGTCGTTGACGTAGAGGCTGACGATCGGTGCGACCTCGGTCAGCGCGTGGCGCAGGACGGCCGCCATGCCGGTCTCGGAGTAGCCGCGGCCGCGGAATTCCGGGGCGACCCAGACTCCCTGGATCTGGCAGGCCTGGGAGGTGGTGGCGCCGATCTCGGCCTTGAAGACGACCTTGCCGTCCTGGATCCGGGCGAAGGAGCGGCCGGCGGCGATGAGTTCGGCGACGCGGGCCTGGTAGAGGAGTCCCCCGTCGCCCGCGAGCGGGGAGATGCCGACCTCCTCGGTGAACATGGCCACGCAGGCCGGCATCAGGATGTCCATCTCGTCCTTGCGGACGCGGCGGACCTGCGGATCGGGTGCCACGTCCGCGGCGGGGCTCTCGGCGACCATGAGCGGCTGGTTGGCCCGGACCTCGCGGGCGGGGCCCCAGCCCGGTTCGAGGAGCCGCCACAGCTGTGCGGTCCGCTCGGCGGGGCCGACGATCGAGGAGCAGCGCCGGCCGGCCCTGCGGGCCCGGTCGGCGAAGGCCCTGACGGCTTCGGGGGTGGCGCAGATGGGGACGAGGTTGGCGCCCGAGTAGCAGAGGGAGCGCAGCCGCCCGTCGGCGTACCAGCCCCACATCTCGCCGCCGAGACGCCATGGGTCGAGGCCCGCGATCTGGACCCGGGAGGTCACGAAGGCGTTGGCTACGGGTTCGCTCTCCAGCACCGCGAGTGCGGCGCCGAGGTCGCTGGGTTCGAGGACCCGGGTGGTGGTCTGCGTCAACACGAGGGGGCCTCACCATGCGGTCTGCTGATTTCCGCACTGTACCGAAAGAGGCCGTTGGGCGCCGCTCGTGGCCGTGAACAGCCTCCGCGGAACGCGGTGAGCTCGCTCACGGACAGCGCCCCGCGGAGCTGGCTGCTCCGGCGGGGCGCTGTCACGGGTGTCGTGGGCGGGGCTTCCGCGTCACTTCCTAGCTGATGGAGACCTCGGGCTCGCCGGAGGCGATGCCGTCCTTCTCCATCTGCTCGGCGATCTTCAGGGCTTCCTCGATGAGGGTCTCGACGATCTTCGACTCGGGCACGGTCTTGATGATCTCGCCCTTGACGAAGATCTGGCCCTTGCCGTTGCCGGACGCGACGCCGAGGTCGGCCTCGCGGGCCTCGCCGGGGCCGTTGACGACACAGCCCATCACGGCGACGCGCAGCGGCACCTCCATGCCCTCCAGGCCGGCGCTGACCTGGTCCGCGAGCTTGTAGACGTCCACCTGGGCGCGGCCGCACGAGGGGCAGGACACGATCTCCAGGCGGCGCTGCTTGAGGTTCAGCGACTCCAGGATCTGGAGCCCGACCTTGACCTCCTCGGCCGGCGGCGCGGACAGCGAGACGCGGATCGTGTCGCCGATGCCCTCGCTGAGCAGGGCGCCGAAGGCGACGGCCGACTTGATGGTCCCCTGGAACGCCGGTCCGGCCTCGGTCACACCGAGGTGGAGCGGGTAGTCGCTCTGCGCGGCGAGCTGCCGGTAGGCGTTCACCATCACGACCGGGTCGTTGTGCTTGACCGAGATCTTGATGTCCCGGAAGCCGTGCTCCTCGAAGAGCGACGCCTCCCACAGCGCCGACTCCACCAGCGCCTCGGGCGTCGCCTTGCCGTACTTCTTCAGCAGTCGCGCGTCCAGCGAACCGGCGTTCACACCGATCCGGATCGGGGTCCCGGCGTCATTGGCGGCCCGCGCGATCTCCTTCACCTTGTCGTCGAACTGCTTGATGTTGCCCGGGTTCACCCGCACCGCCGCACAGCCCGCGTCGATCGCCGCGAACACGTACTTCGGCTGGAAGTGGATATCCGCGATCACCGGGATCTGCGACTTCCGCGCAATCGTCGCGAGCGCGTCCGCGTCGTCCTGCGTCGGGCACGCCACCCGCACGATCTGGCACCCCGACGCCGTCAGCTCCGCGATCTGCTGCAGAGTCGCACCGATGTCCGACGTACGCGTCGTCGTCATCGACTGCACCGAGACCGGCGCGTCCCCGCCGACCGCCACCGACCCGACCTGGATCTTGCGGCTGACCCGCCGTACGGCGAGCTGGGTCGGAACGGTAGGCATTCCGAGAGAAATCGCAGTCATGCGCTGAGCATCCCCAAGGTGTGGATCAACGTCCCGAGATCGGCGGGCTCCGACCTTCGAGGTTACGGCACCGAGGACAACGTGAGGCACACGACGTCCGGCGTCCGCACAAAATGTGGGCCACCGGACGCGTCGTGCGCATCCGCGGTCGCTCGGGTCACAGCGGGTGTCTCCGTCTCACCGGTCAGGTGATCTTGACCGGATTCACGACGTCGGCCACCAGCACGAGCAGGGTGAAGCAGATGAACACTCCGGCCACCACATAGGCGACGGGCATCAGCTTGGCGACGTCGAAGGGGCCGGGGTCGGGGCGCTTGAAGAGGCGCGCCGCGTTCCGGCGGCCGGCCTCCCACAGCGCTCCCGCGATGTGCCCGCCGTCCAGCGGCAGCAGCGGCAGCATGTTGAAGAGGAACAGCGAGAGGTTGAAGCCGGCCAGCAGGAACAGCATCATCGCGATCTGGTTCTGCGCCGGAACGTCCAGCGTCATCACCTCGCCGCCGATCCTGGCCGCACCGACGACGCCCACCGGGGAGTCGGCCGCACGCTCGCCGTCCGAGAAGGCCGCGTTCCAGAGGTCGGGGATCTTGGACGGCAGGGCGATGATCGAGTCGACGCCGTTCTCGATCATGTCGCCCATGCGGACGACCGAGTCACCGAAGGAGAGCGGGATGATCTTCGTCTGCGCCGCGAATCCGAGGTAGCCGGCGGAGACGAACTTGCCGGGGATCACCTCGCCCTTGGAGTCCTTCTTCGCCACCGCGTTCTTCTTGAGCACGGCGTGCAGGGTCTGTTCCTGGCCGTCGCGCTGGACCGTGATGGTGGCGGGGCCGATCGTGTCGCGGATCCGGTCGGAGAGCGTGGACCACTCGTCGATCTTCTGGCCGTTGAAGGCGACGATCTTGTCGCCCTCCCGGAGTCCGGCCGCCTGGGCGGGCGAGACCGGGTCGGACTTCTCGCAGGTCTCCCGCTTCTCGCTCTGGGAGATCACGCACTTCTGGACGCCGGCGACCTCGGTCGTCTGGGTCTGGAACCCGAAGGTCATGGCCACGCCGAGGAAGATCGCGACGGCCAGGATCAGGTTCATGAACGGTCCGGCGAACATGACGATCACGCGCTTCCACGGCTTGCGCGTGTAGAAGAGCCGCTTCTCGTCGCCCGGCTCCAGCTCCTCGAAGGCGGCCGATCTGGCGTCCTCGATCATGCCGCGCCACGGCGAGGTGGAGCGCGCCTCCAGCCGCCCGTCCGGGCCGGGCGGGAACATCCCGATCATGCGGATGTAGCCGCCGGCCGGGATGGCCTTGATCCCGTACTCCGTGTCGCCCTTCTTGCGCGACCAGACCGTCGGGCCGAAGCCGACCATGTACTGGGGGACGCGGATGCCGAAGAGCTTCGCCGTCGAGAGGTGTCCCAGCTCGTGCCAGGCGATGGAGAACAGCAGGCCGATGGCGAAGACAGCGATGCCCAGAACGGTCAACAGGACCGACGTCATACTCATGCGCGCGCCTCCGCTGCGGCCTTGGCCGAGAGTTCACGGGCCCGGGTCCGCGCCCAGGCCTCCGCTTCAAGGACGTCCGCGACGGTCAGTGAAGTTCCCGTCGGCGGCGTCCCGTGTTCGGCCACCACCGCCGTGACGGTGTCCATGATGCCGTTGAACGCCAGCCGTCCGGCCAGGAAGGCGTCCACGCACTCCTCGTTGGCCGCGTTGAACACCGCCGGCGCGGTACCGCCCAGCGTGCCCACGTGCCGGGCGAGTCCGACGGACGGGAACGCCTCGGTGTCCAGCGGGAAGAACTCCCAGGCCGAGGCCTTCGACCAGTCGAACGCGGGGGCGGCGTCGGGGACGCGCTGCGGCCAGCCGAGGCCGATGGCGATCGGTCCGCTCATGTCGGGCGGGGTGGCCTGGGCGAGCGTCGAGCCGTCGGTGAACTCCACCATGGAGTGGACGTAGGACTGGGGGTGGACCACGACCTCGATGCGGTCGAAGGGGATGTCGTAGAGGAGGTGCGCCTCGATGACCTCAAGACCCTTGTTGACCAGGGTCGCCGAGTTGATCGTGATGACCGGGCCCATGGCCCAGGTCGGGTGCGCGAGTGCCTGTTCCCTCGTGACGTCCGCGAGCTCGCTCCTGGTGCGTCCGCGGAACGGGCCGCCGGACGCGGTGACGACGAGCTTGCGCACATCGCTGCGCTTGCCGGCCGCCAGCGCCTGGAAGAGGGCGGCGTGCTCGGAGTCGACCGGGATGATCTGACCCGGCGCGGCCAGCGCCTTGACCAGCGGACCGCCGACGATCAGCGACTCCTTGTTGGCGAGTGCCAGGGTGCGGCCCGCCTTGAGCGCGGCCAGCGTGGGCGCGAGGCCGATCGAACCGGTGATCCCGTTGAGCACGGTGTGGCAGTCGGCGGCGGCGAGCTCCGTGGCCGCGTTCGGCCCGGCGAGGATCTCGGGGAGCTGTTCCCCGGGTCCGTACTCGTGCCGCAGCGCCTCGCGCAGGGCGGGCACCGCTTCGGGAGCGGCGACCGCCACCGTGCGCACCCGCAGTCGGCGTGCCTGTTCGGCGAGGAGGGCGATCCTGCCGCCCGCCGCGGAGAGCGCGGTGACACGGAAACGGTCGGGATTACGCAGCACCAGGTCGATGGCCTGGGTGCCGATGGACCCGGTGGAGCCGAGGATGACGAGATCCCGGCGGCCTTCCACGGCGTCGAAGACGAGGTGCGGGTCTGCTAGGGGGGCAGGGCTGTCGCTCATGGCCCCCATTGTTGCCGCATCCGCTGTGTGCGTGGACAGGGTGTCCCCCGCGCCGGGTCGTGGCTGCTCGCTCATCTCGGCCCCTCAGCCCTTGGCCGCACGGAACTTCGCCCACTGGGCTGCCATGATCTCGGGCGGGACGCCGCCGATGTCCTTGGTGGAGGTGATCTCCGCGCGGAAGGCGAGGGTGGTGGAGCCGGAGCGGACGACGGTGAGGTACTCGTACAGCTTCTCCTTCCCCTTCACGTCGAGGATGGTGAAGCGGTACGCCTTCGACTCGTCGGCCTCGGAGGCGAAGGCGGGGGCCTTGGCGGGCTCGGCCTTCAGGTACTTCGCGCGGGCGACGGCCCGCTGCTCGGTGAAGCCCCCGGCGCAGTCCCGGCCGGCCTTGCCGAGTGCCTTCATGACGGTGGCCGCCCCGCCCTTGGCGTAGGCGCGCAGGGTGACATCGACGGTGACGCCGAGCATCTCCTCCGGGACGTCGGCCTTGCGCTGCACCTGGGCGGTGGGGTCGGGGTCGCTGACCTCGGCGGCGAGGCTGACGAGCGGCTGGCATCCGGCCGGGTCCGCGGTGTAGGCGTCGCTGAGGGGGCTGCCGAGCGCGTACTCGGACGCGGTGTACGTCCCGACGCTCTCGCCGTCGGTGAAGGAGGCGGCCTTCAGCCGGGCCTCGTCGAGCGGCCGCGTTCCGGAGGGCTCGGCCGGGGCCTCGGCGCCCTTGTCCGCTCCGGTGGAGCCGCCCTTGCCGTCGTCGTCGCTGCCGCAGGCGGACGCGCCCAGGACCATCGCGGCCGCGATCCCGACGGCGGCCACCCGGTGCCGCCGTCCCCGCAGATTCCTCGCCCCGTGCATGCCTGTCCCCTGTTCGCTGGATTCCGGTTGCCGGTCGCGCTCCCGGCCGACGCTCGATTGTGCTGCATGACGCGGGTCGGGGACACCGGCGGGCCGGATCGCCCCTCAGAAATGCGTGGCCACGCCGAACTTCCCGCGGAGCCGGGCCATGTCCCGCAGATCGGCGGGGCGGGGGTCGTAGTCCCGGTGGAACTCGACCTGTTGCGCCACCGAGAGGCAGCGCACCGGCGTCCCGCCGATGGTGCCGGTGACGAAGCACTCCGCCGGGTAGCGAAACGGCTCCTGCGGGTCGAACGACGACTGGGTCGCCGACCCGTCGGGGGCGAACTCCAGGGGGTGCAGGTCGATTTCGGAGCCGGACGGGTGACTGAGGACGAACCGTACGGGCCGCCAGTCGACCGTGCGCGCGTAGCCGGCCGCCCCCAGGGCGGCGACGAGGGCGGGTTCCTGTTCCCGGCGGTGCAGCAGGTCGAGGTCCTGGTGGGGGCGGGTCTCCTCGCCGAGAAGCGCGTCGATCCCCCAGCCACCGGCGATCACCACGTCCGTACCGGCCTCGCGCAGCAGGGAGAGCACGGAGAGCACATCGGGGGCGGACATCATGCCGCGGAGACTATCCCTCCGTCGCGGGCACCGGCACGGGATTTCCCGGACCGGGCTCCTGCCGGGCCAGGAGCCCGGCGAACCCGGCGAAGGCCTCGTGGAACCGGGGGAAGGTCTTGCGTACGCAGCCGGGGTCGTCGTAGGTGAGGCCGGGGGTCCGCAGGCCGGCGACGGCGAACGACATGACGACGCGGTGATCGCCGTGGGTGGCGATCTCCGCGGCCCGCGGGGTGCCCGGCCGGATCTCGATCCAGTCCGGGCCCGTCGCGACCGTGATGCCCATCCGCCGCAGGTTCCCGGCGCACGCCTCCAGCCGGTCGCACTCCTTCACGCGCGTGTTGCCGACGTCCTCGATGCGCACCGGCCCCGAGGCGTGGGGGGCGATCGCCGCCAGCGTCGGCATGGTGTCGGAGATGTCGCGCATGTTGACGGTGAGGCCGCGGAGCGTCCCGGTGGAGCGGACCGTGGTGGATCCGGCGGTCGTGCGCACCTCGGCGCCCATCCTGCGCAGTACGTCGACGAACGCCAGATCGCCCTGGAGGGCGTCCCGGCCGAGTCCGGGGACGGTGACCTCCCGGCCGGTGAGGGCCGCCGCGGCGAAGAAGTAACTCGCGGTGGAGGCGTCCGGCTCGACGGCGTACGTGGTGGCCCGGTAGCCGCCGGGCGGCACCGTGAAGACGTTGCCGCCGGGGCCGCCGCGGGTGACCTCGACGCCGAAGCTCCGCATCATCGCGAGGGTGATCTCGATGTAGGGCGCCGACACCAGTTCCGTGACGGTGATCCGGAGCCCCTCGGCCGTCAGCGGTCCGAGCATCAGCAGCGCGGTGAGGTACTGGCTGGACTGCCCGGCGTCCAGGGTCAGTTCGCCGCCCTTGATGCCCGCGGCGGTGATCCGCAGCGGGTGGTGGCCCTCGGCCGCCTCGTGGTGGAGGTCGACGCCGAGGGTCCGCAGCGCCTCGGTGAGCGGGGCGAGGGGGCGGCGGCGCATCTGCGCGGAGGCGTCGAAGCGGTAGGTGCCGCGCGCCCCGGCCGCGGCGAGCGTCGGCAGGAAGCGGGCCGTGGTCGCGCCGTCGCGGCAGTAGATGTCGGCCTCGGTGGCGGCGGGCCCGGACGGGCGGCCAATGATCCGCCAGCGGTCCGCCTCCCGCACCACCTCGTAGCCGAGACCGGTGAGCCCTTCGGCGAAGCCTTCGGTGTCGTCGGAGCTCAGTGGACGTACGAGCGTGCTGGTGCCGTTCGCGGCGGCGGCCAGGAAGAGGGCGCGCGCGGTGACGGACTTGGAACCGGGGACGTGGATGACGGTCACGGGTCCCCATCCTGCCGTGCCGCACGCGTGGCGGCGGGGCGCGTCCAGCGAGTGGACGCGCCCCGCCGGGTCCGGCGTCAGGCGCTCAGCGGATGGGCCGGTGCACGTTGTCCCGGGCGGAGGGGCCGGGGGTGGCGTCCGCGATCCAGGGGCCTTCGCCGCTCGGGTCGACGATGCCCTCCTCCAGCCAGGTGTACGTGCCCGACAGGACGCCGTCCACCACGCGCCGGTCCAGGTCGTCGGTGTTGGACCACAGCCGGGTGAAGAGTTCCTCGACCCGGACGCGGGACTGGTGGCAGAAGGCGTCGGCGAGCTGGTACGCCTCGCGGCCGTGGTCGCCGCCGGTGCGCAGGAGTTCGGCCCGGACGCAGGCGGCGCTCATCGCGAAGAGTTCCGCGCCGATGTCGACGATCCGGCCGAGGAAGCCCTGCTTGGTCTCCATCCGGCCCTGCCATCGCGACATGGCGTAGAAGGTGGAGCGCGCCAGCTTGCGGGAGGAGCGCTCGACGTAGCGCAGGTGGCCGGACAGGTCGGCATGGCCCGCGGGGTGGAACTCCCCGTAGGTGCCAGGAAGCTGTCCGGGTCCGGCGACGAGCCTGGGCAGCCACCGGGCGTAGAAACCGGCGGCGTTGGCGCCCGCCCTGGCCTTGGCGGAGAGCGGCTTGTCGGGGTCGATGATGTCCCCGGCGACCTTCAGGTGGGCATCGACGGCCTCGCGGGCGATCAGCAGGTGCATGATCTCCGTCGAGCCCTCGAAGATCCGGTTGATGCGCATGTCCCGGAGCATCTGCTCGGCGGGGACGGCCCGTTCACCGCGGGCGGCGAGGGACTCCGCCGTCTCGAAGCCGCGGCCGCCGCGGATCTGGACGAGTTCGTCGGCCATCAGGCAGCCCATCTCGGAGCCCAGCAGCTTGGCGAGCGCGGCCTCGATCCGGATGTCGTTGCGGTTCTCGTCGGCCATCTGGGAGGCGAGGTCGACGACCGCTTCGAGGGCGAAGGTGGTCGCGGCGATGAAGGAGATCTTCGAGCCGACGGCCTCGTGCCGGGCGACCGGCCTGCCCCACTGCTCGCGGACCGCCGACCACTCGCGGGCGATCTTCAGACACCATTTGCCGGAACCGACGCACATGGCGGGCAGCGAGAGCCGCCCGGTGTTGAGGGTGGTGAGCGCGATCTTGAGCCCGGCGCCCTCCGGTCCGATGCGGTTCGCGGCGGGGACCCTGACGCGGTGGAAGCGGGTGACACCGTTCTCCAGGCCGCGCAGCCCCATGAAGGCGTTGCGGTTCTCCACGGTGATGCCGGGGGCGTCGGCCTCGACCACGAAGGCCGTGATGCCGCCCTTGTGGCCCTCCGACTTCGGGACCCTGGCCATGACGACGAGCAGATCGGCGACGACCCCGTTGGTCGTCCACAGCTTCACCCCGTCCAGGACGTAGTCGGAGCCGTCCGGAACGGCGGAGGTGGCCAGGCGTGCCGGGTCCGAGCCGACGTCCGGTTCGGTGAGCAGGAACGCCGAGATGTCGGTACGGGCCAGCCGGGGCAGGAAGGTGTCCTTCTGCTCCTGGCTGCCGAAGATCTTCAGCGGCTGAGGCACACCGATGGACTGGTGGGCGGAGAGCAGGGCGCCGATCGCCGGGCTGGCGGAACCGACCAGGGCGAGGGCCTTGTTGTAGTACACCTGGGTCAGGCCCAGACCGCCGTACTTCACGTCGATCTTCATGCCCAGCGCGCCGAGTTCCTTGAGGCCGTTGACCGCCTCGTCGGGGATCCTGGCCTCGCGCTCGATCAGGGCCCCGTCGATCCGGGTCTCGCAGAACTCGCGCAGCCGGGCGAGGAACTCCTCGCCGCGCCGGACGTCCTCGCCGGCCGGCAGCGGATGCGGGTGGATCAGGTCCAGGCGGAAGCGGCCCAGGAAGAGTTCCTTGGCGAAACTGGGTTTGTGCCAGTCCCGCTCACGCGCGTCCTCGGCCACCTGGCGCGCTTCGCGCTCGGAGACCTTGGGCGTGTGCTCTGGTGCGGACGGCCGTTGTGCGGATGGTGCGGACATGAGGAGCTCACCTCGCCGCTTCGTCGGGGGACTTCTACTTGTCCGTATGTACCCGATTCCTTCCGGTGCCACCATCCTCGGGACGCCGATCGGGTCGGCCGCCACTCCAGTGACCGGCCCGGCTCGCGGAATACGGAAACGGCCGGAGCCCCCGCACAGTGGGCTCCGGCCGCTCGGCTGCGGCCCCTGCGGGCCGCAGGTGCTACAGGGCGAGGCCGGTGAGGACCAGGACCCGCTCGTAGGTGTAGTCGTCCATCGCGTACCGGACGCCCTCCCGGCCGGTGCCTGACTGCTTGGTGCCGCCGTACGGCATCTGGTCCGCGCGGTACGAGGGGACGTCGCCGATGATCACGCCGCCGACCTCCAGCGCGCGGTGGGCGCGGAACGCGGTCTGCAGGTCGTGGGTGAACACGCCTGCCTGGAGGCCGTACTTGGAGGAGTTGACGGAGGCGAACGCCTCGGCCTCGCCGTCCACCTTCTGCACCGAGAGCACCGGTCCGAAGACCTCCTCGCAGGAGAGGCTGACGCCGTCGGGGAGGTCGGTGAGGACGGTGGGGGCGTAGGTCGCCCCGTCGCGCTTGCCGCCGGTGAGCAGCGTGCCGCCGGCCTGTACGGCCTCGTCGACCCAGGACTCCACGCGCTTGGCGGCGTCCTCGTTGACCAGCGGGCCGACGTCGGTGGCGGCGTCGGACGGGTCGCCGGTGACCTGGGCCTCGACGGCCGCGACGATCTTCGGGAGCAGCCGGTCGTAGACGGCGGCGTCCGC
The DNA here is from genome assembly GCF_044744085.1 of Streptomyces sp. NPDC087428. Taxonomy (NCBI): domain Bacteria; kingdom Bacillati; phylum Actinomycetota; class Actinomycetes; order Kitasatosporales; family Streptomycetaceae; genus Streptomyces; species Streptomyces sp. NPDC087428. The sequence goes on from NZ_JBIUXR010000015.1 coordinate 61,049, forward strand.
GATGACGCGCTGCACGGAGATGCAGGACTGGCCGCCCTGGTAGTTGGAGAAGGTCGCGATGCGGGTCGCGGCCCAGTCCAGGTCGGCCTCGGAGGCGTAGTCGCCGAGGACGACCGCGGCGCCGTTGCCGCCGAGCTCCAGGGTGCAGTGCTTGCGCGGCACCGAGTCCATGATCGAGTAGCCGACCTGGGCGGAGCCGGTGAACGAGATCACGGGCAGCCGCTCGTCCTGGACGAGGGCGGGCATCCGCTCGTTGGGGACCGTCAGCACGGACCAGGAGCCGGCCGGCAGGTCGGTCTCGGCCAGCAGCTCGCCCAGGATCAGCGACGAGATCGGCGTGGCCGGGGCGGGCTTCAGGATGATCGGGGCGCCGACGGCGATGGCCGGGGCGACCTTGTGGGCGCTGAGGTTCAGCGGGAAGTTGAACGGGGCGATGCCCAGGACGGTGCCGCGCGGGAAGCGCCGGGTCAGGCCGAGGCGGCCGGTGCCGCCGGGGTCGGTGTCGAGGCGCTGGGCGTCACCGCCGTTGAAGCGGCGGGCCTCCTCGGAGGCGAACCGGAACACCGAGACGGCGCGGCCGACCTCGCCGCGCGCCCACTTGACGGGCTTGCCGTTCTCGGCGGAGATCAGCTGGGCGATCTCCTCGGTGCGCTCGGTCAGGCGCCTGGCGACGTGGTCGAGCGCGGCGGCGCGGACGTGGGCCGGGGTCGCGGCGAACTCGTCGCGCACGGCGTGGGCGGCGGCGACCGCCTCCTCGACCTGGGCCTCTGTCGGCACGCCGACGGTGCCGACGAGCCGGCCGTCCCAGGGGTTGGTGACGTCGAAGCTTTCCTCGCCGGTGGCCTCGCGGCCGGCCAGCCAGAAGGCGTGGGTGGAGGTCATGGAGGTTCCGGCCCTTCGATGTCGTGGGGTGTTCCGCCCCCACCGTAGGGCCGTGCCGCCCGCCTGGCGTTTGTCCGGGGTGGAGCAGAGGCGCTCCGGGGTGCTCCGGTTTGTCGCAGGTGGGTTCGCAGGTGGGTCCCTGTCTCTCCTACGCGGCCGGGGGGCTGGTCACCTTGAGGGCGAGCCAGAGTTCCATCCGGCTGTCCGGATCGTCCAGCGAGCGGCCGAGGATCTCCTCCACCCTCCGCATCCGGTAGCGCAGGGTGTGCCGGTGCACTCCCAGGTCGGCGGCGGCGGCGTCCCACTGGCCGTGGTGGGAGAGCCAGGCCCGCAGGGAGGCGACCAGGTCGCCGCGGCCCTTGGCGTCGTGTTCGTACAGGGCGCGGAGCATGGCGTCCGCGAAGGCGCGCACCGCGTCGTCGGCGAGCAGCGGGAGCACGGAGCCGGTCGCCAGCTCCTCGTGCTCGACCAGTGCCCTGCCCCGGCGGCGGGCCACCGACAGGGCCTGTTCGGCCTGCTTGTACGCGGCCGAGACGGCGATCGGCCCCGCGGGGGCGGAGAGGCCGACGACCACTTCGGTGTCCTGCGCCGGTTCGTGCGCGGGCCGTTTCTCCTGGGCCTCCGCGTAGGCCGTGCAGGCGGCGACGGCGGTGCCCCCGTCGGCGGCCAGGACGACGAGGCGTTCGCCCTCGGGCACCATGAGCACGGTCTCGCCGGACCGGGAGGCAGCGGTCTCCATCGCCTCGGCCAGGTGTGCCGTGGTCGAGGGGTCGGAGGCCTCGGCGATGAGCAGCCGGAAGGGCGCGTCGAGCAGTCCGCCGTAGAGGTCACCGGCGACGGCGCGGGCGTGGTCGGGCTGGCCGGCGAGGAGCATGCGCAGCACCGCGGCACCGAGCCGCTGCTCGGCGCCCTGGAGCGAGCGGGAGCGGGCGGTGGTGAGGGTGAGGAGGGCGACCGCCGAGTGGACCGCGTACCGTTCCGCGGTGCCGAGCGCCGCCCCGGTGCCGACGGCGAGCGCGCCGCGGGCGCGGCGGCCGGTGCCCAGGGACTGGAGCTCGACCCGGTCGTCGGTGTCGCCGACGACCACGCTGGCGGGGGCCGGGCGGTCCCGCAGGCGTTCCACGTCGGGGGTGAGCCGGGCGGCCCGGCGGGCGGCCCAGTCGGGGGCGGCGGCCACGACGGCCCCGGAGGCGTCGTACAGGGCGGCCCAGCCGTCGACGTGCGCGGCGAGCCGGATGAGGAGTTCGGCGGGTCCGTCCCCCACGAGCGCCGCCCTGGTGAGTTCGCGCTGCGCCTCGAAGCCGGCGGTGACGGCCCGGTACTGGTCGGCGGCGATCTCCGAGGAGACCGCCTTGGCGATGGCGATGAACGGGGTGCGGCGGGGCACTTCGAGGAGCGGCAGACCCGCCTCCTCCGCGGCGTCGATCAGTGCCCTCGGTACGTGGTCGTAGTTCACGCCGACGGCGAAGCCCACCCCGACGACTCCGGACCCGGCCAGCCGTCGCACGTACCGCTGCATGCCTTCCGGGCTCTCGGCGTCGAGATTGGTCGCGGTGAGCAGCAGCAGCTCACCGCCCTCCATGTAGCGGACGGGGTCGGCCAGCTCACTGGCGTGCGCCCACCGCACGGGCGTGTCGAGCCGGTCGGCCCCCGCACGGACCGTGAGCTTGAGCGCCGAGTGCTGGACGAGCGAGGCGAGCGTGGGGGGCATGGGACGGGCGACCTTTGGGAGGGGGCGTCGATTGTGCCGTCCCGTATGAACGGCTGCCATCGATTCTGCCAGGGCGGCAGGGTTCCCGTAACCGCTCGCAACCCTCCCGTACCCCTGCTCCCACGTAGCCCGTCAGCCTCCCAGCTGTACCAGGAGCGGGGGTGCGTGCTCGCCGTCGACGGTGGTCAGGGAGAGGACCGCGTGACCGGCCGGCAGTTCGTAGGCCAGCTGTGACGCCGACCAGCGTTCCCGTTCCACTTGCCGCACGGTGACCGCGTCGGTGGTGACGGCGTTGCCTGTGGCCAGCTTCCGCAGTGTGTGCAGAGCGCGGGTGACCGGCTGGTCCGCGAAGACGGTGTGCTTGGCCACTTCCCGGACCGTGACCCATTCCTTGCCCCAGGCTTCCGAGAACCGTTTTCCGTCCCAGGTGGTGACGCCGGAGAAGATCATCCCGCATCCCATGGCACCGAGCAGTGCGGAATGCAGCCCTTCGGGGACGTCGTCCACGGTTCGCAGTGCCAGCACGGCACCGGCATTGACGGACCTGAGATGCCGCAGACCCCTGACGGTTCCGGGAGTGATCGTGCCGGTCGCGTCGTCGAGCACCAGACAGGCGAAGCGCGAGCGCTCCGTTCGCGCTGCGGCGATCGAGTTGAACTGCGCGAGAATCAGACGGGTCAGGATCCTCGACGCACCGGCGTGCACGCGTTCCGGAAGATCGATCCGGACCCTGACCGGGTGCTGTTCGAGAGAGCGGAGAGTGAAGGGCCGGGCGTCGGCACCGGTGGCGAAGAACCCCGCGAAAGCGGGCCGGTCGAGCAGGCCGATCCGCTCGGCGAGGACCGTGGCCGGGTCTCCGCCACTGCCCGTGTGACGCACTCGGGCATCCAGCTCACGCAACATGGCGTGGTGGCCGCCCTCCTCCAGAGCCTGTCGCAGCTCGGTGAGGACCAGCTCGCTCCCCGCGAGGAGTTCACGGAGCTCCGGGACGGACGGGAAATGGCCATGGACGGTGCGATAGGGACCGAGCAACTGGCCGAGCGCGAGAGCCGCGCGCCGGCTGTCCAGGTCCGGAACGTCTCCGACCAGCCCTTCCGCGAGAGTGGCCGCGGCCTCGTCGGGATCGGTCGTACTGCCGTAGAGATCGAAATCGTGCAGGGACGAGGGGTCACCGACCTTCACGACGACGTCGAACGCCTCGTCCGGACCGAGTGAGGCCCCCGCCGCGCCCACGGCGAGCACGGCGGCCTTGCCGGCGAGCGCCTGGAGCGCCAGCGTCTCGACGACCGGCCGCACCAGCCGGGCGGTCTTGCCCGCGCCGGACGGCCCGACCGCCAGCAGGGACGTTCCCAGGACGGCGGGTTCCAGAGCGACACCCGTGCCTCGGCGCGCGTGGGAATTGCGCTCGTTGTCGGCACAGACACCGATACGGACCTGATCGGTCAGCAGGTCGTGACGGGCCGACCGCAGTGGCAGGTCCCGGCTCCCCGAAGGGTGCAGGAAGGCATCCGGCCCTTTGCGTACGGTCTCTGCCGCAAAGGCGGCGAGGCGATCAGGGCTGGATCGCGCCCGTTTCCACGCCTGGCCCAGCCGCGCGCAGTCGACGTCGTTCATGCGATCGGCCTGGACTGCTCCGGTAAGGACGTCCGCCGCTTCGGGGAGTCCCGCGGCACGCAGTTCGGGCCAGCGCGCCGAGTCCTCGAAGGCGGGCGTGGCCGGGAGTCGCGCCTGTGCGCCCGCACGGCGTTGCCGGACTCCCTTGACAGCTGCGTGCCACCGGCCGATACGGGCGAAGGGCCACACCACCGCGGCGGCGACCACGGCGTAGGCACCGTAGGCGACCAGAGTCACGGTGAACGCGCTGCCGTCGGCACGCAGAAGACTTCTCGGAATCGCCAGGAAGACGATCTCCAAGAGGGGCACGCTGCCGTTCCAGACGACCCACAGGGCAATGAACGCGCCCAGCCCCGTTGCCATCAGTCTCACGCGCGCGAAGTTCGCCCCCGCGTAGTGACGGACGAACCCCGTCCAGTTTCCGAGCTTCGCCGCCCATAGCGTGAGCAGCAGAGTCACGGCTTGGAAGTAGAGGGCCTGCCAGGCGTAGGCGATGTCCGGAGCGGCGCCCGGCCGGAGTTCGTTGCCATACGTCCACCAGTCCCGCGGCGTGAGGAATCGGAACGGAAGACCCAGGTAGGGAATGCTGTAGCCCGAGCTGTATGCCACGAGGAGGAGAGCGAGCGCCAGGGTGAGCAAGCGCCCCAGCAGAGACGGCCGAGGAGGCTTCTCGGCGGGCCGCGGCACGTATGCGTACCGCCAGACCCCGGGGCCGGCAGCAGGGCGGGGGGTGTCCAGCCACCGGGCGATCGGTGTTCCCCCTCGGGGCGCACCGACAAGGTTCGGCGGCCCGCTGGGCGGCGGCACCGTCGGGGGGAACGCGGGCGGGGCGAGGGGCGGTGGGCCGGGCGGAACGGCGGGCGGGGGGCCCGCCGGGTGCGGCACGGAGCTCCAGGGCCCGCCGGGGCGGCCGTCGGGCGGCTGCGCACCCCGCGTGCCCCGGGCGTCGTACGTGCCTTCGTTGTCCATGAACCATTGCCCCCTGACCAGCCAGGTCCGACCGCTGCACGGCCAATCTAGTGCGCGGACACGGGGAGTTCAGCAACGCGCCCGGATAGTGACGGGGAACGGGCCGCTCCCGTCCCCGTACCGCCTTCTGTCCGCCACGGACAAGGACACGCCCCCCACCACTCCCGTTCGGAGCATGCCCGCGCCCCGCCCCCGCCCCTAGCCTGCAGAAACAGAAGCGTCCGAAACACCCCCAGGAGCCCCGCATGACCGCTATTCCGCAGGAGCGCCGCCTCGTCACCGCCATTCCCGGCCCGAAGTCGGTGGAGCTGCAGGCCCGCCGTCTCGCGACGGTCGCCGCCGGTGTGGGCTCCACGCTGCCGGTGTTCATCGCCCGCGCCGGTGGCGGGGTCATCGAGGACGTGGACGGCAACCGGCTGATCGACTTCGGCTCCGGTATCGCCGTGACGTCGGTCGGCGCCTCCGCCGAGGCCGTGGTGCGGCGCGCGTCGGCGCAGCTGGCCGACTTCACCCACACCTGTTTCATGGTCACTCCGTACGAGGGGTACGTGGAGGTCTGCGAGCAGCTTGCGGAGCTGACGCCGGGCGACCACGCGAAGAAGTCCGCGCTGTTCAACTCGGGCGCGGAGGCCGTCGAGAACGCGGTGAAGATCGCCCGTGCGTACACCAAGCGCAGCGCCGTCGTCGTCTTCGACCACGGCTACCACGGCCGGACCAACCTCACCATGGGCATGACGGCGAAGAACATGCCGTACAAGCAGGGCTTCGGCCCGTTCGCGCCCGAGGTCTACCGGGTGCCGGTGGCGTACGGCTACCGCTGGCCGACCGGTGCCGAGAACGCCGGCGCGGAGGCGTCCGCCCAGGCCATCGACCAGATCACCAAGCAGATCGGTGCGGAGAACGTCGCCGCGATCATCATCGAGCCGGTGCTCGGTGAGGGCGGGTTCATCGAGCCGGCCAAGGGCTTCCTCCCGGCGATCGCGCGGTTCGCCCAGGACAACGGCATCGTCTTCGTCGCCGACGAGATCCAGTCCGGCTTCTGCCGCACCGGCCAGTGGTTCGCCTGCGAGGACGAGGGCATCGTCCCCGACCTGATCACCACCGCCAAGGGCATCGCGGGCGGCCTCCCGCTCTCCGCGGTCACCGGCCGCGCCGAGATCATGGACGCCGCGCACGCCGGCGGCCTCGGTGGTACGTACGGCGGGAACCCGGTCGCCTGCGCCGGGGCCCTCGGCGCCATCGAGACGATGCGCGAGCTGGACCTGAACGGGAGGGCCAAGCGCATCGAGGAGGTCATGAAGGGCCGGCTCGCCGAGATGCGGGCGAAGCTGCCGAACGGCGACCTCATCGGTGACATCCGCGGCCGCGGCGCAATGATCGCGATCGAGCTGGTGAAGTCCGGTACCAAGGACCCGAACCCGGAGGCGGCCGCGCAGCTCGCCAGGGCCTGCCACGCCGAGGGTGTGCTGGTGCTCACCTGCGGCACGTACGGCAACGTCCTGCGCTTCCTGCCGCCGCTGGTGATCGGCGAGGACCTGCTGGGCGAGGGTCTCGACGTCATCGAGCAGGCGTTCGCCACCCTCTGAGGCCGGCGGGTCCCGGAGGCGGCGCGCGGCGTTTCCTCCGGGGATGCCCGGCGCCCCGGTGAGGGCCTGTGAAGAAGGTGTGCGGGGGCGATGGCGGGATACCGTTCCCGCTGTCGGTCCCCCCATCGCCTGACGTACGGTTTCCGCAGATGAGAGAAACACCCCGCCCGCAGGGGACTGCGGGCGATACCGGGTCGGAGCTCCCCCAGCGCCGTCCTGGTTGTGCCTTCGCGCACACCACTGGAGCCTCGGGCTCCGGAACTCCTCACCGATCGGATGGCCGCCCGCCCCACACCCCCCGGGGCGCGCGGCACACCGGTCCTGCCGTCCGGCCCGGAACAACCCCCCCTGTTCCGGGCCGGACGGCTCTTCTCGTTTCCGTGGTGTCGGGCCTGCTGGCCCTGTTCGCGCTCACGACCTGGCAGATCGCGGCCGACGGCCCGCTGCGCGGCCTCGACGAGCGCACCGGGCGGGCCCTGGTCGGTCACGGTCCGGCCCGGCTCACCGAGTTCCTCGCCGATCTCGGCAATGTCCAGGTCGCGCTGCCGGTGCTGGGCTGCGCGATCGTCTGGTCGCTGGTGCGCGGTGCGCGCCGTGAGCCGTTCACCGCGGCGCTCACCATGGCCGCGGTACCGCTGCTCGTCGTCCCGCTCAAGGACTGGATCGCCCGCCCGGGGCCGCTGACCGACGCCACCGGCTACTACCCTTCGGGCCACGCGGCGACCGCGGCGGTGGCGTACGGGGCGGCCGCGCTGCTGCTCTCCCCGTACGCGAGGCGCTCATGGATGATGCCCGCCGCCGCTGTCCTGCTGACAGCGGCGACGGGCATCGGTCTGGTGCTGCGCGGCTATCACTGGCCGCTGGACGTGCTGGGCAGCTGGTTCCTGTGCGGGCTGCTGCTCCTCCCGCTGGTGCTCAGCCGCCGAAGTAGGCGTCGAAGTTCTTCGAGAACTCCCAGTTGTTGAAGCGGTCCCAGTTGATCGACCAGGTCATCAGTCCGCGGAGTCCGGACCAGGTGCCGTGGGTGGCGTACGAGCCGCAGTCGGTCTTCTTCGTCAGGCAGTTCAGCGCCTTGGTGACCTCGGCGGGCGAGGTGTGGCCGTTGCCCGCCTGGGTGGAGGCCGGCAGGCCGATGGAGACCTGGTCGGGACGGAGACCGGGGAAGACCTTGGTCTGGTCGCCCGCCACCGGGAAGCCGGTCAGCAGCATGTCGGTCATCGCGATGTGGAAGTCGGCGCCGCCCATCGAGTGGTACTGGTTGTCCAGACCCATGATGGAGCCCGAGTTGTAGTCCTGGACGTGCAGCAGGGTGAGGTCGTCACGCAGGGCGTGGATCACCGGGAGGTAGGCGCCGGCGCGCGGGTCCTGGCCGCCCCACGGGCCCGAGCCGTAGTACTGGTAGCCGAGCTGCACGAAGAAGGTCTCGGGGGCCATGGTGAGGACGAACTTCTCGCCGTACTTGGCCTTGAGGGTCTTGACCGCGGAGATCAGGTTGACGACGACCGGCGTGGTGGGGCTGCGGAAGTCGGTGTCGCCGGTGTTCAGCGAGAGCGAGTGGCCCTCGAAGTCGATGTCCAGTCCGTCCAGACCGTACTCGTCGATGATCTTGCTGACCGAGGAGACGAAGGTGTCACGGGCGGCGGTGGTGGCGAGCTGCACCTGTCCGTTCTGGCCGCCGATGGAGATCAGCACCTTCTTGCCCGCGGCCTGCTTGGCCTTGATGGCCGCCTTGAACTCGGCCGCGGACTCGACGTTCGGGCACTCGGCGACCGGGCAGAGCGAGAAGCGGATGTCGCCGGAGGTGACGGAGGTGGGCTCGCCGAAGGCCAGGTCGATGACGTCCCAGGAGTCGGGCACGTCCGCCATCCGGGTGTAGCCGGAGCCGTTGGCGAAGCTGGAGTGCAGATAGCCGACGAGGGCGTGGGCCGGCAGGTCCGTGCTGCCGCCTCCCCCGCTGCCGGCGGTCTTGGTGGTGGCGGGCACCGCGGCGGACTTGGCGGACTCGCCCGCCGCGTTGGTGGCGGTGACCTGGAAGCTGTACGCGGTCGAGGCGGCGAGGCCCGTCACGGTCGCGGAGGTGCCGGTGGTGGAGAGGACCTTCGCGCCGCCCTGGTAGACGTTGTAGCCGGTGGCGCCCGTGGCGGCCGTCCAGGACAGCGGGACCGAGGACGCGGTGGCCGTGCCGGCCTTGAGGCCCGCCGGTACCGCCGGGAGTGCGACCGGATCGCCGCCGGGGCCGATGAGGGTGAGGTCGTCGGCGTAGTAGGCGGGGGTGCCGTACCAGCCGTGCGTGTAGACGCTGACCGAGGTGGTGGACGCGCCCGTCCTGAACGTGGTGGTGAGCTGCTTCCAGCTGCCGGCGGACTGCGTCCAGGTGGACACGTCGGTCGTGCCGGTGCCGTCCGCGCCCAGGTAGACGTAGCTGCCCTGCACCCAGGCGCTCAGCGTGTACGTGGAGTTGGGCTTGACCGTCACGGTCTGGGAGCACTTGGCGTTGTCGCTGCCGGCCGGGGTCGCCTTCAGCGCCGAGGTGCCGCCGTGCACGGGTGTGCTGACGACGGCTCCGCTGCCGCCCGTACAGCTCCAGCCGTCCAGGCCTGCCTCGAAGGTTCCGTTGCGCGCCAGATCGGCGTCGGCCGCGGCGGCGCTCGGCGCCGAGGCCGCCAGGCCGCCGGCGGCCAGCAGGGCGGCCGTGAAGGCGGCCAGAAGTCCGGTAATGCGAGCGGGGGGTCCCGTGCGTTCCACAACGGCCTCCGTGCAGGGGGGAATTGGGTGGCCACAACATGGTCCAGACCAATCCGGTTGTCAAGACCTCTGGCATCCGGCCACCTAATCGATGTCCCCCGCCGCAGCCGCTCCCGCGGCTTCGTGCATCGCGAGTTCCAGCAGCGTGGCGTCGGTGAGCGTGCCCGATCCGTCGGGCGGAATCAGCCAGCGCACCCCGCCGGCGGCCCGCCTCGGATACGGCACCACGATCCAGGTGCCCCGGCCCGCGCCCCTGATCCCCGTGCCGATCCAGCGGTCGGTGGTGCCCGGCGGCACGAAGAACCCGATGCGCGCGTCGCCGAAGTCGGCGAGGACCGGCCCCGGCCGGCCGATGAGCCGGGTGAGCACATCGAGCGTCGGCCGGCCCAGCTCCCCCGGCAGGATCAGCACGTCCCAGCGCTTACCGGCGGGAAGCAGCGCGATCCCCTGCGGATTGCGCTCCCACTCCCACCGGCAGGCGCCGGGATCCGGTGCCACCGACACGAGCCACTCGACCGCTGCCTTGACCTCCGAGCCAGTCATGGCCCGCCTCCGTTCCGTGTCGCACGGCAGGGTTCTGCCGGTGCGTTCACGGGAGAGAGCGGGGCGGGACCGATCCATTACGCGGGTTTGGCTACCAACCAGTAGTGAACTGGGTCACGTGGGCCCGGCCGAGCGGCGCCGCAGGTCACAGGCGGGTTCAGCTGTCGAAGCCGAGCCCCATCCGGTCCATCGTCCGCAGCCACAGATTGCGGTGGCCGCCGTTGTCGTCGGCCCTGGCCAGGGAGCGCTTCGTCAGCTCGATCCCGGCCCAGGCCAGCGGCTCCGGCGGAAACGGCATCGGCTTGCTGCGCACCATCTCCAGCGCGGTCCGCTCCGTCCGCTCGCCGGCGAGGAGGTCGAGCATCACATCGGCGCCGAACCGGGTGGCCCCGACGCCGAGTCCGGTGTATCCGGCGGCATAGGCGACCCGGCCCTGATGGGCCGTACCGAAGAACGCGGAGAACCGGGAACAGGTGTCGATGGCGCCGCCCCAGGCATGCGTGAAACGCACTCCCGCCAATTGCGGGAAGCATGCGAAGAACTGCCCGGCGAGCTTCAGGAACGTTTCCGGCCGCTGGTCGAGATCGGCGCTGAGCCGGCCCCCGAACGGATAGATCGCGTCGTATCCGCCCCACAGGATCCGGTTGTCCGCGGAGAGCCGGAAGTAATGGAACTGGTTGGCGCTGTCCCCCAGGCCCTGCCGGTTCCGCCAGCCGATGGCGGCGAGCTGTTCGGCGGTCAGCGGCTCCGTCATCAGTGCGTAGTCGTAGACCGGGACGGTGTACGGGCGCACCCGCTTCACAAGTGACGGGAAGATGTTCGTGCCGAGGGCGACGCGGCGGGCGAGGACCTTTCCGTACGGGGTGCGGACCGCCATTCCGGTTCCGGTTCTGGCCAGCTCCAGGCCACGGGTGTGCTCGTAGATCCGCACCCCCAGGTCGAGACAGGCCTGCTTGAGGCCCCAGGCCAGCTTGGCGGGGTGCAGCATCGCGACCCCGCGGCGGTCCCAGAGGCCACCCAGGAATGTCGGTGAGTCGACATGGGCGCGCAGTGCCTCGCGGTCGAGGAACTCGACGCCGCCGAAGCCGCGTCGCTCCAGCTCCTGGTGCCATTCCCGCAGCTCTTCGAGCTGGTGGGGCTGGGTGGCGACATCGATTTCACCGGTGCGCTCGAACTCGCAGTCGATGCCGTAGCGGGCGACCGCCTCCTCGATGGCGTCGAGGTTGCGCGCGCCCAGCTCCTCCAGCTTCCCGATCTCCTCGGGCCAGCGCTCCAGCCCGTTGGGCAGGCCGTGGGTGAGGGAGGCGGCGCAGAATCCGCCGTTGCGGCCCGAGGCGGCCCAGCCCGTCTCGTGCCCCTCGATCAGTACGACATCGCGTTCCGGTTCGCGCTCCTTGGCGAGCAGCGCGGTCCACAGTCCGCTGTAGCCGGCGCCGATGACGAGGAGATCGCAGTGCTCGTCGCCGATGAGCGCGGGGAGCGCTTGCGGCCTGCCGGGGTCGTCCAGCCAGAACGAGACGGGCTTCGCGTCGGCGAGTGACTGGGCGGCGGTGCTCATGGCAACTGGGGCCATGTTTTCCAACTCCTTCGGACTTTCAGGGTCGTGCGCTGTTCTTGCGCCGGTTCGCGATGAGCTGGCCGGCGAGAACCACCAGTACCGCAATGATGAACATTGCCGTGCCGATGACGTTGATCTGCACGGGCGTGCCGCGCTGTGCCGAGCCCCAGACGAACATGGGGAAGGTCACGGTGGAGCCCGCGTTGAAATTGGTGATGATGAAATCGTCGAAGGAGAGCGCGAATGCGAGCAGCGCTCCCGCGGCGATTCCGGGGGCGGCGATCGGCAGGGTGACCCGTACGAAGGTCTGCACGGGTCCGGCGTACAGATCGCGCGCCGCCTCCTCCAGCCGGGGGTCCATCGACATGACGCGCGCCTTGACCGCCGTCGTGACGAAACTGAGGCAGAACATGATGTGCGCGATGAGGATCGTCCAGAAGCCCAGCTGCGCGCCCATGTTGAGGAACAGCGTGAGCAGCGACGCGGCCATGACGACCTCGGGCATCGCCATCGGCAGGAAGATCAGCGAGTTGATCGCGCCGCGCGCCCGGAAGCGGTAGCGGACCAGGGCGAACGCGATCATCGTGCCGAGCACGGTCGCGCCGACCGTGGCCCAGACGGCGATCTGGAGGGAGAGCGAGAGCGAGCCGCACATGTCGGCCACTCCGCAGGGGTCCTTCCAGGCGTCCAGCGAGAAGCGCTGCCAGGAGTAGTTGAACCTCCCGTTGGGCTTGTTGAAGGAGAACACCATCACGACGATGTTCGGCAGGATCATGTAGGCGAGGGTCAGCAGACCCGCGATGACGATGAGGTGGCGTCGCAGCCAGCGCAGTACGGGCATCAGACCAGGTCCTCCGTCCCGGAGCGGCGGATGTAGAGGGTGACCGCGATCAGGACGACCGCCATGAGGATGAACGAGAGCGCGGCCGCCGTCGGATAGTCGAGGACGCGCAGGAACTGGGTCTGGATGACGCTGCCGACCATCTTGGTGTCGGTGGAGCCCAGCAGTTCCGCGTTGACGTAGTCGCCGCTGGCCGGGATGAAGGTCAGCAGGGTGCCGGAGACCACGCCCGGCATGGAGAGCGGGAACGTCACCTTGCGGAAGGTGGTGGCGGGGGTGGCGTACAGGTCCCCGGCGGCCTCGTGCAGCCGGCCGTCGATCCGTTCCAGCGAGGTGTAGAGCGGCAGGATCATGAACGGCAGGAAGTTGTACGTGAGACCGCAGACCACGGCCATCGGTGTGGCCAGCACCCGGTTGGACTCGGTCCAGCCGAGCCAGCTGGTGACGTCCAGGACGTGCAGGGTGTTCAGTACGTCGACGACCGCGCTGCCGTCCGCGAGGATCGTCTTCCAGGCGAGCGTGCGGATCAGGAAGCTGGTGAAGAACGGGGCGATGACCAGCACCAGCACCAGGTTGCGCCAGCGTCCGGCCTTGAACGCGATGAGGTAGGCGAGCGGGTAGCCGAGCAGCAGGCAGAGGATCGTGGCGGTGCCCGCGTAGAGCAGGGACCGGATGAACTGCGGGTAGTAGTCGGTCAGCGCGTCCCAGTACGTCTGGAAGTGCCAGGTGACCTCGAAGCCCTTCTCCAGGGATCCGGTCTGTACGGAGGTCGACGCCTGGTAGATCAGCGGCAGCGCGAAGAAGACGACGAGCCACAGGATGCCGGGGAGCAGCAGCCAGTAGGGGACGAGGCGCTTGCGGGTGGAGGGCTTGCGCACCTTCGGCTCCTCGACGGGAGCGGGTGGCGCCTCCTGGGTGACGCTCACGCCGCGTCCTCCACCGTCTCCACACCGGCGTCGATGTCCTGGGTGGCGTCCAGGCCGAAGGTGTGTGCCGGGTTCCAGTGCAGGACGACCTCGGCGCCGGCGGTGAGGCCCGCGCGCCGCTCGACGTTCTGCTCGTACACGTGGAGGGCCTTGCCGGCCGGGCTCTCCACCACGTACTGCGTGGAGACGCCGATGAAGCTGGAGTCGACGATCCGTCCGGTGACCCGGTTGCGGCCCTCCGCTATCTCGTCCGCGTCGTCGCGGTGCGTGAGGGAGATCTTCTCGGGGCGGATGCCGAGGAGCAGCTTGCCGCCCTGCGTGGTCGGCTCCGGACAGCGGGCGGCGGGCAGCCGGAGCTTCCCGCCGCCGGCTGACACGACGGTGTCGGTGCCGGTGGAGAGGACTTCGCCCTCGATGAGGTTCGAGGTGCCGAGGAAGTTGGCGACGAACGTCGTCCTCGGGTTCTCGTAGAGATCGGCGGGGTCGCCGAGCTGCTCGACCCGGCCGGCGTTCATCACCGCGACGGTGTCGGCCATGGTCATGGCCTCCTCCTGGTCGTGGGTGACATGGACGAACGTGATGCCGACCTCGGTCTGGATGCGCTTGAGTTCGAGCTGCATCTGGCGGCGCAGCTTGAGGTCGAGGGCGCCGAGCGGCTCGTCGAGGAGGAGCACCTGCGGGTGGTTGATCAGGGCGCGGGCGACGGCGACGCGCTGTTGCTGGCCGCCGGAGAGCTGGTGGGGTTTGCGCCGGGCGAAGTCGCCGAGCTCGACGAGCTCCAGCATGTCGTCGACCTGCTTCTTGACCGACTTGATGCCGCGCCGGCGCAGTCCGAAGGCGACGTTCTCCGTGATGTCGAGGTGCGGGAAGAGCGCGTAGCTCTGGAAGACCGTGTTGACGGGCCGCTTGTACGGGGGGAGGCCGGTGATGTCGCGGCCGCCGAGCGAGACGGTGCCGGTGGTGGCCTCCTCCAGGCCCGCGATCATCCGCAGGGTGGTGGTCTTGCCGCAGCCGGACGCGCCGAGCAGCGCGAAGAAGGAGCCCTGCGGGACGGTCAGATCGAGCGGTTGGACGGCGGCGAAGGAGCCGTACGTCTTGCTGATCCCGGTGAGGCGGACATCGCCGCCTGTCTGCTGCTGTGTCATGGATCGCAGTCCCAGTGGTGTCAGGGGAGATCGGGGGGAGGGAGGGCGTGGCGTCAGGCGCCGATGAGCTTGGCGAACTTCTCCTCGTACGCCGTCTCTTCCTCGGCGCTCAGGGACCGGAAGGCGTGCGAGGCGGACGCCATCTTCTTGTCCGGCAGGATCAGCGGGTTGTCGGCCATCGAACGGTCGATCCTCGCGAGTTCCTCGCGGACCCCGTCGACCGGGCAGACGAAGTTGATGTACGCGGCGAGTTCGGCGGCGACCGGTGGCCGGTAGTAGTGGTCGATGAGCTTCTCGGCGTTGGTCTTGTGCCGCGCCTTCACCGGAACCAGCATGTTGTCGCTGGATATGACGTAGCCCGCGGCGGGTATCGCGTACTTGACGTCCGGGTTCCCGGCCTGGAGCTGGATGATGTCGCCGGCCCAGGCGACGCAGGCGGCGATGTCGCCCTTGTCGAGATCCGCGGTGTAGTCGTTGCCGGTGAAGCGGCGGATCTGGTTCCTGTCGACGCCCTTCTGGAGGCGGCCGATCGCTGCGTCGTAGTCGGCGTCGGTGAAGGTGCCGGGGTCCTTGCCCATGTCGAGCAGGGTCATGCCGATGGAGTCGCGCATCTCCGAGAGGAAGCTGACCCGGCCCTTGAGCTGGGGGTCGTCGAGCAGCTGGCTGACGGAGTCGATCCGGCGGCCGCCGGTCGCCTTGGAGTTGTAGGCGATGACGGTGGGGATCCCGGCCCAGGGGTAGGAGTAGGCGCGGCCGGGGTCCCAGTCCGGGGAGCGGAACTGGGCCGAGAGGTTGGCGTAGGCGTGCGGCAGGTTCGACGGGTCGAGCTTCTGCGCCCAGCCGAGGCGGACGATGCGGGCGGCCAGCCAGTCCGTGACGCAGATGATGTCGCGGCCGGTGTCCTGCCCGGCCGCGAGCTGCGGCTTGATCTTGCCGAAGAACTCGACGTTGTCGTTGATGTCCTCGGTGTACTTGACCTTGATGCCGGTCCGCTCGGTGAACTGCTCCAGGGTGGGCCGGTGCTTGCCGTCGTCGGTGACGTCCATGTACTCGGTCCAGTTGGAGAAGTTGACCTGCTTCTCCTTGGCCGAGTGGTCGTCGGAGGCCGCCGCGGCGTCCCCCTCCCGCTTCGCGGGAGGGATTCCGCACGCGCTCAGCGCGCCCAGCCCGCCGAGGGTGAGCGCGCCGGTACCGGAGGCGCGCAGCAGCGATCGGCGGGTGAGTGCTCCCCTGCCGCTGGTCAGAGTGCGACGCATCGCGGCCAGTTGGGCCGCGGAGAGACGCTCGGGCTCGTACTGCTCCATGCGCGTTGCCCTTTCGGGTGGGTGTGCGGCCGGACCGGCCGGGTTATCGGTCCCCGAAGATCGTGCGGTGCCAGTCCTTGCGGGCGACCGCGGTGTTGTCGTACATGACGTGCTTGACCTGCGTGTACTCCTCGAAGGAGTACGACGACATGTCCTTGCCGAAGCCGCTGGCCTTGTACCCGCCGTGCGGCATCTCACTGATGATCGGAATGTGGTCGTTCACCCAGACGCAGCCCGCCTTGATCTCGCGGGTGGCGCGGTTGGCCCGGTACAGGTCGCGGGTCCAGGCGGAGGCGGCGAGCCCGTAGGGGGTGTCGTTGGCCAGCGCGATGCCTTCGTCGTCGGTGTCGAAGGGCAGCACGACCAGGACCGGGCCGAAGATCTCGGACTGGACGATCTCGCTGTCCTGGGCCGCTCCGGCGATCAGCGTCGGCCGGTAGTAGGCGCCGTCGGCCAGTTCGCCGCCGGGGGCCTCGCCGCCGGTGACGACGGTGGCGTAGGCGCGGGCGCGCTCGACGAATCCGGCGACCCGGTCGCGCTGGGCGTGGCTGATCAGCGGGCCGAGGTCGGTCTCCGGGGCGAAGGGGTCGCCGACCCGGACGGTCGCCATCAGCTCGGCGACGCCCTGCACGAAGGCGTCGTACAGCGGGCGCTGGACGTAGGCGCGGGTGGCCGCCGTGCAGTCCTGGCCGGTGTTGATGAGGGAGCCGGCGACCGCTCCGTTGACCGCGGCCTCCAGGTCGGCGTCGTCGAAGACCAGGAAGGGGGCCTTGCCGCCGAGTTCGAGGTGGAGGCGCTTGACGGTCGAGGTGGCGATCTCCGCGACCCGCTTGCCGACGGCGGTGGATCCGGTGAAGGAGGTCATCACGACGTCGGGGTGGCCGACGAGGTGTTCACCGGCGTCCTTGCCGGCGCCGGTGACGATGTTGATCACGCCGTCCGGGATGCCGGCCTCGGTGGCCGCCTGCGCGAACATCAACGAGGTCAGCGGGGTGATCTCGGCGGGCTTGAGCACGATGGTGTTGCCCGCGGCGATGGCCGGGAGGACCTTCCAGGCGGCCATCTGGAGCGGGTAGTTCCAGGGGGCGATGGAGCCGATGACGCCGATCGCCTCACGCCGTACGTACGAGGTGTGGTCGCCGTCGTACTCGGCGGCGGACTTGCCCTCCAGATGGCGGGCGGCGCCCGCGAAGAACGAGGTGTTGTCGACGGTTCCGGGCACGTCGAACTCGGTGGAGAGCTTGACCGGCTTGCCGCACTGGAGGGACTCGGCGTACGCGAAGTCGTCCGCCTGCCCGGCGAGGACGGCGGCGAAGCGGTGCATGGCCTCTGACCGTTCGGCCGGGGTGGCTCCCGACCAGCCGGGGAAGGCGGCACGGGCGGCGGCGACCGCCGCGTCGACATCGGCGGTGCCCGCCAGCTCGTACGTGTAGACGGTCTTGCCCGTGGCCGGGTTCACCACGTCGTGGCTGCGTCCCGATGTGCCGGGTCGCAGTCTTCCTCCGATGTACTGCGCGCCGTCCGCGAAGCGGTCCTGTACCTGGAAGCTGTTGCCCATCACGCTCTCCTCCGCCGCTGTCCCCGGAGTGCGGGGCGGCGTAGCTTCTGCTCGATTTGAGTGCCGATCCTGACAGAGGGGACCGAGCCCAACAAGTGATTCCGTTGTTGCCTTTTGGTTACGCAACGGAATCTGTCGACCATGTGTCGCGTCAGTGCGGAATTCCCCGTACGTAGTGTCAGTGGCGGATGCCAGACTCCCGTGTCATGGAACACATCGATGACCTCGTGGCGCGGACCGGCCGGGGCGAGAGGGTGAAGTTTCTGAGGTTCTGGGGGCACCGGCCGCGCCCCGAGGGAACGATCGGGGCGAGCTGCCTCAGTCAGTGGTGGCTGTCGCCGTTCACGGTCGACGGGGTGACGTACGCGTCGGCCGAGCACTGGATGATGGCCGGCAAGGCGCGGCTGTTCGGTGACGCGGAGGCGGAGACCACGGCGGTGGCGGCGAAGAGCCCGGCCGAGGCGAAGAAGGCGGGCCGGCTGGTCCGCGGTTTCGACGAGGCCCTCTGGGAGCGCGAGCGGTACGGGCTCGTGGTGGCGGGCAGCCGCCACAAGTTCGGCCAGGACCCGGCGCTGCGGCAGTTCCTGCTGGGCACGGGCGACCGGGTACTGGTCGAGGCGAGCCCGATGGACCGGATCTGGGGCATCGGGCTGGCGGCGGACGATCCGCGTGCGGAGGACCCGGCGGCCTGGCGGGGGCTGAATCTGCTCGGGTTCGCGCTGATGGACGCGCGGACCGGGCTGCGTGCCGCGGCTGGGGCGGAGGCCCCGGCCATATGAGACGGCCCGTGGGGCGGTGGGTCGAATTCCCACCGCCCCACGGGCCACGCGCGACAGCGCGAAGGGGGGTCACCGGGAACGTCCGGTGACCGCGGCGGCACCGTCACACCGCCGGCCGGCCTTTACCGCGGCACACCGACGGCCGGGGAATCGACGACCAGCGACGCCGACATCGGCTCGTAACCGGAGTCACTCTCCTCTTCGAAGTGGTCACCGGTGGCGGCCCAGATGACCACCCCCAGGAACACGGCGCTGACGACGATGCCGACCGAGCCGAGGATGATGCCCGCGAGGGCCACGCCGCCGTTGTCCGCCTCGCCCCGGCTGACCCGGCCCCGGCCTATCAGACCGAAGATCAGCGCGAGCACGCCGAGGATCACGCCGAGGCCGTACATGCAGAAGACGGCCACCGCGATGATCCCGAGCACCATGGAGGCGATCCCGAGCCCGTTCGCGGGCTGGGGCCCGCCCCAGACGGTCTGGCCGTAGCCGGGGTATCCCGGGTAGCCGCCGCCGTACTGCGGGGCCTGCGGGGCCGGGTAGCCGTACTGACCGGCGGGCTGCTGGGGCGCCGGGTAGCCGTACTGGCCGGCGGGCGGCGGGGGCGCCGGGTAGCCGTACTGACCGGCGGGCGGCGGGGCCTGCTGACCCGGACCGTTCGGGCCGACCGGCGGTGGCGGTACGGCCCCCGGGCCGTACCAGCCGCCGGGGCCGGACGGCTGCCCCGCCTCCGGTGGGACGCCGAATCCGGCCCCGGGTGCGGGGCCGTTCCCGGCACCCGGCTCCCCGCCCGCGTCAGGCCCGGGGCCCGGTGCGGTGGGCGGCATCGAGGTGACGGTCCGCTGGTCGTGGACGGCCGGCGGGCCGGCGTCCTCGGGCTCCTTCTTGTCCAGCGGCACCCTGTTGTCCGGCGGAGCCCACGGATCGCGCGGCACGGCCCCGTCCGCGGGCTGCTCTGTGTTGTCTGACATGGGCCTCCCCCATCGTGATGCCCGTCATGCTACGGCCAGCCCCCGTCCTACGATGACTTCCGTCCCCCGCCCGGTTCCCCCATGGGGCCGGGCCCCGCACCACCCCCTGCCCCCGGAGGATCCGATGACCGATCTGCACCCCTTCATCGCGGGGCTGCCCAAGGCCGAACTCCATGTTCACCACGTCGGTTCGGCCTCGCCCCGCATCGTCGCCGAGCTGGCCGCGCACCACCCCGACTCCAAGGTCCCCACCGCCCCCGAGGCGCTGGCCGACTACTTCTCCTTCACGGACTTCGGCCACTTCATCGACGTCTACCTCTCGGTCGTGGACCTGGTCCGCACCCCGGAGGACGTCCGGCTGCTGACCTTCGAGGTCGCCCGCGACATGGCGCGGCAGAACATCCGTTACGCGGAACTGACCGTCACCCCCTTCTCCTCGACCCGCCGAGGCATTCCGGAGCAGGGCTTCATGGAGGCCATAGAGGATGCCCGCAAGGCGGCGGAGGCCGAGCTCGGGGTGGTGCTGCGCTGGTGCTTCGACATCCCCGGAGAGGCCGGACTCGAAGCCGCCGAGGAGACCACCCGGCTCGCCCTGGACCTGCGGCCGGAGGGGCTCGTCTCGTTCGGCCTCGGCGGCCCCGAGATCGGGGTGGACCGCCCGCAGTTCAAGCCCTACTTCGACCGAGCCATCGCCGCGGGCCTGCACTCCGTACCGCACGCCGGCGAGACCACCGGACCGCAGACGGTCTGGGACGCGCTGACCACGCTGCGCGCCGAACGCATCGGCCACGGCACCAGCTCCGTCCGCGACCCGGAGCTGCTGGCGCACCTCGCCGAGCACCGCATCGCGCTGGAGGTCTGCCCCACGTCGAACATCGCGACCCGCGCGGTGGCGGACATCGAGCAGCACCCGGTCCGGGAGATGGTGGAGGCCGGTGTGCTGGTCACGATCAACAGCGACGACCCGCCCATGTTCGGCACCGACCTCAACAACGAGTACGGGGTGGCGGCCCGCCTCCTCGGCCTCGACGAACGGGGGCTCGCCGCGCTCGCGAAGAACGCCGTCGAGGCGTCCTTCCTCGACCCGGCCGGCAAGCGCACGCTGAGCGGCGAGATCGACACGTACACGACGAGCTGGCTGGAGGGCACCGGCCGGTGACCCTCCGGTGGTGACAATGGCCCCATGGCCACCCCTGTCACCGCTGTCGCCCATCGCGGCGATCCGTACCGTGTCCGCGAGAACACCCTCCCCTCGATCCGCTCCGCCCTCCAACGGGGGGCGGACGCGGTCGAGATCGATGTCCGGGTCACCCGCGACGGCGTGCCTGTCCTGCTGCACGACGCCACTCTGGCGCGGCTGTGGGGCCATGACCTGCGGCTGGACCGGCTCACCCGGCAGGAGCTGACCGAGCTGACGGCAGGGGGCGTGCCGACCCTGCGCGAGGCGCTGCTCGCCGTCGGGGCGCACCGCGTCATGGTCGATGTGCCGGGCTCCACGGAGGACTCGGTGCGGAAGATCGTCGGGACGGTCCGGGAGTGCGGGGCCGGTGAGCGGGCCTACTACTGCGCGGGCCCGGAGGCGATGCTGCGGGTACGGGCCGCCGATCCGTCCGCCGAGATCGCGATGACCTGGACGACCCTCGCACCGCCGCGGGCGGCCCTGCTGGCGGCGGTGCGGCCGCGCTGGCTGAACTACCGGTTCGGCCTGGTGAGCCGGGAGCTGGCGGACCGCAACCACCGGGACGGGCTGCTGGTCTCCGCCTGGACGGCGGACACCGGGCGCACCATGCGACGGCTGCTCCGCCACGGGGTGGACTCCATCACCACCAACCGGATCGATGTGCTGCACACCCTGATCACCGGCTCCGCGGGAGACGCCGCCCCTTGATCGGTCCGGCATCATGGACGCACCTCATCGTCCCGATGCCAGGCCAGGCGCCAGAGGAGCAGACGTGTCCGATCCCCGCAGCAACTCCTTATCCGCCCGGGTCCGTTCCGACATCGCCCACAACGCCCGGGTCTGGAACTACTGGCTCGGCGGGAGGGACCACTTCCCGGTGGACCGGGCGGTCGGCGACCGGGTCAGCGGCATGTACCCGAGCATCGGCGAAGTGGCGCGGGCCGACCGGGCGTTCCTGGGCCGGGCGGTGCGGTATCTGGCCGGTGACGCGGGCATCGGCCAGTTCCTGGACATCGGTACCGGTCTGCCGACCGCGGAGAACACCCATGAGGTCGCGCAGCACACCGCGCCCGACGCCCGTGTCGTGTACGTCGACAACGACCCGATCGTGCTGGCGCACGCCCGCTCGCTGCTCACCAGCTCGCCGGAGGGTGCGACCGAGTACATCGACGCGGACGCCCGCCACCCCGAGGAGATCCTGCGGGCGGCCCGGCCGACGCTCGACCTGGAGCAGCCGGTCGCGGTCATGCTCCTGGGCATCCTCAACTTCGTCCTGGACACGGACGAGGCGCTGCGCATCGTGCGGCGGCTGATGGAGGCGGTGCCGTCGGGCAGCTATCTGGTCCTCACCCATCCCACGCTGGAGCTGGGCGGCGAGGGCAACGAGGCGGCGATGCGGTTCTGGAACGAGAACGCCACGCCCCCGATCACCGCCCGCAGCCGCTTCGAGTTCGCCGCGTTCCTGAGCGGGATGGACCTGGTCGAGCCGGGGATCGTCTCATGCGCGCACTGGCGGCCCGCGCCCGGCACCCGGGCCACCGGGGTGGCCCAGTTCGGCGCGGTGGCGCGGAAGCGCTGAGGGCGCCCCGGTGCACATACGGGACGTCACGGCGAGGGTCCTCGCGGCCGGGCCGCGCACCGTCGACCTGCTCATCGCCCTGCTGGTGCAGGCCGCCGTCACCATGCCGTTCGTCGTGCCACGCGCCCCGGAGCTGCCGGCCGCGACATGGACGTCGTACGGGCTGACGACCCTGCTGGTGCTGCCGCTGGTGGCCCGCCGCCACGCCCCCGTCGCGGTGCTCATCGCGGTGCTCGCGGCCGGCGCCCTGTACAAGTTCGCCGTCGACGGGCCGGGCCAGCCGCTCCCGTACACCGGACTGGTGGCCTTCTACACCGTGGCCGAGCTGTCCTCGCCGCCGAAACGGAGCGCCATCGCGCTGATCACGGCGGTTGCGGTGCTGGCCTCGACCGGGCTGGACAGCACCGACATGCGGGAGCTGCTCTTCTCGCTGTTCGTGTTCGCCGCGGCCTACGCCTTCGGCCGGCTCGCCGTGACCCGGAAGGCGTATCTGCGGGCGGTGGAGGACCGGGCCCGCCAGCTGGAGCTGACGCACCGCATCGAGGCCGAGCAGGCCGCGGCCCGCGAACGGGCCAGGATCGCCCGGGAGATGCACGACATCCTGTCCCACGCGGTCAGCCTGATGATCGTCCAGGCGGAAGCGGGACCGGTGGCGGTGCGTACGGCACCGGACCGGGCGGAGGCCGCGTTCGACGCGATCTCGGAGACGGGCCGCGACGCCATGGTGCAGCTGCGACGCATGCTCGGCGTGCTGCGCGAGAACGACGAGCCCGCCGGCGCACCGCGCGAACCGCAGCCGGCGCTGGCCGGGCTGCTGGGGCTCGTCGAGCGGGTGCGCGGCAGCGGCCTCGCGGTGTCGTACGAGGTGACGGGCGATCCGCGGGCGCCGGGGCCGGCCGTCGAGACGACCGTCTACCGGATGGTGCAGGAGGCCCTGACCAACGTGGTCAGGCACGCGGACGCCGAGACCGTCCGGATCCGGCTGGACCACGGCCCCGGGGAGCTGACCCTGACGGTCACCGACGACGGGCGCGGCCCCGGGGCCGGCACCGGTCTGGGGCTGATCGGCATTCGGGAACGCGCCGCCGCGCACGGAGGCACGGCGCGCACCGGTCCGGCGCCGGGCGAGCGGGGGTTCGAGGTGAGGGTGACGATTCCGAGGACGGCACCGGACAGAACAGCAGGGGTGGGGCATTGACGATCCGTGTGGTGGTGGCGGACGACCAGGAGCTGGTACGCAGCGGCTTCGCGATGATCCTGGACGCGCAGCCGGACATAGAGGTGGTGGCGGAGGCGGGCGACGGTGCGGAGGCGGTGGAGGCGGTACGGCGGCTGGCGCCGGAGGTGGCGCTGCTCGACATCCGGATGCCCGGCACGGACGGCATCGAGGCGTGCCGCGCGATCAGTGCGCGGACCGGCTGCCGGACGGTCATGCTGACGACCTTCGACTCCGACGAGTACGTCTTCGAGGCGCTGCGCGCGGGGGCGAGCGGCTTCCTGCTGAAGGACGTCCGCCGCGACGACCTGGTGCACGCGGTACGGGTGGTGGCGGCCGGGGAGTCACTGCTCGCACCGTCGGTGGCGCGTCGGCTGATCGCCGAGTACACCTCGCGCCCGGCCGCCCCGGCGGTCATGCCGTCGGCGCGCCTGGACGTGCTGACCGGCCGTGAGCGCGAGACGCTGCTGCTTCTGGCCCGCGGTCTGTCGAACGCGGAGATCGCGGCCGCGCTGGTGGTGAGCGAGCACACGGTGAAGACCCATGTCGGCAATGTGCTGTCCAAGCTGGGGCTGCGCGACCGGATCCAGGCCGTGATCTGTGCGTACGAGTGCGGTGTCGTCACTCCCTCGCCGGAGGGAGGGACGGTCCCGGCTCCCCCGCGCGGGTGAGGAATTCCGGTGCCGAGGACCGCCCGGCCGGGTGATCCGTCCGGGCGCCCGGATCAACAGGATTGATTCCGAAGGCAGTTACGGATACCGCACCCCGGAGGCACCGGCCATGAACACCCGCACCACACGTATCGTCCTCGCCACGGCGCTGGCCCTCGGCATCGCCGGGGCAACCGCCGCGCCCGCCTCCGCCGGGGACCGCGTCCCGGCGGGCGCGCACCCCGCCCCGGGCCCGTCCACCGGTCGGGCACCGGACGCCGAGGCGCTGCGGGCCGCGATCAGCGGGCTCCCGGCGGACGACGCGACGGCCGCGCTGGTCCGGGTCGGCGGCACCGACGGCGCCTGGCGGGGCAGCGCCGGCGTCCACGATCTGACCTCCGGCCGCCCTGCCGACCCGGACGGGCGCTTCCGGGTCGGCTCGGTCACCAAGGTCTTCACGGCTGCCGTGGTGCTGCAACTGGCCGGCGAGGGGAAACTCGACCTCGACCGGCCGGCCCGGCCCTACCTGCCGGACCTGATCCCGGCGGCGTACGGGCAGGTCACCGTGCGGCAGTTGCTGAACCACACGAGCGGCATCCCGTCCCCGGACCCGGGCAACGGCGACACCCTGGAGGAGTGGTACGCGCACCGCTTCGACCCGCACGATCCGGTGGACGACGTGCGCGACGCGACCGCGCTCGAACCGGACTTCGCACCCGGCACGCAGCAGCACTACGCCAACATCGGCTACACCGTGGCAGGGCTGCTGATCGAGCGGGTCACCGGTGACACGTACGCCTCGCAGGTCTCGCGCCGCATCCTGAAGCCCCTGCGGCTGGGCGACACGTACTTCCCCGGCACCGATCCGGCGATCCGCGGCCCGCACAACCACGGCTACCAGGTCTTCGGGCCGTCCGGCGAGCTGCGTGACGTCACGGTGTGGGGGGCGAGCGACGCGTGGGCCGCGGGGGAGCTGATCTCGACCACCGCCGACCTGGAACGCTTCACCGAGGCGCTGTTCGGCGGCCGGCTGGTGCGGGGACCGCTGCTCCGGGAGATGTTCACGCTGCCGGACGCGTCGGTGCGCGAGTACGGCACGGGCAAGCCCGCCGCGTACAGCGCGGGCCTGTCGGTGATCAGGCTGGGCGGCCGCGAGGTGTGGGGCAAGACGGGCGGCCGCTGGGGCTACAACACGGCCATCGCCGCCACCCCCGGCCTGTCCAGGACGCTCGTCTACAGCGTCAACGCGACGGACGCGAAGGGTGCGGACATGAACGCCACGGCGATGAACATCATGGTGGCGGCGTTCGGGGCACCGGACACGGAGTGAGCGGGGCGCACGCGACGCCACCGGGCCGCCCGGATCCGTGTCCTGGATCCGGGCGGCCCGGCGAAGCGGCAGGGTGTCTACCGTCCCTGCCCGCTCCCCCGCACCTCGGCGGCGGACCGCGCCGCACCCCCGTCGATCACGAACTGCGATCCGGGTTCGACCAGGACGTCCCCGTCGCGCGAGCCGCTGATCGTCACACCGGTCAGCGTCGCGCTGCCTCGTGCGCCGCCCATGGCGAGGATGCCGGAGCCGTTGGGTGACCCGGAGATCGTCACATCGCTGATCCTGGCGTCCGGGATGGCGCCTCCGCCGGTCTTGAACTGGATACCGTCGTAGGTCGAGTCCTGGATGTCGGTGTCACGGATGGTGACGCCGGGGATGTCGGAGCCCTGTGCGAACAGGGTGATCGCCCCGAACTCCTGGTCCTCGTTCCAGAACGCGCCGCCGGTGCGGTAGAGCCCGTTGTTCGCGATCAGGGTCTCCCCGGAGAAGGGCACCGGGTCGTGGTCGGTGGCCAGCATGATGCCGGGGTAGTTCATGGTGTCGTACACCAAGTTGTTCTCGATCTTGTTGCCGTAGCCGCCGTACACCGCGATGCCGTTGGCCCGCCAGGGCAGCTGCACGGTGTTGTTGACGAAGGCGTTGTCGTGGCCGACGTCCGTCGAGGGGTCCTTGACGTACTTGCTCGCCCACACCGCCAGCGCGTCGTCCCCGGTGTTGCGGAAGGACGAGTCGGTGACGGAGGAGTTGTGGGTGCCGTTGGTGAAGTTGATGCCGTCGGCGTAGGTGTTGCGGATGCGCATCCCGCTGAATTCGAGTCCGTCACCCGGCCCCCACAGCTCCGGGATGTTGCTGTAGTCGCGGCCGACCCAGGTGGCGACGTTGGCGTGCTCGATCCACACGTTGGTGATCTTGGTGTTCTTGCCGAAGCGTCCGTTGAGACCGACGCCGCCCTCGGCATTGCCGTCGCCGCCCCGGATGGTGCCGGAGCCGAAGATCGCGATGTCCGAGATCTTGGTGTTGTCGTCGATGTCGAAGCCGAAGTTGCCCTCGTGCGGGTGGTTGATGCCGCCCGCGTCCTGCGGCGGAGTCAGGGTGTACAGCTGCGAGTGCCACATGCCGGCACCGCGGATCGTGACGTCGCGGATACCGACCTGGTTGTACTGGCCCCGGTTCAGCGGATCGTCGGTCAGGATCTTCTGCTCCTGCCGCCACTGCCCGGCCGGGATCCACACACAGTCGATCTCACCGTTCTGGTTGGCAGTGACGGCCTTCTGGATCGCGTCCGTGTCGTCTATCCCGTCGTCGGGGACCGCGCCGTACTCGGTGATCGAGGTGCACTCGGCGGGCTTGGGCGTGGGCGGTGCCACCTGCTCCAGGTCGACCAGGTCGACGACGTAGTACGCGGCGTCGTCACCGGCGTCGCGCTGGAGCCGGAAGGTGGTGCCCGCGGGGTAGGTCTTGTCGAGCAGGGCGTGCGACTCGTCGAACAGACGGCGCGCGTCACCGCCGGGGGTGTTCGTCAGGCCTTCCGGCTCGTCCGTGCTGCCGTAGAGCCAGCTGTGCTTGGACGACAGGTCCAGCTTCTGCACGAACGTGCCGTCGGCATAGAGGCTCAGCGTCTTCTGCTGGCCGCCTCCGCCCGGCGCGTCGGGGATCGAGTTGCGGACGACGACGGAATTGGTGCTGCCGGTCGAAGTGAACTCCACGTGCTGGCCGGTGGAGTCGAGGCGTACCGACTTGCGCCCCGAGGACTCGGTGGCGAAGTTGGTGTGCCCGAAGGTGCGGGTGGCGTCCGTCTCCAGCAGGGTGCCGTCGTAGGTGCCGTCCTCCGCCTCGTACTCGTCGTACGGGGCCGAGGCGCCCCGGGCGGCCGCGGCGGCGGACGTCTCGGGTGCCACCGGCGCCGCCTCTGCGGCGGTCGGCAGCAGCCAGGCGGCGGTCAGTGCGGCGCCGAGCGTGACGGCGATACTCCGCCGGCTCCAGTCTCTTCTGGTCACAGCGTGCGTTCCTCTCGATGTGGGGGGATTGCCGAGATCGTTCGCAGGAGTTGCCACTGGTCGCCGCTACTCGCCGCCGCCCGGCTGGGGCCAGGCGGAGCAGTCGTCCCAGGTGGTGTCCCAGCCGGAGTTGCCGCCGCCGTCGGTGAGCGTGAAGGTGCCGGAGCCCTCGGGGTAGGAGCAGTTGTAGACGCCGGCCGCACCGACCTCAGTGGCCGTGACGCCCGACATCTTCACGGCACCGGGCGTCTCGGCCTGGACGACGACGGTGCCGACCCCGTCGACGGCGGACCCGTCGACGGTGACGTTCTTGACGGCCTGGCCGGTGCCGCCGCCCGAGACGAACTCGTAGGCGCTGTAGGGGCTGTCCTTGATGGTGGTGTCGGTGATGTTCACGTTCGCCTCGATGGCGCTGTCGTACGCGTCCACGCGCAGCGCGCCCATCGGGTGTCCCCAGTTGGGGTTGACGGCCCCGGTGCGTACGAGGGTGTTCCCGGAGACCGTGATGGTGCCGCCGAGGGGGAAGAACGGGTCGGCGAACTTCTGGTTGGAGATGGCGATACCGCTGCCGAGGGCGTTGGTGTCGCTGATCAGGTTGTCCTTGACGGTGATGTCGCTGCCGCCGTAGATGGCGATGCCGTTCGCCAGGTTGGGCTGGGAGATGGTGTTGTTCGCGAAGGTGGAGCCGGTGTCGGCGGCGTTCAGCGACCACATCGCGAGCGAGTCGTCACCCTGGTTGCGCAGGAAGTTGTTGCGCACCTGCACGCCGTGGGCCGTGCCGTTGAGGTTCAGGCCGTCCGCGGTGGTGTCCAGGATCCGGTTGTTCTCGACGACCAGGTTGTCGTTGTTGCCGGTCAGCCAGAGGCCGACCTTGAGGTGCTGCAACCACATGCCGCTGACCCGGGAGTCCGGGCCGAGCGATCCGTTGACGAAGTTGTCCGGATTGCTGTCGACCCGCTCGGTGACCTCGCCGATGACCGCGAAGTCCTTGAGGGCGACCTTGCCGGCCGAGCTGCTCTGGTTGATGAACCGTGAGGCGTGCACGACCGAGTGCCAGCTGCCGGCGCCCTGGATCGTCACGTTCTCGACGCCGCTGAGCTCGGAGTCCAGCTTGAAGTCGCCCGCCGGGATCCACACGGTGCCGCCGACGGCCCTGGCCTCGGTGATCGCGTCGCGGAAGGCCTGCGTGGAGTCCTGCTGTCCGGTGGCGTCGGCGCCCTTGTCGACGACGGAGACCGCGCCCGACGGCTCGGCGGCGGGCGCGTCGACCTGCTCGAAGTCGGCGACGTCGACGGTGACCTCGGTGGAGGCGGCCTCCAGCTTCACCTTGTCGCCGGCCTGCGCGTCGCGGCCGAGGAGGAGGCGGGCGTTGTCGAAGAGGTGATGGCTCCTGGCGCCGGCGATCCAGGGGGTGTCGACGTAGCTGTACTTGGAGGTGACGGCCAGGGACGCGTCGAGCTTGGTGCCGTTGACGTAGACGGCGAGTGAACCGCTCTGCCCGTCTGGGACGCTGTAGGCGACGTTCACGGCGTTGGCCGCCCTGTCCAGGGTGAACTCCACGCTCTGCCCGCCGGTCAGGCGCACCGCCTGCCGGCCGGAGGCCTCGGAGGCAAGGGTGCCCTGGGTGTAGTCGGGGCCGATCTTCTGACCGGTGGTGGAGGCGGACTCCGCCTCTGCGGAGCTGAAGGGGAGGGTGGCGCCTGCCGCGGCCGCACTGGGCGGCGGCGCCTGCTGGGCGGAGGCCTGACCGGTGACGCCGATGACCGTGCCCACGAGGGCGACCGCGACGGCGAGAACGTACGAATGACGCGTGGGGGATGACATGCGCATGACACTCCAATGCTTGTGGGGCTGCGCTTCCCGGTGGGGGAGATGGGGGGAGAGGGAAGCGCCTGACACTCAAGCATCACGAACACATGAACACAAGATGTCGCTCAGATATTGAAAATAATTGACAGCATGGCGAAACAACCAACTGGAGCGGAGACGCAGGCTGAGGCAGGTCGCCGGAAAGAACCGCGCCGCCCCACAACGAAACGGCACCACGCGCATTCCGCGTGGTGCCGCTGAACCTCAACTGTGCCCGGACAAGGCCCTCGTCACAGACGCCCCGGGCAGGGCCTCACAGGCCGACGATGGAGTTCCATTTCTTGGCGAACCCGGTGCGCTCCTCGGACGTGATGTCGCGGGCGATGGCGAGCCGTTTGCGCATGGCGTCGTCGGGGAAGATCAGCGGGTCCTCGGCGAGTGCGGCGGTCTCCTCGTCCTTGGAGGAGGCCAGTACGTCGCGGGCGGCCGGGACCGGGCAGACGTAGTTGACCCAGGTCGCCAGTTCGGCGGCGACCTCGGGCTCGTAGTAGTAGTCGACGAGCCTCTCGGCGTTGCGCTTGTGGTGGGCGAGGTTGGGGATCATGAGTGATTCCGCCCAGAGCTCGGCCCCCTCCTCCGGCACCACGAACTCGATCTCCGGGTTGTCCGCCTGGAGCTGGATGACATCGCCGGAGTAGGCCTGGCAGGCGAGCACATCGCCGGTGGAGAGGTCCTTGATGTAGTCGTTGCCGGTGAAGCGGCGGATGTGCTTCGTCTTCACCAGCTTCTCCACCTGGTCGCAGATGTCGTAGAAGTCGTCGCGCTTCCAGCGGGTGATGTCGACGCCGTTGCCCTGCATCAGCAGGGCGAAGGACTCGTCGAGCCCGGAGAGCAGCGTCACCTTGCCGCGCAGGTCGGGCGCCCACAGGTCGCTCAGGTGCCGGATCTCGCGGCCGAGCCTCTTGCGGTTGTACGCGATGCCGGTGATCCCGGACTGCCAGGGCACGCTGTGGGTACGGCCCTTGTCGAAGGCGGGCGAGCGCAGCTGCGGATCGAGGTACTTCGTCACATTGGGCTGCTTGGCCCGGTCCATCTCCTGGACCCAGCCGAGCCGGACGAACCGGGCGGCCATCCAGTCGCTGATGACGATGAGGTCGCGCCCGGTCTGCTGGTGGTTCATCAGCGCGGGGCTGATCTTCCCGAAGAACTCGTCGTTGTCGTTGATCTCCTCGGTGTACGTGACGGAGATCCCGGTGCGTTTGCTGAAGGCGTCCAGGGTGGGCCGCTTCGACTGGTTCGTGTCATCGGTGTCGATGTAGAGCGGCCAGTTGGCGAAGTGCAGGGTGTGGTCGCCCGCGGAGGAGTCGCGTCCGGCACGGTCGCCGGGCTTCACGTAGGCGGCGGGCACTCCGCAGCCGGCCAGCGTGGCTCCGGCCGCCCCCGCCCCGAGGGCGCGGAGCAGGGACCGGCGGGACATGGGGTTCTTCGGGATTGCTCGCACCTGCGCAGGATGCCGGTCGGCGGGTGCCGCGGGCAATGGACCAACCGTCCAGCGGTGGCCGCCCCCCGCGCACACCCTGTCGATGCCGGGCGGGTCCGGGAGCACGGACGCGGCCCCGGGCGGGAGCCCGGGGCCGCGTCCGTACGGTTCGCCGCGGCGGTCAGCCGTCGAGCGAGGTCATGACGTGCTTGATCCGGGTGTAGTCCTCGAAGCCGTAGGCGGAGAGGTCCTTGCCGTAGCCGGACTTCTTGAATCCGCCGTGCGGCATCTCGGCGACGAGCGGAATGTGGGTGTTGATCCACACACAGCCGAAGTCGAGGTTCTTGGACATCCGCATGGCGCGGCCGTGGTCCTTGGTCCACACCGAGGAGGCCAGGGCGTACTCGACGCCGTTCGCCCACTCCAGCGCCTGCGCCTCGTCGCGGAAGGACTGAACGGTGATGACCGGGCCGAAGACCTCGTGCTGGATGATCTCGTCGTCCTGCTTGAGGCCGGAGACGACGGTGGGAGCGTAGAAGTAGCCCTTCTCGCCGACCCGGTGGCCGCCCGCCTCGACCTTGGCGTGGGCGGGGAGCCGCTCGATGAAGCCGCTGACCTGTGCGAGCTGGTTGGCGTTGTTGAGGGGGCCGTAGAGCACGTCCTCGTCGTCCGGCAGGCCGGTCTTCGTGTCGGCCGCCGCCTTGGCCAGCGCGGTGACGAACTCGTCGTGGATGGACTCGTGGACCAGGACGCGGGTCGCGGCCGTGCAGTCCTGCCCGGCGTTGAAGTAGCCGGCGACCGAGATGTCCTCGACGGCCTTGGCGATGTCGGTGTCCTCGAACACGACGACCGGCGCCTTGCCGCCGAGCTCCAGGTGGACCCGCTTGACGTCCTTGGCGGCGGACTCGGCGACCTGCATGCCGGCCCGTACCGAACCGGTGATGGAGGCCATCGCGGGGGTCTTGTGCTCCACCATCGCGCGGCCGGTGTCCCGGTCTCCGCAGATGACGTTGAAGACGCCCTTGGGCACGATCTGCCCGATGATCTCGGCGATCAGCACGGTGGACGCCGGGGTGGTGTCGGAGGGCTTGATGACGACGGTGTTGCCCGCGGCGAGCGCCGGGGCGAACTTCCAGACGGCCATCATCATCGGGTAGTTCCACGGCGCGACCTGGGCGCAGACACCGACCGGCTCGCGGCGGACGATGGAGGTGAGCCCCTCCATGTACTCGCCGGCCGAACGCCCCTCCAGCAGCCGGGCGGCACCCGCGAAGAAGCGGATCTGGTCGACCATCGGCGGGAGTTCCTCGGTGCGGGTGAGCCCGACCGGCTTGCCGGTGTTCTCCGACTCGGCCGCGATGAGGTCCTCGGCGCGCTCCTCGAAGGCGTCCGCGATCTTCAGCAGGGCGCGCTGGCGTTCGGCGGGGGTGGCGTCGCGCCAGGCGGGGAAGGCCGCGGCGGCGGCGTCCATGGCGGCATCGACGTCGGCGGCGCCGGAGAGCGGCGAGGTCGCGTAGACCTCTTCCGTCACCGGGTTGACCACGTCGATGGTCCGCCCGTCGGCGGCGTCACGGAACTCTCCGTTGATGTAGTTGCGCAGACGGCGCACCTCGGTGGTCACAGCCGGCCCTCCTGCTCTGAAGTCCAATGGGTGAGACGCCCAGCGTAGTCGCTCGGGTAACGCTTTCGACATACCCAACCGCCGTGAACTTCGGATTCAGTGTGATTCAAGCCCTTCAACAACGAATTTCATCGATTGAGGGTTGCGAGACAGACGAGTCCCGGTGCACAGTGGCTCCGTGGCCAGTCGTAGCGCAGACTCCAGGACCGGGAACGGATCGTCCTCAACGGTCGATGCCGTGTCCCTCGCGATCATCGAGCAGCTCCAGGAGGACGGACGTCGTCCGTACGCCGCGATCGGCAAGGCCGTCGGCCTCTCGGAGGCGGCCGTGCGCCAGCGCGTCCAGAAGCTGCTCGACCAGGGCGTGATGCAGATCGTCGCCGTCACCGACCCGCTCACCGTGGGGTTCAGACGCCAGGCGATGGTCGGGATCAACGTCGAGGGCGACCTCGATCCCGTCGCGGAGGCCCTGTCGGCCATGACCGAGTGCGAGTACGTGGTGATGACCGCGGGCTCCTTCGACCTGATGGTGGAGATCGTCTGCGAGGACGACGACCACCTGCTGGAGACGATCAGCAAACGCATCCGGGCCATTCCCGGTGTGCGCTCCACCGAGAGCTTCGTCTACCTCAAGCTCAAGAAGCAGACCTACATGTGGGGAACCCGATAGCCGTGAGCAAGGACCTCAGCCAGACTGCGTACGACCACCTGTGGATGCACTTCACC
Organism: Streptomyces sp. NPDC087428; assembly: GCF_044744085.1. NCBI lineage: Bacteria > Bacillati > Actinomycetota > Actinomycetes > Kitasatosporales > Streptomycetaceae > Streptomyces > Streptomyces sp. NPDC087428. Next base: position 93,772 of record NZ_JBIUXR010000015.1, read on the forward strand.
CGCATGTCGGACTACGAGAACGCGCCCGTTCCCACCATCGTGCGTGGCGAGGGCACCTACATCTTCGACGACCAGGGCAAGCGCTACCTCGACGGCCTGTCCGGCCTGTTCGTGGTGAACGCCGGCCACGGCCGTCACGAGCTCGCCGAGGCCGCGTACAAGCAGGCGCAGGAGCTGGCCTTCTTCCCGGTGTGGTCCTACGCCCACCCGAAGGCCGTCCAACTGGCCGAGCGCCTCGCCGACTACGCCCCGGGTGACCTCAACAAGGTCTTCTTCACCACCGGTGGCGGCGAGGCCGTCGAGACCGCGTGGAAGCTGGCGAAGCAGTACTTCAAGCTCACGGGCAAGCCGACCAAGTACAAGGTCATCTCGCGTGCGGTCGCCTACCACGGCACCCCGCAGGGCGCCCTGTCCATCACCGGTCTGCCGGCCCTCAAGGCCCCCTTCGAGCCGCTGGTCCCCGGCGCGCACAAGGTGCCGAACACCAACATCTACCGCGCCCCGCTCTTCGGCGACGACCCGGTGGCCTTCGGGCGCTGGGCCGCCGACCAGATCGAGCAGGAGATCCTCTTCGAGGGCGCGGACACCGTCGCCGCCGTCTTCCTGGAGCCCGTGCAGAACGCGGGCGGCTGTTTCCCGCCCCCGCCCGGCTACTTCCAGCGCGTCCGGGAGATCTGCGACAAGTACGACGTGCTGCTCGTCTCCGACGAGGTCATCTGCGCCTTCGGCCGGCTCGGCACGATGTTCGCCTGCGACAAGTTCGGCTACGTGCCGGACATGATCACCTGCGCCAAGGGCATGACCTCGGGCTACTCGCCGATCGGTGCCTGCATCATCTCGGACAGGCTCGCCGAGCCGTTCTACGAGGGCGACAACACCTTCCTGCACGGCTACACCTTCGGCGGCCACCCGGTCTCCGCGGCGGTCGGCCTCGCCAACCTCGACATCTTCGAGAGGGAAGGCCTCAACCAGCACGTCCTCGACAACGAGAACGCGTTCTTCACCACGCTGCAGAAGCTGCACGACCTGCCGATCGTCGGCGACGTCCGCGGCAACGGCTTCTTCTACGGCATCGAGCTGGTGAAGGACAAGGTCACCAAGGAGACGTTCACCGACGAGGAGACCGAGCGCGTCCTGTACGGCTTCCTCTCCAAGGCGCTGTACGACAACGGCCTGTACTGCCGGGCCGACGACCGCGGCGACCCGGTCGTCCAGCTCGCCCCGCCGCTGATCTCCGACCAGTCCACGTTCGACGAGATCGAGTCCATCCTGCGGTCCGTCCTGACGGAGGCCTGGACGAAGCTCTGACCGATAGCTCGATCGGCTGATCGACCGAGCTCGGTTTGACCACCGCTTGACCGTCCCCCCGGCGGTCCCCCAGCGGTCATTTCATACGGTTCACACGGCCCGGATGCGCCCAATCGAGTGGGAAGAGGCGCACCCGGGCCGCGTGCTGTGCGCACACCGCGGTCCGAATCCTTACGGTGCCGAGTGACCGATCGGCCCCCTCTTCGTTCCCCCGTACGGGGGAACGGGATATCTGATCTGAACCGAGGTGTACGCCATGGTGGCCCCGCCGGACAACGACGTGATCTGGGCGCGCTCCCTGCACCACTCCCACAACGGCTCACCCGCGCTCGGCGGGGTGTCCCTGGGGATCCGCGACGGCGAGATCCTCGCCGTGACCGGCCCGCGCGGCAGTGGCAAGACCACGCTGCTGCACTGCCTGTCCGGCCAACTGGTGCCCTCCCAGGGGGAGGTGTGGTTCAACAGCGTTCCCGTCCACACCATGGGACCCCGGCTGCGCGAACGGCTGCGCCGCGACAAGTTCGGCTGGATCGCCCCCGAGCCCCAGCTCGTCCCGGAGCTGACCACCTGGGAGAACACCGCCCTCCCGCTGCTGCTGCGCGGCGTCTCGCACCGGGAGGCCAAGAAGTCCGCCATGGAGTGGCTGGAGCGCCTCGACATCGGCATGTGCGCCAGGAAGCGGCCGCACACCCTCCAGCAGAGCCAGCGGCAGCGGATCGCGGTGGCCCGCGCGCTGGCCACCGCCCCCGCGGTGATCTTCGCCGACGAGCCGACCGCGACCCTCCACCGCACCGACCGCACCCATGTGCTGCGCACCCTGACGAGCGCGGCCCGCTCGCACGGCATCACGGTGGTCCTCGCCACGCACGACGCGGAGATCGCCGCCCTCGCCGACCGTGCGGTGCCGCTGCTGGACGGACGCCGGGTCGCCACGGTCGCCCTGCCGGCCGCAACCGACACGGAGGGCCGCGCGGCGTGCTCGCTCTCCGTCTAGCCCGCGGCTCCCATCCACTGGTCCTGATGCGGCGGCTGCTGGTCGCGGCCGCCTCCGCCGGGGTCGGCTTCCTCCTGCTGTGCACCCTCGGCTACGCCTCCGGGCACCCGGCGCACTCCACCGGTTCCGTGCTGCGGCTGCTGTGGTGCTTCGTACCGCTGGCCGCCACCGTGCAGTTCGCGGTCGCGGTCGCCCGGACCGACCCGAGCACCCGCCCGCGCGCCGGGCTCTCCGCCGTCGGCCTCGGGCCGGTCCGGCTCAGTGTGCTGGCCGCCGTCTCCACCGCGGTCTCGTGCACCCTCGGCTCCATGGTGGCGCTGCTCTTCTTCCTCCATCTGCGCGGCGATCTGTCGGGCCTGCCGTTCGACGGTGCGGCGGCCAGGCTGCTGGGCGCCGAGGCGTCGCTGCCGCTGGCCGCAGTCCTGGTCCTGCTGACCCTGGTGCCCGCTGCGGCCGCCACGGCGAGCGCGCTGGCGCTGCGCACCAGGCCGGTGCGGGCGGCGGGCGTGCAGGACGGTTCGCAGGACCTGCTGCCCGAGGAGCAGGCCCCCGCCCCGGCCGCCCCGCCGGCCGGGCTGCCGTGGGGCGTGGCCCTGACGGCAGCCGGGCTCGCGGTCGAGGCGTACGCGAGCCGCGGTTCCGCGGGCAGCCCGTTCCCGCTCCCCGGGAAGCTCGACTCCACTCCGGCCTGGGTCCTGGTGGGGTGGACGCTGACGGCGATCGGCCTCGCCACGGCCGGCCCCGGGCTGACCCATCTCGCCGGACGGCTGCTCCAGGCGGTGCGACCCGGAGCCGTACGCCTGCTGGCGGGACGGGTGCTGATGGACGAGTCACGCCGGATCGGCCGGCCACTGGGCGTCGTCTGCGCGGTGCTCTCGGCCGTCATCGCCGCGTTCGCGCTGTACGGGACGGGCCCCCGGCCCTTCGGACCGCTCACCGCGCTCGGCGCCGTACTCGTCATCGGCTGCACGACGGCGACGCTGCTGACCTCGGCGCTGGAGGCGAAGCAGGCCCGCGCGGAAACGGCGCGGGCACTACTGCGGCTCGGCGCCCCGGCCTCGGCGCTGCGGGCCGCGACGGCGCTGCGCGCGGCCGCACTGCTCCTCGTCTTCGCCCCACTGACCTGGGCGATCGCCGAGCTGGCCGCTCTGCCGCTGACCCCCTGAGCGGCTGAGCGGCCGGCCGGCCGCCATCGGGGCGCCCGCCCGACCGGTCCGTAGCATGAGGCCGTGGAGAACCCGGACGAGAGCATTCCCGCACCCGGCGGCGAGATCGAGTCGCTCGCCGAATTCGACGAGGCGGTCGCCGCCGGCTCGCTGGCCGGGCGCCGCGTCCAGTCCGTCGATCTGACGGACCGCACCGCCGCCCTGCTCGCCGCCGACACGTCGGGCGCCGTCTTCCTCGGCTGCCCGATGGGGCCCGACGCTGCGACGAAGGTGCGGGCCGACGGGGCGTTCGTCTTCCCGCCGGTGCCGGGCCTGCCCTTCGATCCCTACCGTGGACTGCTCTACTCCCCCGACGCGCTCTACGACGGGCTGACGAAGGGCGGTTACGAGGCCACGCCCGACGCCCGCGCCCACCACTGGTTCCAGGAGACGCGGTCCAACGGTGACGCGTTCGCGTCGATGCTCCGCGCGCTCCACGACGACGCGGTCTCCGACGCGCTGGACGAGCTCCTGGCCGGGGCCGGGGTGGTCGGTGTGATGGGCGGCCACGCGACGGCCCGCGGCAGCGCCGCCTACGCGGCCTCGGCCCGCCTCGGCCGGACCCTGGCCCGCGACGGACTGACGGTGGCCACCGGGGGCGGCCCGGGGGCGATGGAGGCGGCGAACCTCGGCGCCGCACCCCGACGCGATGCTGGACAGGGCCTGCGAACTCCTGTCCACGGTCCCCTCGTTCACCCCCTCGGTCTCCGACTGGGCGCTGACGGCGTTCGCCGTGCGGGAGCGGTGGCCGGACGGCGGCGGCTCGGTGTCGATCCCGACCTGGTTCTACGGCCACGAGCCGCCGAACCCGTTCGCCGACCACATCGCCAAGTACTTCGCCAACGCCCTGCGTGAGGACGGGCTGCTGGCCCGCTCGACCGCGGGCGTGATCTTCCTCCCCGGCGCGGCCGGCACCGTCCAGGAGATCTTCGACAGCGCCACCCCGAACTACTACGGATCACGTGGCCAACCGGTCCCGATGGTGCTGGTCGGCCGTGACCACTGGACCCGGGAACTGCCCGCGTGGCCCCTGCTCCGGGCGCTCGCCGCGGACCGGCCGATGGAGTCCCGTATCGCGCTCGTCGACACGGCGGAGGAAGCACCCGCGGCGCTCGCCCGGCTGTCGGCTCACCGCCCCGCCTGAGATCCGGGGGCATCCGCCGGCAGCCCCGCCAGCAGTCCGGCGGCCCGTCGCGCGACCTGCGGGGCGGGCAGCAGCATCCGGGCCCGGTCGCGGATCACCGGGTACGGCAGCGCGGCGGCGCCGGGCTCGGACGAGGCGTGGACGACGGCTGCGTCACGGCCCAGACAGCGAGGACCAGCGGATACACGAGGTAGCCGAAACGGGTGGCGGGCATGAGGACGACGGCGAGACTCAGCCCGAGTGCCAGCCGCAGCGCGGCGGCGGGCGCCGTTGCCGGTGGCCGGACGAGCAGCGAACCGGCCAGCGCCAGGGCGCAGCACAGAAGCAGGACGAGGGCGACGGTCCGGCCTCCGGGCAGCCCGGCGGCGAGCAGATGTCCGGGGAAGGGGGTCGCGGCCGGTGACACGGCGCCGGTCAGCCCCAGCGGGTAGCGGACGACATGGGTGACGAAGGCCGACGGATCGCGCAGTGCGGCCGGGAGCACGAGTACGGCGGTGGTGAGCCCCGCCGCGAGGGCGCAGCGCCACGGTGCCCCGCGCCCGGCGGCGCCGTCCCGGCGCATCGACATCAGCAGCACGACGACCACCGGGAGCGCGGGCCAGGCCGTCCACTTGAGGGCCGCGGCCAGGCCGGTCACCAGTCCGGCGGCGACCGGCCTGTCCCGTCCGGCCAGCGAGAGGCCCAGACACGTCAGCCCGGCCACCGGAAGGTCGACGCCGCCCACCGCCAGCGGCAGGGCGACGAGGGGAAGGGCGGCCAGCGCGAGCAGCGGCGGGCGGCGGGCGGCCAGCGCGAGCGCCCCGAGGAAGGCGGCTCCGGTCCAGAGCCGGGGATCGGTCAACGGGCCTTCCCCGAACAGGGCGTGCGGCATCCCGAAGACAGCCATCGCGGGAAGGTACGGATCGAAGTCCGCCACCGTCGCGGGATCGGGGGCGTACGGCGAGCCGGTCGCGAGCAGCGAATGCGCCGAGTGCGCGACGACCTGGACCTCCAGTTGCGCCCGGCCCATGAACACGAGGAGCGGCAGCGGCAGTCCCACGGCGCCGACGGCCGCGACGGCCGACGCCGCACGGCGGTTCCCGCGCAGGGCCGGCCACACCGCACCGGCGTATCCGGCGGCGGCCGACGCGCCCCAGATCCGGTGCGGAGCGAGTCCGGAGCACAGCGCGAGAAGCAGGGCGGCCACCGCGCAGCCGGCCCACGCGCACGCACCGGGCAGGTCTCCCCGGCCGAACCATTCCGCGCCGGCGCCGCGTCGCACCGTCGCCCCGGTTGCCGCGGCCGCCGCGGGATCTGCTGTTCCGTCCATGAATCCGAGGCTAGGAACGTGGCTCTCACGGCACGTCACACCGGAATCCGGTGTTCGCCCTCAACCCGTGGCATGAGACGCGGCCGGGAATTCCACCCCTGCTCCGATGTGCCGGAGGTCCCCGGTGCCGAACAATCCTGGGTATGAGCAGCACGATCACCCCCCGCGCCCGGGTCCAGCGGGCGCGCCTGCGAGCGCGCCGGTGGGCCTCGGCCCCCGCGTACCCCTGGCTGACGGGAGGTGCGCTGACCCTGTTCGCAGCCGGGGAGCTGATAGCCGTACCGGGCTCGGCGATCACCACGTTCGGGGTGCTGGTCTGCACGGCTTCCCTGATGTGGCGGGGTGTGCGGCCGGCCGTCTGCCTCCTCACGGTCGGCGCGGCCCTGCTCAGCTTCGGAACGGACGGCAACATGGCCTACGCGACGGTGGCCGGGACCCTGATCGGCAGTTACACGCTGGGCCGCCATCGCGTGCAGCACCCGGCCCTGCTCGTCGTCGGCGGTGCGCTGGCCTCGCTCACGGTCAACGTCGTCCACATCGACCGCTGGGCACGCGACGGATCGCCGGCGCTGCCCACGCTCCAGGGGAGTGACCGGCTGAGTCTCGGGCTGTACGCCGAGACGCTGGCCCTGACGGTGGTGATCCTGGGGGCGGTGAGCATGGGGGACGCGGTGCGCGCACGGGAGGAGACGCGGCAGGAGCGGGCGGCCGCCCAGTCCAGGCTGCTGGTGCTGGAGCGCCGGCAGGCGGCGGAGGCGGAGCGGGCCGCCATCGCCAGGGAGTTGCACGACATGATCGCGCACTCCGTCTCCATGATCGCCGTGCAGGCGGAAGGGGCGACCTACACCACCCCGGGGCTGTCCCCGCAGGCCAGGGACGCCTTCCAGCAGATCGCGGGCACGGCACGCGCGTCGATGACCGAGCTGCGGCGGATGCTCGGCGTGCTGCGCACCGACCGGGCGGCGGGGACGGCGACGGCGCCGCAGCCGACGCTGGCCGGGCTGAACGACCTGGTGGAGCAGCACCGGGCGGTGGGCGGCACGGCGGAGCTGCGGATCAGTGGCGAGCGGCCGGAGTTGCCCCCGTCCTGGGAGCTGTCGGCGTTCCGCATCGTGCAGGAGGCCCTGACGAATGTGCGCCGCCACGCGCCGGGGGCGCGGGCGGTGGTGGACATCGTCTACGGGACCGGTGTGCTGGCGGTCCGGGTCGGTGACGACGGACCGGGGCCGCGTGGCGCGCCGGCCGGGGGCGCCGGCCACGGGCTGGTGGGGATGAACGAACGGGCGGCGCTGCTCGGTGGCAGCCTCACCGCGGGCCGGGGCCCGGCGGGCGGCTTTCTCGTCGAGGCGGAGCTCCCGTGGTGATCCGGGTGGTGGTGGCCGACGACCAGGCCGTCGTACGGACCGCCTTCGCCGGGCTGCTCGGCACCCAGCCGGACATCGAGGTGGTCGGGGAGGCGGAGGACGGGGCGGCGGCGGTCCGGATCGCCGCCGAACACCGCCCCGACGTGGCCCTGCTGGACATCAGGATGCCGGGGCTGAACGGCATCGAGGCGGCTCGCGAGATCATCGCCGCCTCGGGCGGTGCGACCAGGGCGCTGATGCTGACGACGTTCGGGCTCGACGAGTACGTGTACGACGCGCTGACCGCGGGGGCCAGCGGCTTCCTGCTGAAGGACGCGACGTTTCCCGAACTGCTGCACGCGGTACGGGTGGTGGCCGACGGACGGGCGCTGCTCTCGCCGGACATCACCGGGCGGCTGATCGCGGAGTTCACCAGACAGCGGGTCGCCGCTCCGCCCGCGCGCTCCGTCGAGGGCCTGACCACCCGGGAGGTGGAGGTGCTCGTGCTGATCGCCCGGGGTCTGTCGAACGGGGACATCGCCGACCGGCTCACCATCACCGCGCACACGGTCAAGACCCATATCAACCGGCTGTTCGCGAAGATGGAGCTGCGGGACCGCGCACAGGCGGTGATCCTCGCCTACGAACTGGGCCTGGTCGTGGCCGGCTCCGGCGCGGGCGGCTCCGGCGCGGACGGGATACGGGCGGCGGGGCCGGACGCGGGCCGGTGACCCGTGCGGCCGGTCACCGCACGGCGGGCAGTACGACGCTCTCCGACGCGTCGAAGGTGACGCCGACCCGCGCGCCCTCCTCCGGTGTGGCGCGCAGTGCGCACTCGGCGTCCAGGGCCGGGCCGTGTTCGGGCACCAGTGTCACGGCGACGTGGTTGCCGCGGAAGGTGCGGGCGCCGACGGTGCAGCGCAGACCGTCCTCCGGGGCGCCGATCAGGACTCCGGCCGGACGCACCAGCAGATCACAGGCCCCCTGCGGCGATCCCGCGGGCACCGGCACCTTGCCCCAGTCCGTGTCGGCGGCCTCGCCGGTGACCGTCGCCTCCACCACGTTGTCGAAGCCGAGGAAGCGGGCGACGAAGGCCGATGCGGGACGCTGCCAGACCTCCAGGGGGGTGCCCACCTGGGCGATGCGGCCGTCGCGCATCACGACGACGCGGTCGGCCAGCGCGAAGGCCTCGCCCTGGTCGTGGGTGACCGCGAGCACAGTCGTACCCAACCGGCCGAACAGCGTGCGCAGTTCGACGACGAGGCGTTCGCGCAGGCTGCGGTCCAGCTGGCCGAGGGGTTCGTCCAGCATCAGCAGTTTGGGCCGGGGGGCGAGCGCCCGTGCGAGGGCGACGCGCTGCTGCTCGCCGCCGGAGAGCGCGGCGACGGCCCGCCGCTCGGCGCCGGGCAGCCCCACCAGTTCGAGGAGTTCGACGACCTTGCGGTCCTGCTCGCTCCGGCTCACGCCGTGCATCCGCAGTCCGAAGGCGACGTTGGCACCGACGTCGCGGTGCGGGAAGAGCTGGTGGTCCTGGAACATCAGGCCGAGCCCGCGCCGGTGCACCGGCACCCCGGCCTGGTCCGCTCCGTCGAGCAGTACCCGCCCGCCGTCCGGATGCCGGAGTCCGGCGACCACCCGCAGCAGGGTCGACTTCCCGCTTCCGCTCGGCCCCAGCACGCAGACGATCTCGTGCTCGGCGACCTCCAGGTCCACCGCGTCCAGCGCCGCCCGGTCACCGAAGCGCACGGTGGCCGATTCGAGTGTCAGCATCCCTAGAACTCCCCGGATCGATCGGTGCGGATACGTTCGAGCAGCAGCAGCGACACCGCGCACACGAGCATCAGAATGGTGCTGAGGGCCATCGCCTGGCCGTAGTTGAGATCCCCGGACCGCCCCAGCAGCCGTGCCACGGCGACCGGGAGCGTCGGGTTGTCGGGCCGTGCGATGAACACCGTGGCGCCGAACTCGCCGAGCGACACGGCGAACGCGAAGCCCGCCGCGACCAGCAGTGCCCGGCGCACCAGCGGCAGATCCACCTCGCGCCAGGCCCGCAGCGGCGAGGCGCCGAGCACCGCGGCCGCCTCGCGCAGCCGCCCGTCCACCGCCCGCAGGACCGGCAGCATGGTCCGTACGACGAACGGCACCCCGACCAGGGCCTGGGCGAGTGGCACCAGGATCCAGGAGGTCCGCAGATCGAGCGGCGGCTTGTCCAGGGTGATCAGGAACCCGAAGCCGACGGTGACGGCGGAGACCCCGAGGGGCAGCATCAGCAGGGCGTCGAAACCCCTGACCAGCCGGCCCCCCCGCCTGGTCAGAGCCGCTGCGGCCAGGCCCCCGACGATCAGCGCGATGACGGTCGCGACCAGCGCGTACCGCAGCGAGTTCCCGATCGCCTCCAGCGGCGCGACCAGGAACGTACCGCTGTTCGCATCCGCCGATGCCAGCGCGCGGTAGTAGTCGAGGCCGTGGCCGCCGGACACGTCGAGCGAGCGCTCCACCAGTACGCCGAGCGGCAGCAGGATCAGGACCAGCACGGTCAGCAGGACGCCTCCGAGCAGCGCCCACTGACCCGCGCCGCTCGGCCTGCGGGCAGTCTGCGCCGGGTCGACGAGCTTCAGCGCGGTCTCCCTGCGCCGTACGGTCCAGGCGTGCAGGGCGAGGATGGCGCCGACCGCGGCGAACTGCACGAGCGTCAGCACGGCGGCGGTGGGCAGCGCGAGCAGCTGTGCGGTCTGGCGGTAGATCTCCACCTCCAGCGTGGAGAATCCGGGGCCGCCGAGGATCTGGACGACGCCGAAGGAGGTGAAGGTGAAGAGGAAGACCATCAGCGCCGCGGCGGCCACGGCGGGGGCGAGCGCCGGAAGGGTGACACGCCGCCAGGCGGCGAACCGTCCGGCGCCGAGGACGCGGGCGGCCTCCTCCTGGCGCGGGTCGAGCTGCGACCACAGTCCGCCGACGGTGCGCACGACGACCGCGTAGTTGAAGAAGACATGGGCCAGCAGGATCGCCCACACCGTGGTGTCGAGCCGTACGCCCCACAGTCCGTCGAGGAAGCCGCCGCGCCCCAGCAACGCGAGGAACGCGGTGCCCACGACGACGGTCGGCAGGACGAACGGCACCGTGACGATCGCCCGCAGCAGTTGCTTGCCCGGGAAGTCGAACCGGGCGAACACATAGGCGCCCGGCAGTGCGATCAGCAGGGTCAGCGCGGTCGAGGCGAGCGCCTGCCAGAGGGTGAACCAGAGGACGTCCAGGATGTCCGGCCGGCTCAGCACCTCTCCGAACCGGCCGAACTGCCAGACGCCGTCGGCCTTGAGCCCCCGCCCGACGATCGCCGCGACGGGGTAGGCGAAGAACACCGCGAAGAAGGCGACGGGCACGGCCATCAGACCGAGCCGCACCGCGCTCCCGCGCCGTGACCGGGTACGTGCGGCCTTCCCGCGCGCGCCCGGTCCGCGTACGGGAGTCCTCGCTACTTCACTACGAGCGAGGACCATGACTGGACCCACTGCTCACGGTTCTTGGCGATGGTGTCCGGGGCGACGGTCGCCGGCTTGTCCGCGGTGGCCCCGAACTCCGTGAAGAGTTCCGGCAGCTTCGCGCCCTTGTTGACCGGGCTGACGAACATGTTGAGCGGCATGTCCTCCTGGAACTTCTTTCCGATCAGGAAGTCCAGCAGGGCCTTGCCGCCCGCCTCGTTCTTCGCGCCGTCGAGCAGACCGGCGAACTCGATCTGCCGGAAGCACGTCCCGGTGGCGACCCCGGTCGGGGCCGACTTGGGCTGCGGGTCCGCGTACAGCACCTCGACGGGCGGGCTGGAGGCGTAACTGACGACGAGCGGCCGGTCGGCCTTGGCCTTCCTGCCACCCGCGGAGCCGGAGAACTCCTCGTTGTACGCCTGCTCCCAGCCGTCGACGACCTTGACGCCGTTGTTCTTCAGCTTCTTCCAGTAGTCCTGGTAGCCGTCCTCGCCGTAGGCCGCGACGGTGCCGAGGAGGAAGCCGAGACCGGGCGAGGACGTCGCGGCGTTCTCGGTGACGAGGAGGTTCTTGTACGCGGGCTTCGCCAGGTCGTCGAAGGACTTCGGCGGCGCGAGCTTCTTGTCGGCGAAGTACTTCTTGTCGTAGTTGACGCAGATGTCGCCGGTGTCGACCGGGGTGACCCGGTGCTTTCCGGCATCCAGCTGGACGTCGGACGCGACCTGGTCGAGGCCCTTGGCCGCGTACGGCGTGAAGAGGCCGTTGTCGAGGGCGCGCGACAGCAGGGTGTTGTCGACGCCGAAGAACACGTCACCGCGCGGCGATCCCTTGGTCAGGATCTCCTGGTTGAGGGCGGCGCCCGCGTCCCCGCTCTTCAGCACCTTGACCGTGTAACCGGTCTCCCGGGTGAACTCCTTCAGCACGTCCTTGGACGCGTTGAAGGAGTCGTGGCTGACGAGGGTGACGGTCTTGGAGCCGGTGCCCTTGGTGCCGGCGGAGCCGGACGACGAGTCGTCGGAGCTGCCGCAGCCGGCGAGCGCGGTCGCGCCGATCGCGGCGGCGACGGCCGACACCGCGATCTTCTTGGTGGTGCTCATGTGATTCCTCCTGGGGGTGACCAGGAAGAGACGCGGCCCTGCCCGCACCGGATCGGAACCGGAAGCGGGCAGGGCGCAACAGCTTGAGTAAGGTCCGAACTTCCTACCCGGAATGACCCGGGCGAGGTTCAGAGGGTCTGCGGCCAACCTGTCCTTGGTGCCGCACTCTCAGCGCTGTGGCGCTCCCCTGTCGGAATATGAAGTTGAATTCACGCCCAGGCTACACGGCCGGTTTCGGCCTCAGCGCTCGGATGCCGCCAGCTGCCCGCAGGCGCCGTCGATCTCCTGGCCCCGGGTGTCCCGGACGGTCACCGGCACCCCGTGGGCGGCGATGGCCTCGACGAACGCCTTCTCGTCCTCGGGCCGCGAGGCGGTCCACTTCGAGCCGGGCGTCGGGTTCAGCGGGATCAGGTTGACGTGCACCCGCTTGCCCTTGAGGAGCCGGCCCAGCCGGTCCCCCCGCCAGGCCTGGTCGTTGATGTCACGGATCAGCGCGTACTCGATGGAGATACGGCGTCCGGACTTCTCCGCGTACTCCCAGGCCGCGTCCAGCACCTCGCGCACCTTCCAGCGGGTGTTCACCGGTACGAGGGTGTCGCGCAGCTCGTCGTCCGGGGCGTGCAGCGAGACGGCGAGACGGCACTTGAAGCCCTCGTCGGCGAAGCGCAGCATCGCCGGCACCAGGCCGACGGTCGAGACGGTGATCCCGCGCTGCGACAGCCCCAGCCCGTCGGGCTCGGGGTCGGTGAGCCGGCGGATGGCCCCGACCACCCGCTTGTAGTTGGCGAGCGGCTCGCCCATGCCCATGAAGACGATGTTGGAGAGCCGCGCCGGCCCCCCCGGGACCTCGCCGTCGCGCAGGGCGCGCATGCCGTCCACGATCTGGTGGACGATCTCCGCCGTGGAGAGGTTGCGGTCGAGACCGGCCTGCCCGGTGGCGCAGAACGGGCAGTTCATCCCGCATCCCGCCTGTGAGGAGATGCACATCGTGACGCGCTCGGGGTAGCGCATCAGGACGGACTCGACCAGCGTCCCGTCGTGCAGCTTCCACAGCGTCTTGCGGGTGGTGTCGTCGTCGCAGCTGATGTGCCGGACCACGGACATCAGGTCCGGGAAGAGCGCCTCGGCGAGCTTCTCGCGCGACGCGGCCGGAATGTTGTTCCACTCCGACGGGTCGTGCGCGTACCGCGCGAAGTAGTGCTGCGAGAGCTGCTGGGCGCGGAAGGGCTTCTCGCCGGTCGCGGCGACGGCTTCCTTGCGCTCGGCGGGCGTGAGGTCGGCGAGGTGCCGCGGCGGCCTCTTGGCTCCGCGGGGCGCGACGAAAGTGAGTTCTCCGGGCTTAGGCATGGTTCATCCAGTGTCGCAGACACGCCGGGGTGCGATCGGTCATCGTGCTGCCCGGCCCGCTGAGGGTAGGGGTCACTCCGCGACGAGGGCCCGGATCGCCCGGTCCGGCCAGTGGCCGACGGCTCCGCGCGAGGAGGCGATGCAGGCCGCCACGGTGTCCACGTCCCAAGCACCCGCATCGAGCAGGCCGGCGGCGAGGAGGAGCACGTACGCCCTGGAGGGAGGCACCGGGGTCACTTCGTCGGCCCGCCGGGGGGCCGTGAACGTGGGGACGGGCAGTCCGTCCAGCTGTCCGGCGCACACCAGCGTCTCGTACCGCCCGCTCCCCAGCCGCGCGACGCCTGACCTGAGCACCGGACCGAGATCAAGATCTTCGCCGGGGCTCCTGTACATCTCCTCAGCGGCGAAGTCCGCGAACTGTGACGCCGAGACGAGATGAGCGCGGGCGAAGACCCGCTCCTCCTGTTACGGGTCGCAGAAGGCCCGCCCCGGCGCCGGCCGCCCTCGATGCAGGAGGCGAGCCGGCCGAGACGGGTGTTCGAGCCGCACGAGGTGTACCAAACACGCTGTGGCGCGGACGCCTCCACAGCTCCGGGCTCGATCGAACGCGCGCCGGCCATGATGCCCCTTCCCTGCGGCTCCGCTTCCGTTCCTCCAGCGTCCCGGACACCTGGCAGTGGCCCCGCCCCACACCGGTGGGGGCGGCGCAGCACCCCTGAGCCGGGCCGGACGGGGTACCCGGAGTGACAGGACAGCCCACCGACCCAGCAGGAGGTATCAGTTGTGCACACCGTGAAGCACTGGTTCAGCCGCAGCCTGGCCGCACACGCCCTGGTGCTCTTCGTGCTGGGGCTGGGCCTCGAAGCCGTGTTCCGCCGGGACGATCATCCGGCGTTATGGGCGGTCCGGAGTCTCGTCTACACCGCGGTGGTCATCGGGGTCGTGGCGTACCAACGCCGCAGGACCAGCCGTGCGACCGGCGCGCGGCCCGACACGCTCATCGACCTCGGCCGCAGGATCCGGCACCGCGAGGTGCCGGAGGATCCCGAGGAGCGGGCGGTCATGCGCCGGCTGGTCGAGGACCAGCTCGGGAAGATGGAGCGGGGCAGCCGGTGGCTGCCCTACTGGCTGGGCTTCATGGGCCTGACCGCGGTGGGCATGCTGGTCCTCGGGGTCACCACCGGCTCACCGGCCCTGCCCCTGGTCTTCGGCGTGGGCGTGATCGTGTTCAGCTGCTGGCTCGTGTGGATACGCAAGCGGGCGATCGAGCGGTATCAGCACATGCGCTCGGCCCTGCGGGAACGCGGCTGACCTCACCGGACACGAGTGGGGCCCACCGTCCATGGACGGTGGGCCCCACTCGTGGTGACGCGTACGGACGCTCAGCCGGAGCCGACGAACAGGACCATCAGCAGCCAGACCACCGGGGCGGTCGGCAACAGGGAGTCCAGCCGGTCCATGATGCCGCCGTGGCCGGGCAGCAGCGTGCCCATGTCCTTGATCCCGAGGTCCCGCTTGATCATGGACTCGCCCAGGTCACCGAGGGTGGCGCTGGCGGCGACCGCGAGGCCGAGCAGCAGGCCCTGCCACCAGGCGCCGTCGTCGATCAGGAACTCCATGCACAGCGCACCGGCAACCATCGCGAAGGCCACGGCTCCGAAGAGGCCCTCGCGGGTCTTCCCGGGGCTGATCCGCGGTGCGAGCTTGTGCTTGCCGAACCGCCAGCCGACGGCGTACGCGCCGGTATCGCTGACCACGGTCAGCAGCAGGAAGGTCAGCACCCGCTGCGGCCCGTCGGCCGCGGTCAGGAGCATGGCGACGAAGGTGGCCAGGAACGGTACGTAGAACGCGGCGAAAACGCCGGCCGTGACGTCCTTGAGGTAGCCCTCCGGCGGTTGGGTCATCCGCCAGACGAGTACCGCGAGAGCGGTCAGCGCCATGGCGGCCCAGGCGCCCTCGGCGCCTCGCGCGTAACCGGCAACGACCATCGCCGCGCCACCGACCGCGAGGGGAACGAGCGGCGCCTTGATGCCCTTGCGCTCCTCCAGCCGGGAGGTGAGCTCCCAGAGGCCCACGACGACGGCGACCGCGATCACACCGACGAAGACGGCCTTGACGATGAAGAGCGAGGCGACGACGACGGCACCCAGCCCGACGCCGACCCCTATGGCGGCTCCGAGATCACGGCCCGCACGTTTCTTCTGCGGGGGTGGCGGCGCGGTGGACATGGGCTCCTGCGGCTTCTCGTCGCGGAACAAGGGGCCGCCGCTCAGGCGTGCGGCCCCCTGGTCCCGGTCATCACGGTCGTCAGCGTCTCTACCTGCGTCGGGAACGTCCGGCACGATGGGCATGGGCCGAGTCTGCTGGGCGTTATGCACATCGTATGCAGGACCCGCCGGAGCGGCCCGCATCTCGGGAGCGGCCCCGTGGCCGACGCCCTGCGGGGCGCCCCAGGAAGAGTCGTTCATCAGACTTCGAGCAGCTCGGCTTCCTTGTGCTTCAGCAGCTCGTCCACCTGCGCGACGTACTTCGCGGTGGTGTCGTCGAGCTCCTTCTCGGCGCGACGTACCTCGTCCTCGCCGGACTCCTTGTCCTTGACCAGCTTGTCGAGGATCTCCTTGGCCTTGCGGCGGACCGCGCGGATCGAGATCTTGGAGTCCTCGGCCTTGGTCTTCGCGACCTTGATGTAGTCGCGACGGCGCTCTTCGGTGAGGTCGGGGAAGTTCACCCGGATGATATTGCCGTCGTTGCTCGGGTTGACCCCGAGGTCGGAGTCGCGGATGGCCTGCTCGATGTTGCGCAGCGCCGTCTTGTCGAACGGCGTCACGACGGCCATGCGGGGCTCGGGCACCGAGAACGAGGCCAGCTGGTTGATCGGGGTCAGCGCGCCGTAGTAGTCGGCGACGATCTTGTTGAACATCGCCGGGTGCGCACGGCCGGTGCGGATCGCGGCGAAGTCCTCTTTCGCGACCACGACGGCCTTCTCCATCTTCTCCTCGGCCTCGAGGAGGGTTTCTTCGATCACCACGTGCTCCTGCGTGTCTTGAGTGGGCCCGGCGTGCTCGGGCCCGGCGGGTCCTGCGTCGCGTCCTCACCTGCACGGTGTCCGACCGGCAGGCCGTTGTCCATCCTTCGGGCCCCTACCGCGGGCCCCGGGAACTCACCGGGTCGCCCCGGTTCGGTCCCCCGGTTCTCAGGCCCGGGTGCTCTGGTCGCTCACGAGCGAACCGATCTTCTCACCCTTGACGGCGCGGGCGATATTGCCCGCCGTCGTCAGCTCGAAGACGAGGATCGGCAGCTGGTTGTCACGGCAGAGCGTGATGGCGGTGGCGTCGGCGACCTTGAGGTCGCGGGCGAGCACCTCGCTGTACTCCAGCGCGTCGAACTTCACCGCTCCGGGGTTGGTCTTCGGGTCGGAGTCGTAGACCCCGTCCACACCGTTCTTGCCCATCAGCAGCGCCTCGGCGTCGATCTCCAGGGCGCGCTGGGCCGCGGTGGTGTCGGTGGAGAAGTACGGCATGCCCATACCGGCGCCGAAGATGACGACGCGGCCCTTCTCCAGGTGCCGTACGGCGCGCAGCGGGATGTACGGTTCCGCGACCTGGCCCATGGTGATGGCGGTCTGGACGCGGGAGTCGATGCCCTCCTTCTCCAGGAAGTCCTGGAGCGCGAGGCAGTTCATGACGGTGCCGAGCATGCCCATGTAGTCGGACCGGGCCCGGTCCATGCCGCGCTGCTGGAGCTCGGCGCCGCGGAAGAAGTTGCCGCCGCCGATGACGATCGCGATTTCCGCGCCGTCCCGGACGACCGCCGCGATCTCGCGTGCGATGGCGTGTACGACGTCGGGGTCGACACCGAGACCCCCGCCACCGGCGAACGCCTCTCCGGACAGCTTCAGCATGAAGCGTCCGGCCACCTTGCCGTCGTCGCGCCTGTGGTCACCTGTTGCGGCGTCCGCGCCCTTGTTCATGGAGATTCTCCTCGTGCACATACGAAGAAGGCCATTGCCGGTGGGTCCGATGTCCCTCAGCGGCAATGGCCTCCTCGTCAGATCTGCGGTCGTACGGCGGTGTGCGGCCGTCGACTGCACCAGACCCTATCGGGGTCCACCGTTTTTCGCGGACGGACTCAGATGCCGACCTTGATGCGCGAGAAGCGCTTCAGGCTGACACCGGCCTCGTCCAGGACCTTCTGGACGGACTTCTTGTTGTCCAGCGCATACGGCTGGCCGAGGAGGGTGGCCTCCTTGAAGAAGCCGTTGACGCGACCCTCGACGATCTTCGGGAGCGCGGCCTCGGGCTTGCCCTCGGCGCGCGTGGTCTCCTCGGCGACACGACGCTCGGTCTCGACGATCTCGGCCGGGACGTCCTCGCGGGAGAGGTACTTCGGCGCGAAGGCGGCGATGTGCTGGGCAAGGCCCTTCGCCAGGTCGGCGTCGGCCTTGTCGAGCTCGACCAGGACACCGATCTGCGGCGGCAGGTCGGGCATGGTGCGGTGCATGTACACGGAGACGTAGGCGCCGGTGAACTGCTCGAAGCGGTCCAGGACGATCTTCTCACCGAGGTTGGCGTTGGCCTCGTCGACGTACGCCTGAACCGTCTTGCCGGCCTCGATCTCGGAGGAGAGCAGCGCGGCCAGGTCGGCCGGCGAGGTGGCGGCGACGTGCGCGGCCAGCGCGTTGGCGACGGCCTGGAACTTCTCGCCCTTGGCGACGAAGTCCGTCTCGCACTTCAGCTCGAGCAGGACACCGGAGGTGTTGTCCTCGGAGATGAGGGAGACGACGGCGCCGTTCTCGGCAGAACGGCCCTCGCGCTTGGCGACGCCCTTCTGGCCCTTGATACGAAGGGCCTCGACGGCACCATCGACGCTGCCATCGGCCTCGTCGAGCGCCTTCTTGCAGTCCATCATGCCGGCGCCGGTGAGCTCACGGAGCTTCTTGACGTCAGCGGCGGTGTAGTTCGCCATGAGTCTGTATTTCTCTCTCGAAGTCTGAAAGATCTACGGGTGAACGGCGGGGGCGGTGCTTGTCGCACCGGCCCCCGCCGTCGTCAGCCGTGACGGGTGTCAGGCCTGCTCGCCGTCCGCGGCCGGAGCCTCGGCGGCGGGGGCCTCGACGGCCGGCGTCTCGGTGGCGGGAGCCTCGGCGGCGACCTCGGCCTCAGCCTCGGCCGGCGTCTCGGCGGCGTCCGCGACCTTCTCGGTCTCGGCGGAGGTCTGGACCTCGGCGTCGGCCTTCTTGTCGCCCTCGAGCAGGTCGCGCTCCCACTCGGCGAGCGGCTCACCGGCGGCCTTCTCGCCCGGCTTCGAGTCGCCGGTCGCAGCGCCGGAGCGGGCGATGAGGCCCTCGGCGACGGCGTCGGCGATCACGCGGGTGAGCAGGGTGACGGAGCGGATCGCGTCGTCGTTGCCCGGAATCTTGTAGTCGACCTCGTCGGGGTCGCAGTTGGTGTCCAGGATCGCGACGACCGGGATGTGGAGCTTGCGCGCCTCACCGACGGCGATGTGCTCCTTCTTGGTGTCGACGATCCAGACGGCGCTCGGCACCTTCTGCATCTCGCGGATACCACCGAGGGTCTTCTCCAGCTTGGCCTTCTCGCGGGAGAGAACCAGGAGCTCCTTCTTGGTGAGGCCGGAGGCGGCCACGTCCTCGAAGTCGATGAGCTCAAGCTCCTTCAGACGCTGAAGGCGCTTGTAGACGGTGGAGAAGTTGGTGAGCATGCCACCGAGCCAACGCTGGTTGACGTACGGCATGCCGACGCGCGTCGCCTGCTCGGCGATGGCCTCCTGGGCCTGCTTCTTCGTACCCACGAACATGATGGAGCCGCCGTGGGCGACGGTCTCCTTGACGAACTCGTAGGCGCGGTCGATGTACGACAGCGACTGGAGCAGGTCGATGATGTAAATGCCGTTGCGCTCCGTGAAGATGAAACGCTTCATCTTCGGGTTCCAACGACGGGTCTGGTGACCGAAGTGGACGCCGCTTTCCAGCAGCTCCCGCATCGTGACGACGGCCATGGCCGTACTCCTTGAGGTGCTCGGTTATCGCGACCGCAGGATTGCTGTCGCGCCTGACGCCCCGACGCGCCGTGCCACGAGGGACCGAGGAGCGCGGCCACCTCCGTTGAGAGGGAGATGGCGGGGCGTGCGAAGTCGACCCGGTGACCCGGATCGCCACAAGAAGTGTACGGGACCCGTCGAGTGCCGGGTGACGGCGCTGTCCACAACCGGCCGGTACTCCACAGATCCGGTCCATGATCCCCGCGAACCGGCCCGGCGGGGGACGGTTGTGCCATGCGAAACACATCTGACCGGGACGGATGCCGTGCCCGGCACCGGGGCCGCGGCGCACCGGGCGGCGGTCCGGGGCGTCTGGTGCGGGCGGCATCGGCGGCGGCCGCCGCGGCGCTTCTCGCGATGGGGTGCTGCGGAGTCGCCGCGCCGGCCGCGGGACAGCCGCCCGCACCGGTGACGGCGCCGGTCCCGGTGGAACCGCCGGACCGCGATGGCGTCTGGCCGCTGGCGGGGCGGCCGATGGTCGTACGGGGGTGGGAGCCGCCCGCCACGGAGTACGGGCGGGGGCACCGCGGGGTGGACCTCGGCGCCGGACCGGGAACAGCGGTGC
Source organism: Streptomyces sp. NPDC087428 (assembly GCF_044744085.1). Classification (NCBI taxonomy): domain Bacteria; kingdom Bacillati; phylum Actinomycetota; class Actinomycetes; order Kitasatosporales; family Streptomycetaceae; genus Streptomyces; species Streptomyces sp. NPDC087428. The sequence goes on from NZ_JBIUXR010000015.1 coordinate 113,620, forward strand.
TCGCGGCCGCCTCCGGCCGGGTCTCGTTCGCGGGTGGCGTCGCCGGACGAGGGGTGCTGGCGATCGAGCTCGCGGGGACGGGCGATCCACCGCTGCGGACCACGTACGAGCCGGTGCGCCCTTTGGTCACCAAGGGGGACGAGGTCACCGCGGGACAGGTGGTGGCGGTCATGGGGACGGGGCCGTCCCACTGCGCTTCGGGCTGTCTGCACTGGGGCCTGCGCCGCGCGGCGGCGTATCTGGACCCGCTGTCTCTGCTGCCGCCCTCACTACTGCGGCGCGGACCCTCCCGGCTGCTGCCGGTGACCGGCGTTCCCGGACCCGGACCCGCACCGACGTCCGGCGGGGACCCGGCGGCGGCGCAGGAGAGCGGGCGGGCCTTCCCCGCGCTGCTCAGGGGCGCCGTGTGGGCGCGCCGGTGTCAGCCCTGGCCGCCGGGGGCGCCCCGGACACCGCAGAGGATCATGGCGACCGCGGTGTCCGCGATCACGCCCGGCTCCTCCGCCACGCTGAGTTCGATACGTCGCACCGCGGCGTCCACGGAGCCCTGCAACAGCATGGCCGCCAGCCGGGGCTGCTCGTGGCCGAGGTCGCCGAGCGCCTCGACGATCATGGCGATCAGCCCGCCGTGGGCGGCACGGATCTTCTCCCGGGCGCCCGCGTCCAGTTCGCTCGCGGAGATCGCGACGACGGCCCGGTGGCGCCGGTCCCCCACCAGATCGAGCTGCCGTCGCACATACGCCTCGATCTTCTCCTCCGGCGTCTGCGCCCGCTCCATCGCGTTCTCCACCTCGGCCGCCCAGACGGGGAAGTCGACGGTGCAGAGTTCTTCCACGACGGCCGCGCGGGACCGGAAGTACTCGTAGACGGAGGACCGGGCGAGGCCCGTGCGTTCGGCGAGGGCGGGGAAGGTCAATGCCTCCGTGCCTCCCTCGGACAGCAGGGAACGCGCTGCGTCCAGGAGGGCGCCGCGCTGCATGGTCCGGTGCTCGGCCACAGAGGCCGCTCGAATCCTGGGCACGCGTCCACTCTACGGCGACCGGTGCCCGGGAGGGGGCGGGTGCCCCCGATCAGTGGCCGGAGCAGACCCGGCCGGGCGTGCCCGGAGGTGTTCTCCGGTGGTGTTCCCGGTGGTGTTGTCAGCGCCCGGCGTCGGCCAGTTTCGCGCGCAGCTGCAGCACCGACTTGGTGTGGATCTGGCTGACCCGGCTCTCGGTGACCCCGAGGACGTTGCCGATCTCGGCAAGGGTGAGTCCCTCGTAGTAGTAGAGCGTGACGACCGTCTTCTCCCGGTCCGGGAGGGTGTTGATCGCTCGGGCGAGCAGCCTCCTGAGCTCACGGCCCTCGGCCACTTCCACCGGATTGTCGGCGGCGGTGTCCTCAAGCGTGTCCATCAGGCTCAGCCGGTCGCCGCCCTCGCCGCCCACATGGAGCAGCTCCTCCAGCGCGACCACATTGGCCAGTGACAACTGGCTGAAAACCGCGTGGAGTTCCTCCAGCGCGATCTCCATCTCCGCCGCGACCTCCGCCTCCGACGGGGTACGCCGCAGCCGCGCCTCCAGCGTCGCGTAGGCGCGTTCCACCGCCCGCGCCTTCTGGCGCACGGAGCGGGGGATCCAGTCCAGCGCCCGGAGTTCGTCGATCATCGCGCCCCGGATGCGGGTGATCGCGTATGTCTCGAACTTGATCGCACGCTCGATGTCGAACTTCTCGATCGCGTCGATCAGCCCGAAGACCCCCGAGGAGACGAAGTCCGCCTGCTCGACGTTGGACGGCAGGCCCACGCTCACCCGGCCGGCGACGTACTTCACCAGGGGCGAGTAGTGCAGGATCAGCTGCTCCCGCAGCCGCTCGTCGCCCGTGGTCTTGTACGAACGCCACAACTCGTCGAGCGAGGAGGGGGCGGGAGGGCGCACAGTGCCACGCGCAGCCGGTGGTACTGCCGCTCGGTCAGACCCGGAGGTGTGCTGGGGCATGTGGTGCCTTGAGCCGTTCTGCTGTGAATTACTGGGGAATTTGCGTCTGGAGCGGGATCCTTGTGAGCGTAGCGTGACTGAAGTGTCGCGGTGCGCGCAGGATATGGGATCGGCGCTGTGCACTTCCGGGAGAGCGGACACGACACCGGACTCGGCGACGGACATCACCGCGGACGAGGACATGGCCGGCCTCCGGGGCCGACGCGTCGCGCGCCGGCCCCGGAGGCGTTGCCGAACGATCCGCCGAGGTCATCGGCATCACCTTTTCACCCGAATGCCCCAGGTCAAGTACCGCCTCGCCGCGCGTCGTCATTGCAAATAGACCGTCGCGTCAACTGCCATCCATCGCCATGACGTTCGACGAACCCCAGTGAGTGCAGTTCGTACAGCTTGGCGAGCGCCTCGTCGGCACCCGTTCCCGCGGTGCGGGCCACCTCGCGTGCGTCGGCGGCGCCGCGGGCCGGCAGCGCGTCGAGAACCCGGGTGCAGCCGGCGTCCAGAAGGTCCCGCGGAAGCACCGGACCGTGCCGGGGCGGGGCGAGCTCCCCCATGTCACCCACCAGTTCGGCGACTTCCGCCGCGTCCGTCACCAGCACTCCCTCTCCTCGCAGGAGTTCATGGACGCCTGCCGACAGACCGCTGGTGGCAGGTCCCGGAACGCCCATGGTGAAGCGACCGAGCCGCTGGGCGCAGCGCGCCGTGACCAGTGAACCGCTGCGGTACTCCGCCTCGACCACGACGGTTCCCCGCGTCAACGCGGCGATCACCCTGTTCCGGAGGATGAACCGGCTGCGGGTGGGATGTTCGGCCGGCGGCAGCTCACCGATGAGGAGCCCCTGTTCGGCCACGCGTCCGATCAGTTCGGCATGTCCGCGGGGGTACACGACGTCCACCCCGCAGGCCAGCACCGCCGCCGTCGCCCCACCGGCGGCGAGGGCCCCCCGGTGAGCGGCCCCGTCGACCCCGAAGGCCGCGCCCGAGACGACCACCCACCCCAGCTCCGCGAGTCCGGCGCCGAGTGTCGTCGCCATGTGCGCCCCGTACGGGGTGCAGGCGCGGGCACCGACCACCGCGACGGAACGCAGCGCCCAGAGCCGCAGATCGGGCCTCCCCCGCACCCAGAGCCCGGTCGGCCTGGTGTCGCCCAGGTCGTCGAGCTGGCTCGGCCACTCGCGGTCGCCCGGACAGACGAAGCGCCCGCCGACCGCCGCCACCGCCTCCAGGTCGCGCCCGGGGTCGGCCACCTCCGCCCGCAGTCGATAGCCGGCCAGGCGCTTCGCCGTCATGCCGCTCAGCTGCTCGGCCGATCCGTCCCGGGCCGTGATCCGCCGCAGCAGTTCCCCGGCGCCGCACTCCCGCAGCCAGCGGCCGCCCCGTTCGTCCCCCGGCTCCATGACCCGGGTCAGGGCGGCCCGCGCCAGCCGCTCCCCGTCGCCCACCCCGCCGGCGGCCCGCTTCTGCCGCTCGCCCTCGCCCACCCCGCCGTACGCCCCTACCTGCCGCTCCCGGTCACCCGTTCCCGGCACCCTCGGGAGCCCCTCGGGCGGCGAGCCGCACCCCCCGGCCCCCTGCCCCGTCATGCCGCGCCCGCCGTCATCGGGGCCCCTCGCGGAATCCCGGTGCGCAGCTCCAGCGCCACCGCGATGTCCGAGGCGTCCGGTCGGCCGGCGCCCCGCAGATCCGCGACGGTCCACGCCACCCGCAGGACCCGGTCCAGGCCCCGCGCGGTGAGCAGGCCCCGCTCCATGTCCCGCTCGGCCGCCATCAGCGCCCCCGGCGCCGCGACCAGCCGGGTCCTCAGCTCATGTCCGGGGACCTCGCTGTTGGTGGTCCAGGGGGTGCCGGCCAGCCGCTCCGCCGCCCGCCCCCGCGCCTCCCGCACCCGGGCGGCGACCGTCGCGGTCGACTCGCCCCGGCCGCCCTGCCCCATCAGGTCCGCGCGCTTGACGGGGTCGACGGCCACCCGCAGATCCACCCGGTCGAGCAACGGACCGGAGAGCCGGGCCTGGTAGCGCCGGACCGACGCGGGAGGGCATTCGCACCCGGCACCGCTCAGGGTGTGCCGCCCGCACGGGCACGGGTTGGCGGCCAGCACCATCAGGAAGCGGGCGGGCAGCCGCACCACCCCGGCGCTGCGGGCCACCACCACGTGCCCCGACTCCAGCGGCTGGCGCAGCGCGTCCAGGGCCCGTACGGAGAATTCCGGCGCCTCGTCCAGGAAGAGGATGCCGCGATGGGCCAGCGACACCGCGCCGGGCCTCGGCAGCCCGTTGCCCCCGCCTACCAGCGACTGCATGGTCGCCGAGTGGTGCGGTGCGCAGTACGGGGCCCGGGAGACCAGGGGTTCGCCCGGCGGCAGGATGCCCGCCACCGAGTGGACCGCGGTCACCTCAAGGGATTCCTGCCTGGTCAGGGGCGGCAGGATCGCGGGCAGCCGTTCGGCGAGCATCGTCTTGCCGGCGCCCGGCGGTCCGGACAGCAGGAGGTGGTGGCCACCGGCCGCCGCGACCTCCAGGGCCTTGCGCGGCCGCTCCTGGCCCGCGACGTCCGCCAGGTCCGGCCGGTGTCCCTCGCCCTGTGCCGAGCCCCTGGCGATGCCGGTGCCCATACCGGCGCCGGGCACCATGAGACCGGCCAGCATGGTGTCGGGACGCCCCTGGTCGTGGGGCTCCTGCTCCTCGGGCACCGGTTCGTCGCAGAGCACGGCGATCAGCTGCCGCAGGCTCCGTACGCCGAGCACGGAGACCCCGGGTACCAGGGCCGCCTCGCCCGCCGTCTGTTCGGGGACGACCACCTGCCGGTACCCGGCCTCCGCGGCGGCCAGCACGGCGGGCAGTACCCCGCGCACCGGCCGCACCCGGCCGTCGAGCCCCAGCTCCCCGATCATCACGACGTCGGCGATCGAAGCGGGGTCGATCCGCTCGGCCGCGCCGAGCACCGCACACGCCACGGCGAGATCGAAACCCGAACCGCCCTTGGGGACCGAGGCCGGGGAAAGACCCACCGTGAGCTTCTTCTGCGGCCACTCCGCGCCGGAATTGACCACCGCCGCCCTGACCCGGTCGCGGCTCTCCACCAGGCTCTTGTCCGGCAGCCCCACCAGGGTGAAGGCCGCCACACCCGCCTCCAGGTCCGCCTGGACCTCCACCACCACGCCCTCGACGCCGACCAGGGCCACCGAGCAGGCACGCGCGAACCCCATCAGGCCACCCCCCGCGCATGCTCGGCCAGCGGCGCGCCACGCCTGGGCAGCACCACGCCGACGAGGTCGATCCGCACCCCGCCGGGCGGCGGGCCGCCGTGCCGGTCCAGCCAGAGTTCGGCCAGCCGGCGCAGGCGGTCCGCCTTGGCCGGTGTGACGGCGGCCATCGGGTGCTCGAAGGCACCCGCCCTGCGCGTCTTCACCTCACAGATGACGAGCGCGTCGCCGTCCAGCGCGACAATGTCGATCTCGCCGGTGCGACAGCGCCAGTTGCGCTCCAGTACGGCCATGCCGGCATCGATCAGCAGCCGCGCCGCCAGATCCTCGCCGTACCGCCCGAGTGCCCCCCGTGCGTTCATATCGGCACCACCTCCGGCACCGACTCTGACGCGTCCGCCCGAAGCTAGTGGATCTTGGTGGACAAGCCGGCGGATGTGGACAACTCAGCCACCCGGAAGTTCGAGATCGCTCTTGTTGAGCTCCTCGATGTTGACGTCCTTGAACGTCAGCACCCGGACCTGCTTGACGAACCGTGCGGGCCGGTACATGTCCCAGACCCAGGCATCCGCCATGGACACCTCGAAAAACACCTCACCCTGGACCGAGTGCACCTGCATCTCGTAGTCGTTGGTGAGGTAGAAGCGCCGTTCGGTCTCGATCACATATTTGAACAGACCGACGACATCGCGGTACTCCCGGTAGAGCTTCAGCTCCATCTCGGTCTCGTACTTCTCGAGGTCCTCGGCGCTCATTGACATGTTCCCCTTCAGCCGTGCGTTCCCCCATTGTGCGCCAGGCCCCGGCGCCCCGGACGCTCAGGCGATTTCGGGAGCCAGAACCAACGGCGAACGCGGGGGACCCTCGTCGAGCAGCGTGCGCAGCAGCCCGGCGAGTCTGGTCGGGTACACCGTCTCACGCGTCGCCGACAGTTCGGCGGAGGTCCACCACCTCAGACCCGCGACACTGCGCCGTTCCAGCCCGGTCTGCCCGCTGGTGTCCGTCAGGGTCCGCGTAGTACGGGCGAGGAAGTACCACTCGTCCTGTCTCCAGCGCCGGCCGTCGAAGGGGAAGGAGCACAGCCGCTTCCAGAGGACCGGGCCCAGCTCGACGTCCCGGATCCCGGTCTCCTCGGCCAGTTCGCGCAGCGCGGCCTGCTCGCGGGTCTCGTCACCCTCCAGCCCTCCGCCGGGGGTGAACCACCAGGTGCTCGCCGGGTTCTCCGGTTCGAACCCGTGCATCAGCAGGATGCGGTCGTCCGGATCGAGGAGTACCAGGCGGGAGACCTTGCGCTGCTCAGCGGACACCGGCGGGCGCCTTCCTCTGCTTGTTCCGCTTCGACCGGGCGGCGACCGGACCGTACACGGCACCGGCCAGGATCAGCACCACGCCGCCGATCACGGCCCCGAGCTGAAGCTCGAGCGGTCCGGCCGACGACACCCCGCCCGGCAGCGCGGCGAAGGCCTGCGGCCGTCCGATCATGCTGCCCAGCGGCCAGGCGACGGCGTCCACCCGGGCCGTCACGGCGCTGCGGGGCACCGAGCCCTGTCCGCCGTCCTCCAGATGGACCCGGGAGTCCAGCGAGACCCGGCGGTCGTCGCCCAGAAGAAAGAGCTGGCCCTTGGGCACCTCGGCCGTGAAGTCGTTCGCCGAGGCGGGGTCCGCCGACTGCAGATACGGTTCCTCAACGGGTATGCCGTTGACCGTGAGCCGGCCGTCCTTCTCGCAGCAGGCGACCTTGTCGCCGCCGATCCCGACGACCCGCTTCACCATCGGCATTTCGCCCCACGCCGGATCGGTGAACACCACCACATCGCCGCGGCGCACCTCGCTGCCGTCCACCCGTTGTGCGAGCACCCGGTCGCCCGCGTTCACCGTCGGGGTCATCGACTCGGTCGGCACCGTGTACGGCCGGTACTCCACGGCTGCCCAGGCGAACCCGCCGAGGAAGAGCACACAGCCGACGGCCACCGCCAGCCCCGACAGCATGCTGCCGAGCCGGCCGCGGCCGTCATCCGTACGTCCTGTTCCACTCATCCCAGCGTCCCCCATCGGAGATCGACAATCGCTGATCCGAGTCGGCACCCTACCCGGCGGTACGTCCGCGGGTCAGCCTCCGCCTGCGCCGGATCACGAGCGGCAGGGCACCGGCGATACCGAGCGCGCCGGGCGCCATCGCCGCCGAGGCGCTCATGCCCGGCTGGTCGAAGGTGTCCGGGACCGGCAGGGTCGCCCAGCGATTGAGCGGCCAGGCCACCACCACGGCCCGGCCCACCACGTCGTCGACCGGAACGAAGCCCTTGTTCACGTCACTGGTGTGATAGCGCGAGTCCGAGGAATCCTGCCGGTGGTCGCCCATCACCCAGATCTTGCCGTCGGGCACCTTGAACGGACCGAAGGGCATGTCGTCGCACGCCGTGCCACCGGGGAAGATGTACGGCTCGTCGAGCGCCTTCCCGTTGACCTCCACGGGACCGCCCTTCTTGCAGGACACGGTGTCACCGCCGACCGCGATCGTCCGCTTGATCAGGTCCTTCTCCTGCGACGACGGCATCAGCCCGATGAAGCTGAGGAACGTCTGCACCGCGTTCGGCTCAGGCGTCGGCTCCCCGTCCAGCCAGCCGCTCGGGTCGTGGAAGACGACGACCTCGCCGCGCTCCGGCTCCGAGCCGAACCACGGCGTCAGCTTGTCGACCAGCACCCGGTCACCCCGCTGAAGGGTGTTCTGCATCGAATCCGACGGAATGGAGAACGCCTGCACCAGAAACGTCTTGATCAGCAGCGCCAGAACCAGCGCGATACCGATGAGGAGGGGCAGCTCCTTCCAGAGAGGACGGGGCTTCTTGTTCCGCTTTCCGCCCCGGTCCGAGGTGGGCGCGCTCTCCGGCCCGTCCGGATGCCCTGTCCCTCCCACCGGGTCGAAGGCGGAGTCGGCGGGCTGCGAGAGCCTCTCCGTGGACTGTCCGTGTCCAGCTCGTGCTTCGCCTGCCACGTCGCTCACATTCATTCCTCACTCTGCGCCATCGCCTGCCCACCGGGCCTGCCGAACACAAACCCGCCCCCCGTACAACGAGCGGGGGTTCCCCTGGGCTACCGCCCTCTCCGGGCCGGTGGAGACGGAGAGAGCGGCAGGCCTCCGACGGAGGCGCACCCGGCGGGCCCCGATGGAGGACGGGACACCGGGCGGGCGACTCCGTACGTCTATCCCTGCCGCGCCTGCACGGCCCTGCTCCTCCTGCGCCGGAGCACGAGGGGCACGGCACCCGCGAAGCCGAGCGCACCGGGCGCCATCGCGGCCGCGGCGTTCAGACCCGGCTGGTCGAAGGTCTTCGGGATGGGCAGGGTCGCCCAGCGGTTGATGGGCCACGCGACCACGATGGCCCGGCCCACCACCTCGTCCGTGGAAACGGTGCCGCCGCCCGGCAGCTCCTGGTGGTAGCGGGAGTCGAGGGAGTTCTGACGGTGGTCGCCCATCACCCAGATACGGCCCTTGGGGACCTTGATCGGGCCGAACGGCTCGTCGTTGCAGGCGGTGTTCCCCTTGAAGATGAAGGACTTGTCGTCCAGCGCCCTGCCGTTGACCTTGACCGGGCCGTTCGTCTTGCACTCCACCGTGTCACCGCCGATCGCGATGACCCGCTTGATCAGGTCCTTCTCCTCGGCCGACGGCATCAGCCCGATGAAGCTCAGGAACTTCTGCACCGCGTTCGGGTTGGCTGCCGGGGTGTTCTCCAGCCAGCCGCCCGGGTCGTGGAAGACGACGACCTCGCCGCGCTCCGGCTCCGAGCCGAACCACGGCGTCAGCTTGTCGACCAGCACCCGGTCACCCCGCTGAAGGGTGTTCTGCATCGAATCCGACGGAATGGAGAACGCCTGCACCAGAAACGTCTTGATCAGCAGCGCCAGAACCAGCGCGATACCGATGAGGAGGGGCAGCTCCTTCCAGAAGGAACGGGGCTTCTTCCGGGCCGTACTGCCACCGCTCGGGGAGTCGCCGTCACTCTCCGTCCGGTCCGCCGTCGTCCCGGCCGACTCGGCGTTCTCCGGAGTGTCCGGCCGGTCCTCGGGTCCGTCGTGTCCGGATCGTGCGCCCACCGCCAAATCCCCCACATCTGCTCCTTATTCCGTGCCACCGCCTGCGCCCTAGCCGGTGCAGGCCAACCACTCCCATAACGAGCGGGAGTTCCGCAGGGGTCGGGAGCCGGATCATTCCGTTGGGATCCTCGGACACACTATTCGACGGTCCGGGGCCCGCCGCCGTCCCGGCGCGCGCGTCCGGGACCGAGGAGAACACCGAACGCTGCTCCAGCTTCCCCCAGTGCCCGAAGGGCCAGGCGATCACCACGGCCCGTCCCACTACGGCATCCTCGGAAACCGTGCCGTCGGCCGTCTTGTCCAGATGGAAACGTGAATCGGCGGAATTGGAGCGATGGTCGCCCATCACGAAGATTCGTCCGGCTGGAACCTTTACCTCGAATTTGATCGTGGAAGGGGGATTGCCGGGAAAGAGATAGGGCTCGTCGACGGCCCGGCCGTTGACCATGAGCCGGCCGCCCTTGTCGCAGCACTTCACCGTGTCACCACCGACGGCGACCACCCGCTTGATCAGATCCTGTTCGTCGTCGGACGGCAGCAGGCCGATAAAGGTCAGCACCTGCTTCACCTGCTTGATGACGACAGGTGACTCCTCGGTCGTCACCGGGTTCGGCGGCGGCCAGTCGGAGGGGTTCTTGAACACGACCACGTCCCCGCGCTGCGGCCGGGACCCGAACCACGGCGTCAGCTTGTCCACGAGGACCCGGTCGCCGATCCGGATGGTCTGCTCCATGGATCCGGACGGGATCACGAAGGCCTGCACCAGGAACGTCTTGAGGACCAGCGCGATCACCAGCGCGACGGTGATGAGGAGAGGTATCTCCTTCACAGCCGATCTGCGCCGCTTGCGCTTCACCTTGCGGGCCAGTCTGCGCCGCTCCGCCCGGGTGGGCAGCGAGCGGGCGGTCCTCGGGCCGCCGCCGGTGGACGCCGGTACCCCGGGATCAGCGGCGTCGGGCGCCCGCCCGTGGTTACCCATGCGTCGCGCCCGGCACGGGCACTGCACCGAAGGCCGCGGTCCCCGGGAGGGAGCCCAGCCGCCCCAGCGGCCAGCCGATCCAGTCGACCCTGCCGATCACCCGGTCGACGGGCACCATGCCGCCCCCCGGTTCGCCCAGGTGGTCACGGGAGTCCCGGGAACGGCTGCGGTGATCGCCCATCATCCAGAGCGTGCCGTCCGGCACGACGATGTCGAACGGGGCCCGGGACGGCGCGTCACCCGCGAACAGGTAGTCCTCGTCCAGTGGCCGGCCGTTCACCTCGGTCCTCCCCCGCTTGTCGCAGCAGACCACCCGATCGCCCCCCACACCCACCACCCGCTTCACGAAGTCGGTCTCGGCGGGCTCCGCGAGCCCCAGGGAAGCCGCCGCGCCGTGCAGCAGTCCGGTGACGGGGTTCTGCTGCGGCGCCTCCTGCACGAAGGAGCCGGTGCCGTCGAAGACCACCACGTCCCCGCGCCGCGGTTCGGAGCCGAAACGGTACGCCAGCTTGTTGACCAGCACCCGGTCCCCGACCCGCAGCGTGGACTCCATCGAGCTGCTGGGGATCAGGAAGGGCTGCACCACGAAGGCACTGAAGAGCAGGACGAAGACCGAGCAGACAGCACCGAGCGCGAGGGTGTGCCGCCAGGACATCGAGGCGGCGAAACGGTGCGGGATACGCGAAAAGCGCGACCTCTCCTCCGGCCCCGTGGAGGCTGCGGAGGAGCGGTCGCGCTCCGTGGTTCTTGCTTCCGTGTCCATCGGGGCCAGAGCTTATCCGGCCGTGCTGTGGACCTGGGAGTCAGATCAGCGGTCGCGCTTCTCCTTGATCTTCGCGGCCTTGCCGCGCAGCTCACGGAGGAAGTACAGCTTGGCGCGACGGACGTCACCGCGGCTGACGAGCTCGATCTTCTCGAAGATCGGGCTGTGCACCGGGAAGGTGCGCTCGACGCCGACGCTGAAGGAGACCTTGCGGACCGTGAAGGTCTCGCCGACGCCCGCGCCCTGACGGCGGATGACGATGCCCTTGAACTGCTGGATACGGGAGCGGTTGCCCTCGATCACGCGCACGTGAACGTTGACGGTGTCACCGGGGCGGAACGCCGGGACGTCGGTGCGCAGCGAGGCGGCATTGACGCCATCGAGCAGGGAAGCCATGTTGTCTGCTTTCTTCGCCCATGCCACAGGTCATCGGCGGGAGAGTGATGAGTTCGGGGTGCTGATCGCGTCGGGCGGGCGTCTTTCCCCCTGTGGCAGGGGCGCGCGTCGGACGTACAGCAGCGGCCTATTCTTCCACGGCGTCGGGCCTACGCCAAAATCGGCCGCCGGGCTCGGGTGACCAGCCCAGGATCGAGAGCATCTCGCGGTCCTTCTTGTCGAAGGCCGCCGCCTCGCAGCGCTCGATCAGATCGGGCCTGTTGAGCGCGGTACGGCGGAAGGCCTCGTCCCGGCGCCAGCGCGCGATCCGGCCGTGGTGGCCGCTCAGCAGCACGTCCGGGATTCCCCGGCCGCGCCACTCGGGCGGCTTGGTGTAGACGGGCCCCTCCAGCAGATCGGCCATCGCGCCGGGGGCGAAGGAGTCGTCCCGGTGCGATTCGGCGTTGCCGAGCACGCCGGGCAGCAGCCGGGCCACCGCCTCCGTGATCACCAGCACCGCGGCTTCCCCGCCCGCCAGGACGTAGTCGCCGATGGACACCTCGACGACCGGCATCCGGGTGGCGTACTCCTCGGTCACCCGCCGGTCGATGCCCTCGTAGCGGGCCGGGGCGAAGATCAGCCAGGGCCGCTCGGAGAGCTCGACGGCGAGTTCCTGGGTGAACGGCCGGCCGCTCGGTGTCGGCACCACGAGCACCGGGGAGTGGGCACCGGTCTCGTAGCCGTCGGCCAGCGTCTCGTCCAGGGCGTCGCCCCACGGCTCGGTCTTCATGACCATGCCGGGACCGCCACCGTAGGGGGTGTCGTCGACCGTGTTGTGGCGGTCGTACGTCCACTCCCGCAGATCGCGCACGTGCACGTCGAGGCGTCCGCGGGCGCGGGCCTTGCCGACGAGCGAGACGTTCAGCGGTTCGAGGTACTCGGGGAAGATCGTGACGACGTCGAGGCGCATCAGTCGTCGTCCCCGGGCTCAACAGGACCGGGCTCAACAGGACCGGGCTCGACAGGCCCTGGCTCGACAGGCCCTGGCTCGACAGGCCCCTCCGCACGGGGCCCGGCGGCCTCCGCACCGGCGGCCGCGGACTCCTCGTCGCGCGAGGACACCACCACGGCCTCGCTCTCGTCGATCAGGCCCGGCGGCGGAGTGATCACCGCGCGCTGCTCCTCCAGGTCGATCTCGGCGACGATCTCCTCGACGAACGGGATCATCACCTCGGTGCCGTCGGGACGCTCCACGATGAAGAGATCCTGCGACGGCAGGTGCGTGATCTCGGTGATCCGGCCGATCTCGGTGCCGTCGGCGAGAACCACGTCCAGGTCCATCAGCTGATGGTCGTAGAACTCCTCGGGGTCCTCCGGGAGTTCCTCCGGGTCGACGTCGGCGATCAGCAGCGTATTGCGCAGTGCCTCGGCGCCCGTACGGTCCCGTACGCCCTCGAAACGCAACAGCAGCCGGCCACTGTGCACCCGGCCGGTCTCGATCGTCAGCGGTCCTGTCGAGGCCGGCTCCGTGGCCAGTACCGCACCGGGTCCGAGCCGGATCTCCGGCTCGTCCGTGCGCACCTCGACGGTGACCTCGCCCTTGATGCCGTGGGCGCGACCGATCCGCGCGACTACCAACTGCACCTTGTGTCTCTCCTGTCGTACGACGACGGGCCGGGGCGGGCCCTTGGCCCTCCCCGGCCCGTGCCGGTGTTCAACTCTGTCAGCGAACCTGATCCACATCGACGAGGTCGACGCGAATACCACGGCCGCCGATGGCGCCGACGACGGTACGCAACGCGCGTGCGGTGCGGCCGTTGCGACCGATCACCTTGCCGAGGTCATCGGGATGGACCCGGACCTCGAGCACACGGCCGCGACGCAGGGTGCGCGAGGCGACCTGCACGTCCTCGGGGTTGTCGACGATGCCTTTCACGAGGTGCTCGAGAGCCTCCTCGAGCATGCTCAGGCCTCGGTCGACTCGGCGGGCGCGGCTGCGTCAGCAGCCTCGTCCGCCTTCTTGTCGGCCTTCTTCGCCTTCTGCGTGATGGCCTCGCCCTTGGACTCCTCGGCGGTGTCCTTGGTCAGGGCCTCGAACAGGGCGCGCTTGTCGGGCTTGGGCTCCGGCTGCAGAAGCGGCGCGGGGGCCGGGAGGCCCTTGTGGGCCTGCCAGTCACCGGTGAGCTTCAGGATCGCGAGAACCGGCTCGGTCGGCTGGGCGCCGACGGACAGCCAGTACTGCGCGCGCTCTGCGTTGACCTCGATGCGCGAGGGGTTCTGCACCGGGTGGTACAGGCCGATCTCCTCGATGGCCCGGCCATCACGGCGGGTACGGGAGTCGGCGACGACGATGCGGTAGTGAGGCGAACGGATCTTGCCCAGACGCTTCAGCTTGATCTTGACTGCCACGGAAGTGGTGTCTCCTGGTCTATGACGTGGTTGGGCACAACAAGATGCCACGTGGGGTTGCGGTACTCGAGTGCCCGATGGACGCGTCAGCCGGAGGAGAGAGGGGTCCTATGCGGCTGTCGAGTACAGCTAGCCATTGTGCCACACCACATCGGCTCACCCCACCGCGACCACTGCCTCCGGGATCCGGAACGGCTTTCCGCAGCCGCCGCAGACGATCGGGGCCTGCGCGAGGACCGAGGGGACGACGCGCACGTTGCGACCGCAGTCGCAGACGGCCTTGACCCGCACACCCCCTCCGGAGGAGCCGTGCCGGGCGGCCGGGCCGCGGAAGGAGCGCTTGGTGTCGGCGGCGGTGGCCACGGTGTGCGCCTTGAGGGCGCGCTGCAGCCGTTCCGTCGTCGGGCGGTACCGGCGCTTGGCCTCGGGGTTGAGCGTGACCAGTGAGAAGCCACTGCTGGGATGGGGCTCCTCGGCATGGTCGAGGCCCAGCTCCTCGGCGATCGCGAGGAATCGACGGTTGTGGTACCGGCCGGCGCGCGAGGTGTCTCGGACACCTCGGGCGGCGGCGATGCCATGGACTGCCTCATGGAGCAGCCGTTCGAAGGAGAGCTCGGCGCCACAGGCGGACGAGGACTCTCCGATCAGGGACTCGGGCGCGGCAAGATCGGGCAGCTCGGGGTGGTACCGCTGAATGTCGGCCCACGCCTGTGCCAGCTCTGCGGCAAGTACAGGTGGTGTCGTGCTCACGTCGTGACAACGAGCGCGAGGGCCCCGGTGTTCCGATTCCGGGCCATCCCAAATAATTTGCACGTACCAGTCAGTTGCCCTTGATGCGTCCTGACGAGGGCGGGTGCCCTGATCTGCGGAGAAGTCGCACAGCTCACACCAAGGTGGTACGTAGCGACGTGCACGCCCGAGCGCGCAGACCGCGCGTACGCCCCCTGGAACCCGCACCACCCGGGCGCCCGGAACATCAACGGGCGCGCCCCACGGGAACCGACAGTACCGGGGGCACCGCCCGCCCCGTCCGCCCCCTCCCCGAACGCCACCGGCCCGGCCCCGAGTCCTCGACGTGCCCGGTCCCGCGTGCCGGGTGAGACTGGACCGGCGAACGGCACCAAAGGCAACCATGACCCGTAGACCCCTGGACGCGGCGGCGGATGCGCAGTTCTCTGGCATACGGGGGAAGCGCGGCCGCAGGCACGGGGGAACCGTCCACTCGGACATGACCGACCGGCAACACCGGCATCTCGGCGGATTGGGGCGCATTCCATGACACCAACGCTCGTCCGGCACCATGCGTACACGGAGTCGTCCGCCTCGGTGGACACCGGTTCCCGGGCCCGTGACTGGGCCGAGATCCAGGAGCGGATGCTCGCGCCGCTCTACGAGGCGGTGTACCGGCGGCTGGAAGTGGGGGCCGCCACCCGGATGCTCTCGCTCGGCTGCGGCTCCGGGCTCGCGCTGCTGATCGCGGCCGGCCGCGGAGCGCGCGTCACCGGCGTCGACGCCGACGCCGAACGGCTCGCGCTCGCCCGGACCCGGCTGCTGCCGGACCCCGACGGCGACGCCGGGGCCACCGGGCCGCGGCTCCTGGACGGTGTTCCGGCCGCGGCGAGCGGCCACGAGCCGTACGACCTGATCACCGCGTTCACGCCGATCGGCTGCACGGCCGACGACGCGGAGGAGCTGGTGGGCGCGCTCGGTTCGGCGGTGCCACTGGCGCACCGGGGCAGCACGGTCGTCCTGACCGGCTGGGGCCCGCCCGAGCGGTGCGCCACGGCGGCGGTGCTGCGGGTGGCGGCCCGGCTCGCGGAGGGGACACGTTCCGCAGGGGCGGGCGGCTGGCTGGGCGCGCAGCGGGACGATCTGGAGGACGTGGCGTTCCGGGCCGGGCTGAAGCCCGACGGCTCCGGGCGGGTGGCGTGCCCGTTCGGCTACGCGGACATGGACAGCGCGGTCCGGGGCCTGCTGTCGACACGGCTCTTCGACGCGGCGGTACGGGCGACGGACCGGTCCCAGGTGGAGAAGGAGGTGGCGGAGGCCCTGCACCCGCACTCGCGCCGGGACGGCACCGTCTGGATGCCCAACGTCTTCCGCTACCTCGTCTGCACGACTTAGGGCCGGTATCGGCCGGCCCCGTCCGCGGTACGTGCGGGCGGTCCGGCCGCCGGGTCCCGTTACGGCTTGGCCAGCCGGGTGATCCCCGCGGCCCGGTACGCGGCCGCCTCGTCCAGCGTCTCGTTCTCCAGCAGCGCGCCGGCCAGGGAGTCCAGCCGGTCACGGTTGTTGCCCAGCAGCCGGCACGCCTCCTCGTAGCACTCGTCGACGATGCGCCGCATCTCACCGTCCACCGCGTCCAGCGTCGCGGGCGCGGCCGAGAGGCCGTACGCCTGCTGGGCATCGGCCGGGATCGCCGTCAGCCGGCCGACCTTGTGGCTCATGCCCCAGCGGCCCACCATGCCGCGGGCCAGTCCGGTGACCTGCTCCAGATCGCTCTCCGCGCCCGTGGTGACGACGCCGAACACCACCTGCTCGGCCGCCATCCCGCCGAGCGCGCCGATGATCCGGCCGCGCAGGTACTCCTCGGTGTACGCGTACTTGTCGGCGTCCGGCGTCGAGAGCGTGACCCCGAGCGCCCGGCCGCGCGGCACGATGGTGACCTTGCGGACCGGGTCGGCACCCGGATGGAGCATGCCCAGCAGCGCGTGTCCGCTCTCGTGGTACGCGGTCCTGCGGCGTTCCTCGTCCGACATGACGAGCGAGCGTTCCGCACCGAGCTGGACCTTCTCCAGGGCGTCCGAGAGATCCGCCGCGTCGACCTCCGACTGCTGCCGTTTGACGGCGAGCAGCGCGGCCTCGTTGGCGAGGTTGGCCAGATCGGCGCCGGTCATCCCGGGGGTCGCACGGGCCACCTGGCCCAGGTCCACGTCGTCGGCCAGCGGGATCCGGCGGGTGTGGATCTCCAGGATCGCCTCCCGGCCGTTCCTGTCCGGCGGGCTGACCTGGACGATCCGGTCGAAGCGGCCGGGCCGGGTGAGCGCCGGGTCCAGGACGTCGGCGCGGTTGGTGGCGGCGAGCACGACCACGCCCTCCGAACCGGAGAAGCCGTCCATCTCGGTGAGGATCTGGTTGAGCGTCTGCTCGCGCTCGTCGTGCCCGCCCATGCCGGAACCGCCGCCGCGGACCCGCCCGATGGTGTCGATCTCGTCGATGAAGACGATGGCGGGGGCGACCTTGCGCGCCTCGGCGAAGAGCTCCCTGACCCGGCCGGCGCCGACGCCGACGATCATCTCGATGAACTCGGAGGCCGAGGCCGAGAAGAACGGCACCCCCGCCTCCCCCGCGACGGCCCGTGCCAGCAGCGTCTTGCCGGTGCCGGGAGGACCGGCGAGCAGGACGCCCCCGGGCATCCTGGCGCCCATCTTCCGGTAGGCGTCCGGGTTCTTCAGGAAGTCCACGACGTCGTTGAGCTCGCCTTCGACATCGTCGATGCCGGCCACGTCCTGGAAGGTGGTGCGCCTGCCCCCCTCCAGCTCGACCGGCTTGGGCGGGGCCTTGCGGCCGAAGCCGCCCATCCCGCCGCCCATCCCGCCGCGCGACATCCGCCGGGCGATGAACACCCAGAGCAGGACGAGCAGCAGCATCGGCGCCAGCGAGATCAGCAGGTTGGCCAGGAAGCTGCGCTCCTTGACGACGGGTTCGGCCGTGACCGTGACGTCGTCCTTGACCAGCTCGCCCCAGAGGTTGTCGTCGGCGAAGGCGGGCCGCTGGGTGACGAACTTGGTGTACTTGTCGTCCTTCTTGCCCGGGACCTTCGCCTCCTTCTTGAGCTGCCCCTCGATGGCATCGCCCTTGGCGTAGATCTTGGAGACGTTGCCCGCGGTGACCTGCTTGCTGAACTCCGTGTACGCGATCGTCCGCTCCTCCTCGCCGTTGAAGAAGGAGAGCAGCAGGTTGGCGATCAGATAGACGGCCAGCGCCATCAGCAGCAGTCCGCCCCAGCCCCCCGGCATCTTCCGGCGCGGCGGCGGGGGCGGGGGCGCGCCCTCGGAGCGCCAGGGCTGGTCGGTGCGGTCGCGGGGAGGTACCGGACTGGTCACGCGCGCTCCTCTGCCGACAGCCGTTGAGCCGACATTAAGGGAGAAACCCGGAGGAAGCCCTCGGAGCGGCGCCCCGCTGGGCCCACTGGGGGGAACCCCGCTCCCCCGCACACGCCGGAGGGGGCGCCCGCCGTGAAGCGGGCGCCCCCTCCGGGACGTGACACGGGCTTGCTCAGCCCATGAACTTCTTGAACTCGTCCGGCAGCTCGAAGTTCTTGTCCTCCTGGCCGGCCGGCAGACCGAGCGCGCCGCCCTGCGCCGCCTGCTCGCGACGGGCGGCCTCGGCCTGCTCCTCGGCCTTGCGCTTCATCGGGTTACCGCTCTTGCGCTTGCCCTTGGCCTGCTTGACCTGCTTCTTCTGCCGGCCGGGGCCGCCGCCCATGCCCGGCATCCCGGGCATCCCCGGCATGCCGCCGCCCTGGGCCATCTTCGACATCATCTTGCGTGCGTCGAAGAACCGCTCGACCAGGCCCTTCACCGCACTGACCTCGACACCGGCGCCCTTGGCGATACGGGCCCGGCGCGAGCCGTTGATGACCGTCGGCTCGGCGCGCTCCTTCGGAGTCATCGACTTGATGATCGCGGCCATGCGGTCGACTTCGCGCTCGTCGATGTTGCTGATCTGGTCCTTGATCTGCCCCATGCCCGGCAGCATCCCGAGCAGCTTGGAGATGGAGCCCATCTTCCTGACCTGCTCCATCTGGGACAGGAAGTCGTCGAACGTGAAGTCCTTGCCCTTGCTGGACGCCAGCTTGGAGGCCATTTTGGCGGCCTCTTCCTGGCTGAAGGTCTTCTCCGCATGCTCGATCAGGGTGAGCAGGTCACCCATGTCGAGAATGCGCGAGGCCATCCGGTCCGGGTGGAAGGCGTCGAAGTCCTCGAGCTTCTCGCCGTTCGACGCGAAGATGATCTGCTTGCCCGTGACGTGGGCGATCGACAGGGCCGCACCACCGCGGGCGTCACCGTCGAGCTTGGAGAGCACCACACCGTCGAAGCCGACGCCGTCACGGAAGGCCTCGGCGGTGTTGACCGCGTCCTGGCCGATCATCGCGTCGACGACGAAGAGGATCTCGTCGGGGCTGACGGCGTCGCGGATGTCCGCGGCCTGCTGCATCAGCTCCTGGTCGATACCGAGGCGGCCGGCGGTGTCGACGACGACCACGTCGTACTGCTTGGACCTGGCGTACTCGATCGAGTCCTTGGCGACCTGGACCGGGTCACCGACGCCGTTGCCCGGCTCGGGGGCGTACACCGCGACACCGGCCCGGTCGGCGACGACGCTCAGCTGGTTGACGGCGTTGGGGCGCTGGAGGTCACAGGCGACGAGCAGCGGGGAGTGGCCCTGGCCCTTGAGCCAGAGGCCGAGCTTTCCGGCGAGGGTCGTCTTACCGGCGCCCTGGAGACCCGCGAGCATGATCACGGTGGGCGCGGTCTTGGCGAACCGCAGCCGCCGGGTCTCGCCACCGAGGATGGAGACGAGCTCCTCGTTGACGATCTTGATCATCTGCTGGGCCGGGTTCAGCGCCTGGGAGACCTCGACGCCGCGCGCCCGCTCCTTGACATTGGCGATGAAGGACCGGACGACGGGCAGGGCGACATCGGCCTCAAGCAGGGCGATACGGATCTCGCGAGCCGTGGCGTCGATGTCCGCCTCGGACAAGCGGCCCTTGCCCCTGAGGTTCTTGAAAGTCGCGGCAAGGCGGTCGGAGAGAGTATCGAACACGGCGCTCGTCGGTCCTCAGGGTCGGGGGCGGGGTCGGGTCAGTCGTACCCCAGCGTATCCGGACGCCGGGGAACGCATAGCCCTCGCCCGGTTCTCGTGACGTGCGAGGGCGACTTCACGGGGTGACGGGGCTCAGCCGAGCGCCTTCTCGACCTCCTGGGCCAGTTCCGCGGCGCGGGCGGCGGGCAGCGGCCGGCCGTCGGAATCCGTGACGTAGAAGGCGTCCACCGCGTTGGCGCCCAGCGTCGAGACATGCGCGCTGCGGACCCGTACCGCGCTCTGCTCCAGCGCCCGGCCGATCCGGTGCAGGAGCCCCGGGGCGTCCTGGGCGCGCACCTCGATCACCGTGGCCAGCCGCGAGCCGGCCGGCGCGACGGTCACCCTCGGCGGCGGGGCCTTCACCCCGCGGCGGCGCGGGTAGGCCGCCTCGCGCTCGGCCAGCCGGGACCGGATGTCCAGCGATCCGTCCAGGGCGCGGACGAGATCGGCGCGCAGCCGGGCGGCCTGGGGCAGCGCCCCGTACTCGGCGGCGACCCGCCAGCTGAGCAGCAGTACGTCGGCGGAGTCGCCCAGTTCGGTGGGGAGCTCGACGGCCCGCAGGTCCGCGGCGCGGACGGTGAGGCGGTGCAGGGCGAGGACCCCGGCGGCGGCGGGCAGGACCCCGGGCCGGTCCGGGAGCGCGATGAGGAGTTCGACGCCGACGGGTTCTGGGGCGCCGTCCTCGTGCGGGGTCTCGGTCTGGGCGTGCAGGGCGAGGACCGGCTCGCCGGTGCGCAGGGCCTCGATGGCCAGGCGTTCCTGTTCGGCGCCGGGGGCGGCGGGCTCGGGCTCCTCGGGTTCCTCGCCGGCGAGGACCGCCGCGACGCGTTTGACCAGATCGGTGACGAGGGAGGCGCGCCAGGTGGACCAGGCGGCGGGCCCGGTCGCGAGCGCGTCGGCCTCGGTGAGCGCGTGCAGGAGCTCCAGCGTGGAGGCGGTGCCGACGGCGGTGGCGACGGAGCGGACGGTCGCCGGGTCGTCGAGGTCGCGGCGGGTGGCGGTCTCGATGAGCAGCAGATGGTGGCGTACGAGGGTGGCGATGACGCCCACGTCGTGCGGGTCGAAGCCGATCCGGGCGGCCATGTCCCGGGCGATGACCTCACCGGCGACGGAGTGGTCGCCGGGCCAGCCCTTGCCGATGTCGTGGAGCAGCGCGGCGACGAGCAGCAGGTCGGGGCGGCCGACGCGGCGGGTGAGGGAGGAGGCGCGGACGGCCGCTTCGACGAGGTGGCGGTCGACGGTCCAGGTGTGGACGGGGTTGCGCTGGGGCCGGCAGTGGACCCGTTGCCAGTCGGGCAGGAGGCGGGTGATCAGCCCTTCCGCTTCGAGGGCCTCCCAGACGGGGACGGTCGCCTCGCCCGCGCCGAGCAGGGTGACGAGCTCCTCCCTGGCCTCGGCGGGCCACGGCACGGGCAGCGGCTTGGCGGCGGTGGCGAGGTGCCGTACGACGTGGCGGGAGAGCGGCAGCTCGGACTGGGCGGCCGCGGCGGCGGCGCGCAGGACGAGCACCGGGTCGCGCTCCGGGCGGGCGGTGCGGGCGAGGACGACCTCGCCGTCGGCCTCGACGACGCCGTCGGCGAGCGGGCTGCGGTCGACGGCCGGTGCCCTGCCGCCGCCCAGCATGGCACGCAGCCGCGGGCGGACCGAGCGGGCGCGCAAAACCCGGTTGACCTCGCGCCAGGTGACGTCGGTGGCGTACGAGACGGTGCGGGCGGCCTCGTACACCTGGCGCAGCAGCACATCGGCGTCGAGGAGTCCGAGGGCGGCGGCGACCTGGTCCTGTTCCTGGAGGGCGAGGCGGTCGGTGGCGCGGCCGGTCGTGAGGTGCAGAGCGTCGCGGGCGTCCAGCAGGACGCGGCGGGCCTCGGCGAGGCCCTCGCGGGGTGCGTCGGCGACCCAGGAGGCGGCGACGGCGCGCAGGGCGGTGGCGTCGCGCAGTCCGCCGCGGGCCTCCTTGAGGTCGGGTTCCAGGAGGAACTGGAGCTCGCCCTGGCGTTCGGCCCGTTCGCGGCAGAGTTCGTCGAGCGCGGGCAGCCGCTTGGGGGCCTGGTTGCGCCAGTCGGCGAGGATCGCGGTGCGCAGCGAGGCGACGAGGCCGAGGTCCCCGGCGACGGGCCGGGCGTCGAGGAGGCCGAGCTGGACCTTGAGGTCCTCGCCCGCCGTCCTGCGGGCTTCGGCGGGGGTGCGCACGGAGTGGTCGAGGGCCAGGCCGAGGTCCCAGACCGGGTACCAGATGCGGTCGGCGAGGGTGGCGACGGCTCCGGCGTCGGCGCTGCCGTCGTGCAGGAGCAGCAGGTCGAGATCGCTGCGCGGGGAGAGTTCGCCGCGGCCGTAGCCGCCGACGGCGACGAGGGCGGCGCCGCGGACACCGGCGTGTTCGGCCGCGGAGGCGAAGAGGGCGGTCAGCCAGTCATCGGTGAGCGAGGCGAGGGCCGCACGGCGCGGCGGCCCGGACCGCGCCTCCTCCTGGAGGAGGCGCAGCCGGGCCGCCGCATAGCCGCTGGGTCCCGAGTCCTCTGCTTCGGTGGTCACTTCGGTGCTCGTCACCCAGTTGCCTTTCCGTGTGCGGAACCGTCGGTCAGAGTGCGTCCGGGCCGCGTTCGCCGGTACGGACCCGGACCGCGGTCTCGACCGGGACGCTCCAGACCTTGCCGTCACCGATCTTGCCGGTCCGGGCGGCCTTGACGACGACATCGATGAGCTGTTCGGCGTCCTCGTCCTCGACGAGGACCTCGATGCGGATCTTCGGGACGAGGTCGACGGTGTACTCGGCGCCCCGGTAGACCTCGGTGTGGCCGCGCTGACGCCCGTAGCCGCTGGCTTCCGTGACCGTGAGGCCCTGGACGCCGAAGGCCTGGAGGGCCTCCTTGATCTCGTCAAGCCGGTGGGGCTTCACGACTGCGGTGATGAGCTTCATGCGTCCACCTTCTTGTTCGTCGGGGCCGCCGTGGTGCCGGGGGCGGGAGGCGTGGGGCGGGAGGACAGACCGCCGCCGGCGCCGCTGAAGTCGTACGCGGTCTCGGCGTGCTCGACCTGGTCGATGCCGGAGACCTCGTCGTCCTCCTCGACCCGCATCCCGATCGTCCTGTCGAGGACGAGGGCGAGGACCGCGGAGACGACCAGAGAGTACGCGAGGACGGCGAAGACGCCGACGGCCTGCTTGCCGAGCTGTTCGAGTCCGCCGCCGTAGAAGAGGCCCTTGGCGTCGGACTGGACTCCGCCGGTGGCGAAGAGGCCGACGAGCAGGGAGCCGACGATGCCGCCGACGAGGTGGACGCCGACGACGTCCAGGGAGTCGTCGTAGCCGAACTTGTACTTGAGGCCGACGGCCATGGCACACAGGACACCGGCGATGGCACCGACCGCGATGGCGCCGAGCGGGCTGACGGCGCCGCCGGACGGGGTGATGGCGACGAGGCCCGCGACGGCGCCGGAGGCGGCGCCGAGGGTGGTGAAGGAGCCATGGCGGAGCTTCTCGTAGCCGAGCCAGGCGAGCATCGCGGCGGCGGTGGCGACCTGCGTGTTGACGAACATGACCGCGCCGACGCCGTCGTCGTTGCCGAGCCACGATCCGGCGTTGAAGCCGAACCAGCCGAACCAGAGCAGTCCGGCGCCGAGCATGACGAGCGGCAGGCTGTGCGGCCGCATCGGGTCCTTCTTGAAACCGACCCGCTTGCCGATGACGAGGATCACGCCGAGGGCCGCGGCACCGGCGTTGATGTGGACGGCGGTACCGCCGGCGAAGTCGATGACACCGAGCTCGTACAGCCAGCCGCCCGCGCCCCAGACCCAGTGCGCGACCGGGAAGTAGACGACGGTGACCCAGAGGGTGATGAACAGCGCCCAGGAGGTGAATTTGACCCGGTCGGCGAGGGCACCGCTTATCAGGGCCGGGGTGAGGACCGCGAACATCAGCTGGAAGACGGCGAAGACGTACACCGGAATGGTGTAGCCGTCCCAGAGCTGGGTGACGCCGATCCCGCTGAGGCCGGCGAAGTCGGAGCTCCAGCCGATGAAGGACCCGATGTCGGTGCCGAAGGCGAGGCTGAATCCGTACAGCACCCACAGGATCGTCACGATCCCGAGGCTGATGAAACTCATCATCAGCATGTTGAGGGTGCTCTTGACGCGGACCATGCCTCCGTAGAAGAAGGCCAGGGCCGGAGTCATGACCATCACGAGGGCCGAGCAGATGAGCATGAATCCGGTATTGGCGGCAGACAGTGTCGGGGCGTCTGCTGCGAACGTCGTGATGCCTGGGGGCATCGGCGTCTCCTCGTCGTCGGTGCGGCCGCGTGCGGGCGATGGGGGCACAACCACGTGCGGGACCACTGGGGAAAAGGTGCGGGCCGGTTATGCGCCATGAGATTCGCCCAGCGCCGTTTCCGCCGATGCCGCACGGTGTTTCGCCGCAGTGACGAAGGGGGGCGACGTGTTACGTCCCCATGAACCGCCCGTGCCGCATCCGCGCTCGGGCCTACTCTGCGGCCGTGGCCGCATACGACGCTCCGGTACGGGCACGACCACACGAACCGGCCACGGCGACCACCCACTGACCTGGCAATCGGGGGAGCCGAAGTCGGTCTGTGCGGGGTGGTCGTCGTGGCCGGGGCAGGGGTGCCGTCAGACCGCTTCCGCGGACTCGGGCAGTTGTTCGGTGAGGAGATCGGTGAGCCGGGCGACCTCGGGAATGTCCCCGAAGTCCCTGGCCGCGGTGTCGACCGTCTTGCGCAGCCGGGTGTTGACGCGCTCGGAGCGGACCTTCTTGGCGACGCGCAGGGCCTTCTCGGCCAGCACGGTGGACTCCTCCGGCTCGCGCTTGAGGAGGTGGACCGTGGCGAGACCGATCAGGTTGAGGGCGTACGACCGCTGGTGCTCGTCGTCCTCGCCGAAGAGCTGGACCGCCTTGCGCATGACGGGTTCGGCGAGCGAGGCGTACGTGGGGCTGCGGCCGGCCACATAGGCCAGGTCGCGGTAGGAGTGGGAGTTCTCGCCGCTGAGCTCGGCGTCGGAGAAGAACCGGATCCAGTCGGGTTCGGGCTCGCCGTCGATGCCCGCGTCGAGGAAGGTGTCCTCGGCCATCCGGACGGCTCGCTTGCACTTGCTGGGCTGGCCCATGTTCGCGTAGGCGCGGGCCTCCATCGCATACAGCATGGCCTGGGTCCGCGCGGTGGCGCAGTCGCGGCTGCCGTACTGCGCGAGGTGGATCAGTTCGAGGGCGTCGTCGGGGCGGCCGAGGTGGATCATCTGGCGGCTCATGCTGGAGAGCACGTACGAGCCGAGCGGCTTGTCGCCTGCCTCCTTGGCGGCGTGCAGGGCGAGGACGAAGTACTTCTGGGCGGTGGGCTGGAGGCCCACGTCGTAGCTCATCCAGCCCGCGAGCTCGGCGAGTTCGGCGGCGCAGCGGAACAGTCGTTTGGCGGTGGCGGCCGGCTGCGGCTCCTGGAGCAGGTCGGTGACCTCGTGGAGCTGGCCGACGACGGCCTTGCGGCGCAGTCCGCCGCCGCACTGCGCGTCCCACTGGCGGAACATCGCGGTGGTCGATTCCAGCAGGTCGAGCTCGGGACCGGAGAGCCGGGACGGGCGGCGGGCGGCGGCCTCCGGGTCCGGCTCGGCGGCGGACACGGCGGTGGCGACCGGGACCAGCCAGCGCTGCATGGGTTCGATGAGGGCGGGGCCGGCGGCGAGGGCGAGGGAGCTGCCGAGGAAGCCCCGGCGGGCGAGCATCAGATCGCTGCGGGAGAACTCGCTGAGCAGGGCGACGGTCTGCGGTCCGGCCCAGGGCAGATCGACGCCGGCCACCGACGGGGCCTGGTGCGCGGCGCGTAACCCCAGGTCCTCGACGGCGACGACGGTACCGAAGCGTTCCGAGAACAGCTCGGACAGGATGCGCGGGATCGGTTCGCGCGGCTGCTCGCCGTCGAGCCAGCGCCGTACCCGGGAGGTGTCGGTGCTGATGTGGTGGGCGCCCAACTGGCGTGCCCTGCGGTTCACCTGCCGGGCCAGCTCGCCCTTCGACCAGCCGCTGCGCACGAACCATGATCCCAATTGCTCGTTCGGGCGCTTACCGGCATTCGAATCGCCTGCGCCGCTGCCACTCACTGGAACGCCCCCATCCCGCCGAATACCGTCCGCCGCGAACCACTATCAGAATGCCGTGAACCGATGCTGTCCGTACGGAGGTTGCACACCGTCGAACAGAAAATCGGGATGCCTCCGGCATACCCATGGGAGCACATACTTCCATGGTTCGTGTACCGACGGTAATCCTACGATCACCCCCTCAGGGAGGGTGATTGCGGAAACGCCACCATTCGCCACCCCTTCGGATGAACGCCACTACGGCCGGGCGCGATTGACTCGGCAGAGAGCGATCACCGGTGGGCGCAAAGGCGCATTCAGGGGCGTGCCGACCGACTCGGACACCTCGTTGCGCGCCCCGTGTCCAGTCGAATCGACAGGGACGGCGGAGTGTCACGATTCAGCTCCGATCCGTAACCACCGGCGAGTCGGACCCGTTGGAGGGGGCATGGGCTTCACGATCGGCGGCATCCGCGAACTGCGATCCGGCTCACGGCGCCGCGGCCGTGCGGCCGAGGGCACCGCGGTGGCCGAGTACACGGGGCTGTGGGGCTGGGCCGTCACACCGGGTGCGCGGACCGTGGACGGGGACTGCTCCTGCGGGGAGACGGACTGCCCCTCCCCCGGCGCGCATCCGCTGGACTTCGCGCGGGAGGTTCCCGCCGGGGCGACGCTCGAAACGGCGGCGCGCGCCTGGGCCGAGGTGCCGGGCGCCTCGATGCTGCTGCCGGTGGGCCGCAGCTTCGATGTCCTCGATGTCGCCGAGCGGTCCGGGCGCCGCGCGCTGGTACGGATGGAGCGGATGGGGCTGCCGCTGGGCCCGGTGGCGGTGACGCCGGCCGGCCGGGCGCAGTTCCTCGTGGCGCCGGGCGCCGCCGCCGGACTCCCCCAGCTGCTGTACCGGATGGGCTGGGACGACGCGCGGCTGGATCTGCGGGCCCTGGGCCTCGGCTCCCACATCACCGCACCGCCGTCGGACCAGGGCGGCCTCGGCCCCGTCCGCTGGCTCCGGCCACCGGCCCCGGACAACGCGGCGGCGCCCCCGGAAGCACGGCTGCTGCTGGGCACACTGGCGTACATCTGCCACCGGTGGGCACTCTGCGGCTGAGCCGCCCGGGCGCTCAGCGGTCCGGCACGCGGTCCGGCACGCGCTTCGTCGTCGCAGCGAAGAGCCCGGCCGCATGGGTCATGCGGCCGGGCTTCTTTCCACCGGCGGGTGTCAGTCCCCGATCAGGGCGTCCACGAACGCCTCCGGGTCGAACGGGGCCAGGTCGTCCGGCCCCTCTCCGAGCCCGATCAGCTTCACCGGTACGCCCAGCTCGCGCTGGACGGCGATGACGATGCCGCCCTTCGCGGTGCCGTCGAGCTTGGTGAGGACGATGCCGGTGATGTCGACGACCTCGGCGAAGACCCGGGCCTGCACCAGGCCGTTCTGCCCGGTGGTGGCGTCCAGGACGAGCAGGATCTCGTCGAGCGGTCCGTGCTTCTCGACCACCCGCTTGACCTTGCCGAGCTCGTCCATCAGGCCGGTCTTGGTGTGCAGCCGGCCCGCCGTGTCGATCAGTACGACGTCGGCGCCCTCGGCGATGCCTTCCTTCACCGCGTCGAAGGCGATCGACGCGGGGTCACCGCCCTCGGGTCCGCGCACGGTGCGGGCACCGACGCGCTCGCCCCAGGTCTGGAGCTGATCGGCGGCGGCGGCCCGGAAGGTGTCGGCCGCGCCGAGCACGACGCTGCGGCCGTCGGCCACGAGCACCCGGGCGAGCTTTCCGGTGGTGGTGGTCTTGCCGGTGCCGTTGACACCGACGACCATTACGACGCCCGGGGTGTCGACGCCGCTCTCCGTCCTGACCGCACGGTCGAAGTCCGTGCCGAGCAGGGTGAGGAGCTCCTCGCGCAGGAGCGAGCGCAGCCCCTCCGGGGTACGTGTACCGAGGACCCGGACGCGCTCCCGGAGCCGTTCCACCAGCTCCTGGGTGGGGGCGACGCCGACGTCGGCGGTGAGGAGCGTGTCCTCGATCTCCTCCCAGGTGTCCTCGTCGAGGTTGTCCCGGGACAGGAGCGTGAGCAGCCCCTTGCCGAGGGAGTTCTGCGAGCGGGCGAGGCGGGCCCGCAGCCGTACGAGACGGCCGGCCGTGGGCTCGGGAACGTCGAGCGCGGGGGCCGCGACGGCCTCCGGGGCCTGCTCGTCGGCGGTCTCGGCGGGCGGGAGCCCGACCTCCTCGATGGTGCGGCGCGATTCGTCGCGCGGCGTCTCGGCCTCCTCGCCGACATGGGGCTCGGCGGGAGGAGTGATGGTCGGCGTGCTCGACGGTGCCGGGGGCAGCTGCTTCTTCTTGCGGCTGCTGACCACGAGCCCGCTGATCACGCCGACCGCGACCAGGGCGATGACTACAGCAAGGATGACGAATTCCATAACCCACCCAGTATCGGTCACGAAAGGCGGGGAGTCGCAGAAGGCGCGGACCCGTGACCGTGCGCGTACGGGCCGCGCGATCCGTGCGACGCCTCCGCCGGCGGGAATCGCCCCCCGAAGCGCTCGACCCGTCGGAGTCGCACCCTGGGGGTTCCGGGCCGCCCCGGGCCTTGACGGCCGGCCGCGACGCGGCACACCCCTACACATCTGACGCTACGTCAGTTACTGTCCGGCCTCGTCCGCCCGCCCGGCGAAGGGGACAGTGTCATGGCCTTCACAGTCGTCCGGTTCAACCTCGTCGATCCAGACGCCACGCCCGCCTCGCTCTCGGCCCGCTACCGCGCGGCCCTGGACATGGCCGCGTACGCCGACGAGCACGGCATCGACACCGTGCAGACCGAGGAGCACCACGGGGCCGCCAACTCCTGGCTGCCCTCCCCCTTCGTCCTCGCCGGTGCCGTCTTCGGTGCCACCGGCCGGATCGCGGTCACGGTCTCCGCGGTCATCGGGCCGCTGCACGACCCGCTGCGGCTGGCGGAGGACATCGCGGTGCTCGACCTGCTGAGCGCGGGCCGGCTGGTCACGGTCGCGGGGATCGGCTACCGGCCGGAAGAGTACGAGCGCGCGGGCGTCGAATGGGGCAGGCGCGGCCGGATCCAGGACGAGCTGCTGGAGACGCTGCTGCTGGCGTGGACCGGGGAACCGTTCGAGTTCCGCGGCCGCACGGTCACGGTCACCCCGCGTCCGTTCACCCGGCCGCACCCGCTGCTGCTGGTGGGCGGCAGCTCGCGGGCGGCTGCGCGGCGGGCGGCGCGGCTGGGGCTGCCGCTGTTCCCGAGCGCGCATCTGCCCGAGCTGGAGGCGTACTACCACGAGCAGCGCGCGGAGCACGGCACGGAGGGCTTCTGCATGATGCCGGCGGCCGAGACGCCGTTGCTGCACGTGTCAGAGGACCCGGACCGGACCTGGGCCGAGTACGGGGAGCACTTCCTGCACGAGGCACGTACGTACGCGTCCTGGCAGTCCAAGGACATCCGCTCGGCCGTCCGCTCGGCGGCGACGACGGTGGCGGAGCTGCGCGACGAGGGCGTCTACCGGATCATCACCCCGCAGGCGTGCGCGGAACTGGGCGAGGAGCTGGACAGCCTGGTGCTGCATCCGCTGTGCGGCGGGATGCCGGTCGAGGAGGGGTGGCGCAGCCTGCGGCTGTTCTGCGAGGCGACCCGCTCCTGAAGGCCGTACAGCCTTCAGGAGCGGAGACGCGCCTGGGATCAGCCCATCTCCTCCAGTGCCTTGCCCTTGGTCTCCTTGACGAACTTGAGGACGAAGGGGATCGAGAGCGTGGCGAAGCAGGCGTAGATGATGTAGGTGCCCGACAGGTTCCAGTCGGCGAGGCTCGGGAAGCTCGCGGTGATCGCCCAGTTGGCGATCCACTGGGCGGACGCGGCGACGCCGAGCGCGGCGGCGCGGATCCGGTTCGGGAACATCTCGCCGAGGAAGACCCAGACGATGACACCCCAGGACAGGGCGAAGAAGAGCACGAAGACATGGGCCGCGACGAGCGCGACCACGCCCTGGGTGTTGGGGAGTTTGCCGTCGACCAGGCTGGCTGAGAAGGCCCATGCCTCGAAGGCGAGGGCGACGGCCATACCGCAGGAGCCGACGAGGGCCAGCGGGCGGCGGCCCACCCGGTCCACCAGGATCATCGCGATCACGGTACCGATGATGTTGATGATCGAGGTGGTGAACGAGTAGAAGAACGAGTCGGTCGGGTCGATGCCGACGGACTGCCACAGTGTCGCCGAGTAGTAGAACGCCACGTTGATGCCGACGAGCTGCTGGAAGACCGAGAGTCCGATACCGACCCAGACGATGGGCAGGAAGCCGAAGCGGCTGCCCAGCAGGTCCTTGAAGGTCGACTTGTGCTCGCGGTGCATCGCGGTCTCGATCTCGGTCACCCGGGCGTCGAGGTCGACACCGTTGCCCTCGACCTCCGACAGGATCTGACGGGCCCGGTCCTTCTTGCCGACCGAGATCAGGAACCGGGGCGACTCGGGGATCGCGAAGGACAGCAGTCCGTACAGGACGGCGGGCACGACCATCACGCCGAGCATCCACTGCCAGGCCTCGAGGCCGCCGATCTTGCCACGCTGGTCGCCGTCGGCGATCTGCAGGATGCCGTAGTTGACCAGCTGGGAGATGGCGATGCCGATGACGATCGCCGCCTGCTGGAAGGAGCCGAGACGGCCGCGGTAGGCGGGCGGCGAGACCTCGGCGATGTACGCCGGGCCGATCACCGAGGCCATGCCGATGGCGAAGCCACCGATGATGCGCCAGATCGCCAGGTCCCAGAGGGCGAAGGGGAGCGCGGAACCGACGGCGCTGATGGTGAAGAGGACCGAGGCGATCTGCATGCAGCGGATGCGGCCGATGCGGTCGGCGATCCGGCCCGCGGTGGCGGCGCCGATCGCACAGCCGATCAGGGCGATGGCGATGACCTGCGCGAGCGTGCCGGAGCCGATGTCGTACCGGCTGCGGATCGCCTCCACGGCCCCGTTGATCACGGAGCTGTCGTAACCGAAGAGGAAGCCGCCCATCGCAGCGGCTGCCGTGATGAAGATGACATGGCCGAGGTGGTCCGGGTGGGCCGCTCTGGCTCCGGACTCCGGTCCCTGCGATGTGCTGGTCACATGAACTCCTGGTACCTGGCCGCGGGCGCAGGGTGGGGGGCGAGCTGTTCCCAGTGGCGCATACGTTCACCACTGCCACCACTTGAAGACTCAAGGGATGACAGTGGTGCCGTGTCTTCATTTTTTCAAGCCGGAATCGCACTTCTCGCGGGCATTCATGCCAGGAGCGCCGAGCAGGCATGTTGAAGTTCTGAAGGTTTGGCTGGGCGGGAACGGCTCAGCGCAGCCGTTGGCTGATGACCTTGGAGACTCCGTCGCCCTGCATCGAGACGCCGTAGAGCGCGTCGGCGACCTCCATCGTCCGCTTCTGGTGCGTGATCACGATGAGCTGGGAACTCTCCTGGAGTTCCACCATGATCCGGATCAGCCGTTGCAGGTTGGTGTCGTCGAGCGCCGCCTCGACCTCGTCCATCACATAGAACGGACTCGGCCTGGCCTTGAAGATCGAGACCAGCAACGCCACTGCTGTCAGCGACCGTTCGCCGCCCGACAGCAGGGACAGCCGCTTCACCTTCTTGCCCGGCGGACGGGCCTCGACGTCCACGCCGGTCGTGAGCATGTTGTCCGGGTCGGTCAGGACGAGCCGCCCCTCACCGCCGGGGAAGAGACGCGAGAAGACGCCCTCGAACTCGCGGGCGGTGTCCCGGTAGGCCTCGGTGAAGACCTGTTCGACGCGCTCGTCGACCTCCTTGATGACCTGCATCAGATCGGCCCGGGTCTTCTTCAGGTCCTCAAGCTGCTCGGAGAGGAACTTGTGCCGCTCCTCCAGCGCGGAGAACTCCTCAAGGGCGAGCGGATTCACCTTCCCGAGTTGCTGGTACGCCCGTTCGGCCGACTTCAGCCGCTTCTCCTGCTCAGCCCTGACGAACGGCTTCGGCTGGTTGCGCGGATGCTCCGGATCCTCCGGCAGCTCCTCGCCCTCCGCCGCCGGGGACGGCGGCACGAGCTGGTCGGGCCCGTACTCGGCGGCCAGACCGGCCGGCTCCACGCCCAGCTCCTCCAGCGCCTTCGCCTCCAGCTGCTCTATCCGCAGCCGCTTCTCGGCGCCGAGCACCTCTCCCCGGTGGACCGAGTCCGTCAGCTTGTCGAGCTCGCCCTTGAGCTCGCGGCCCCGCAGGCGCTCGGCCGCCAGCTCCTGTTCCCGCTCCGCCTTCGAGGCCTCCGCGGCGACCCGTTCCCGCTCCGCCCGTACGACGGACACCTCGACGTGGGCCAGCAGCTGACGGGCGCCGGACGCCACGGCGGAGGCCACCGCGGCCTCGTGGCGCAGCCGGGCCCTGCGCTGCTCGACGCGGGCCCTGGCCTCCCGTTCGGCGCGGGCGCCCCGGTCGAGGGAGTCGGCGCGGCCGGCCAGCGCCTTGACGCGTTCCTCGTGGGTACGGACCTGGAGGCGGGCCTCCATCTCGGTCTGGCGGGCGTTGGCACCGTCGGCGGCCAGCCGGTCGCGCACGGCGGTGTCCGGTTCCTCGTCCGCGCCGTCCTCCGAGGCCTCCTCTGCGACGAGCAGCCGCTCGGCGAGCTCCTCCGCGTCCTGGGTCGCGCGCTCCAGCGCCTCCTGGGCGCGGGCCGCGGAGGCTGCCATCCGGTCCGCCTCACCGGCGGCGCCCCGCGCCTGGCCGGCCAGCCGCCCGAGCTGCTGGGCCACCCCGGACCTCTCCCGCTCCGCGGCCCGGCGCCGCTCCCCCAGCTCCTCGACGAGCGCCGCGACGGTGCCGCGCCGCTGCGCCGCGAGCCGCTGCGCCTCGGCCAGCTCCGCGCACCGCACCGCCAGTTCGGCCAGCTCGGCGGCCGCCTCGTCCACGGACGCCTGGACTTCGAGGAGACTGGGCGCCCCGGCGGAACCACCGTGCGCGAAGTGCGCCGAGAGCACGTCGCCCTCGCCGGTCACCGCCGTCAGATCCGGGCGGGCGGCCACCAGGTCCTCGGCGTCCTCCAGCGTTGCGACGACCACCATGTCCCGTACCAGTCTGCGCACCGCGGCCATCAGTTCGACGGGTCCGCTGACGAGATCGGCGACGGCGGGGGTCCCCCGGCCGTCGACAGCCACGGCCACCGGCCGCCCGACCACCGCCGCCCCGGTCCCGGCGGGCTCCTGGTCCAGCGGCAGGGCCGAGCCCTCCTGCGCGGGGACATGGGCGACGCCGCCCCGGGACGCGGTGTCCGCCTCCGTGCCCTGACCGGGTACGTGCCCCACGGCATCGGACACCCCGGGGAGGGCGCCCGGTCCGCCCCCGAGCAGCAGCGCGGCCCGTCCCGCGTCCAGTTTCCGCAGCAGCCGGATCGCCTCCGCCGCGGTGGCCGGGTCCGTCACCGCCACCGCGTCCGCCACCGCGCCGAGCGCGGCGGCCACCGCGACCTCGTGTCCAGGGGCCACCGTGAGCAGCTCCGCGGCCGGCCCGAGCAGACCGGTCAGCCGGTCCCTTGCACCGAGCAGCACCCCGGTGCCGTCCTTGCGGCGCAGCCCGAGTGCCAGTGCGTCGTGGCGGGCGGCGACCGCGGCGCGCTCGCGCTCTGCGGCGGTGGCGGCCTCCCGGGCGGCGGAGAGCGCGGCCTCCGCCTCCTTCAGCTCGCTCCTGGCGGCCTCGTGCCGCTCTCCGAGCTCGGCGTCGCCGGCGTCCAGGCCGTCGACCTCGGCCTTGAGCTCCTCGTACTCCTCCTGCGCGGCGACCGCCCGCTCCTGCGCCTCGTCGCGCGACGCGGCCAGCCGGTCGATCTCCGACTGCGCCGAACCGGCACGGCTGCGGGCCGCGTTGACCTGGCCGCTCAGCCGGGCGAGCCCTTCACGCCGGTCCGCGAGGGCGCGCGCCGCGTCCTTCAGCCTGCGTTCCTCGGCCGCCAACTCCCTTTCCAGGTCCGACCGGTGGGACGCGGTGTCCTCCAGGGCGTGTTCGGCCGCTTCCAGCGCCGCGGTCAGCTCCGCCTCCTGTTCGCGGATCCGGGCGGCCTCGCGCTCCATGTCCTCCGGGTCGCGGCCGCGCCGCTCCTCCTCCGGCGGGGCGGTGGCGCTCTTCACCCGGGCGTCGGCCAGCGAGATCGTGCCGCGTACCCGTTCGGCCAGCTGCGACAGCTCGTACCAGGTCTGCTGGGCGCGCTGGAGCCGCGGCGTCAGCCGCCGCACCTCGCCCTCCAGTTCCGCCTCGCGCCCCAGCGCCGCCTTGAGCTCCGCCTCTGCCGCCTCCCGGCGCTGCTTCAGCGCCGCCTCGTCGGCGATCTCACCGCGCAGCGCGGTGTGCAGCCGGACCAGGTCGTCGGCGAGCAGCCGTAGCCGGGCGTCGCGCAGATCGGCCTGGATGACGGCGGCCCGGCGCGCGACCGCGGCCTGCCGGCCGAGCGGCTTCAGCTGGCGGCGCAGCTCGTCGGTGAGGTCCTGGACCCTGGCCAGGTTCGCCCCCATCGCGTCCAGCTTCCGCAGCGCCTTCTCCTTGCGCTTGCGGTGCTTCAGTACGCCGGCGGCCTCCTCGATGAACGCGCGGCGCCCCATCGGGTCGGCGTGGAGTACGGAGTCCAGCTGGCCCTGGCCGACGATGACATGCATCTCCCGGCCGATGCCGGAGTCCGAGAGGAGTTCCTGGATGTCCAGCAGCCGGCAGGTGTCGCCGTTGATCTGGTATTCACTGCCGCCATTGCGGAACATGATCCGAGTGATCGTCACTTCGGCGTACTCGATGGGAAGTGCGCCGTCGGAATTGTCGATGGTCAGCGACACCTCCGCCCTCCCGAGCGGAGGCCGCCCGGTGGTACCGGCGAAGATCACGTCCTCCATCTTGCCGCCGCGCAGGGATTTGGCACCCTGCTCCCCCATGACCCAGGAGAGCGCGTCCACGACATTGGACTTGCCCGATCCATTGGGGCCGACCACACAGGTGATCCCGGGTTCGAACCGCAGGGTCGTGGCGGAGGCGAACGATTTGAAACCACGCAGGGTCAGGGACTTGAGGTGCACGCCGCCGGACTCTACCTTTCGCTCTCGGTTTCGCTGATGAAAGTGCAGGGCACATCAGACGGTAAGGGAAGGGGTGTACGTCCGGGGCGGGACGGGCGCGGTTCGGAGGGGAAAAGAAAGAAGGGACGCCGAAGCGTCCCCTACAAATCTTGTGCATTACTGTCTCGCACATTGCCGTGCCGACGGATGCGACGCCCCCGTGGAGGCGCGCACGCCGGATCAATGACAGACAGACGAAGACGCAGATCACCCGCAATCGATGATCAAGCGCAATCGATCTTCAATGATCCGGTGGCGATCCGACGATGATGATTCCGTGCGGCTGACGCGTGCAGCCCGACCGGCCCTGGGGCCATCGGTCAGGTCAGCGCCGGCTCCGCCTGAGGTACGTCGATGTCGATGCTGTCGAGCAACGACTCGTGGTGCTGAGCGGCGGCGTTGAGCGCGTCGTTCTCGTCCTGAATCCGTACGATCTCGGATTCAAGATCCTGGACGCGCTGCTGAAGCCGTCGCATCTCGGCGAGGAGTCGCGGGTCGGAACCGCCGACGTAACCGAGAAGCGCCTTTGCCATGAGGATGGTCCTCCACACTGAGTGACCGACCGATGCGGTGTGGGTCGTGAGGGAATCGCACCCGCGGTGCTCGGCAGTGCTCTGTGTTCACTGCTGTTCTGCTGCCAAACAGCACTGCCGAACAGCTAAGGTGCGCGGGGTTTTCAGCGTCTCACCAAAAAGTTTGACGGTCAACACGATCACACGCTGTAGAGACGGGCGTCCCGGGGGCGCGCGGCTTGGCGATCATGCGGCGCGACTCTCCTGCGGGGCCCTCAGCGGCACGGAGATCATCCTTCTCGCCGCAGCCTCGCACGGCAACCGAATCTTGGCAACCACCGGATCATTCCGCAGGTCATTTCATGTGTACGCGCAATGGCGCCCCTCGCCGTCACCCCACGCCGCGCCTCGAACACAGCCCGAACACGAGGCTTCTCCAGCCCTTGTCCGGGTACCGGATCAGCGGATCGCGAACCCCTCGTATCCGCCCCTCGGGGTGTCCCAGATCTCAGTGACTCCGTCAACGCGGCCGGGTGTGTCGTCCGAGCGCAGCCAATCCAGCAGACGGTGGCAATTCTCACGCCGCCCCTCGGCGACCACCTGCACCCGGCCGTCGTCGAGATTGAGGGCGAAACCGGTGAGGCCACCGATCTCCAAAGCGTTTGCCCTGGTGAACCAGCGGAACCCTACTTGCTGTACTCGGCCGCGTACCCAGGCGGTGAGTCGTACCTCTTCGTTCATGCCCGAACGCTAACCGGCCGATTGCTTCCGGAGCACTTCTCGCCGAAAGGCCATGGCGTACAGTCCCCTCGCAAAAGCTTCACTCGATCGGGTGAGCCATGGTGGCGTCGAAAACGGCGTCCAGGTCGTCAGAAGGGCACAGCAGATGGGACGCCATCGACGCTCCGCCGCAGCTCCCGCCGCTGAAGAGACCGCGGACCGGGACACGGGACCAAGCCGGGGAACCCGCCGCGGGAAGCGGTCCGGGATGCCGGTGCGTACGGGACTGCTCGGCATCTCCGCGGCCATGGCCGTCGGGGCCGTCGCCGTGGCCTCCGGTCTGCTGCCCGGCGGCGACAACTACCTCGGCGGCGGTTCGGCCGCCGACCAGGTGCGCTCCGAGGGCGCCCCGGACCTCCTGACGCAGGGCGGCTCCACGACCCCGCCGGCCGACCGCGGAACCGCGTCCGACACGGCCAGTCGCGGCACCGGCCGCACCGACGGGCCCACGAAGTCGAGCCCCTCCGCCGACGGCAAGCCGTCCTCCTCCTCTTCCACGACGTCCGGACCGACAAAGGAAGCGGAGAAGAAGGAGCCGTCCAAGAAGGCCTCCGCCTCCCAGGCTCCGGCGGCCAGGGCCACGAAGAGTGCTGTCGCAGCGGCGAGCTCGGCGCCGGCGGCACCCGCCCCCTCGGCCTCCGCTCCGGCTCCCCGCCGGACCACGGCGCCGCCCGCCGACACCTCGGCCCAGGCGGCCGTGCTCTCCCTGGTCAACCAGGAGCGCGCCAAGGTCGGCTGCAGCCCGGTCACCGCGAGCAGCTCGCTGGCCTCGCTCGCCCAGAACTTCAGCGACGACATGGCCGCCCGTGGTTTCTTCGACCACACCGACCCCGACGGCAACACCCCCTGGGACCGTGCCGCGAAGGCGGGCGTGGACGGACTCGGCGGCGAGAACATCGCCCGCGGCCAGGCCAATGCGCAGGCCGTGATGGACGCCTGGATGAACAGCGAAGGCCACCGCGCGAACATTCTCAACTGCGACTACAAGACGCTGGGCGTGGGTGTCCACTTCGGCTCCGGCGGCCCCTGGTGGACCCAGGACTTCGGCTTCTGAGCCCTGCCCGCCCCGCACCACCCTCCTCTCCGACCTCGTACGCCCCACCCGCTCACCCACGGATTGCGCAACCCCGGGGAGGGCGCTGTGCGGGCGTACGCTGGTTTCCATGGACGAGAACGGCGGCAGTGGGACGGACGACTGTCCGGGCGACGCGTGGCTCTTCGACGTGTTCTCCAAGCGGTGCCCCTCGCGCGGCACCCTGGAACATGTCACCGGCCGCTGGGGAAGCCTGACCCTCGGCGCCCTGTACGAGGGCGCTCTCCGGTTCAACGCGCTGCGCCGCCGGGTCGACGGGGTGAGCGAGAAGATGCTCTCCCAGACGCTGCACGCGCTGGAACGTGACGGGCTGGTGCACCGCGAGGCGCAGCCGGTCAACCCGCCCCGCGTCGACTACGAGCTGACCCCGCTGGGGCGGCAGGTCGCCGAGCAGCTGCTCGGGCTGATCCACCTCGTCGAGGGCCGGATGACCGAGGTCATGGCGGCTCGTGAACGCTACGACGAGGCCCGGAAAGGCTAGGGCCTGCACTGGGTTGTCCCGCCGAAGAAGGAGCGGGGCTGGGCACGCACCGCTCGCAGCGTTGCGTGCCCAGCCCCGTGACGCCGCGGGACAACCCCGTACAAGTCCTAGTCGGCGTCGCGCGGCGGGCGCTGGCAGCGCGGGCAGAAGTAGCTGGACCGGTTCATCCAGGCGCGGCGCCGCATCGGCGTACCGCAGCGGTGGCAGGGCTCGTCCTCACGCCCGTACGCGTCGAGTGACCGGTCGAAGTAGCCCGACTCACCGTTCACATTGACGTAGAGGCTGTCGAAACTGGTGCCGCCCTGCTCCAGCGCCGCGTTCATCACATCCCGGACGTGGCCGAGCAGCTCGGCCGACTTGGGGCGGGTCAGGGTCGCGGTCGGCCGGTCGTAGTGCAGCTTGGCCCGCCACAGCGCCTCGTCCGCGTAGATGTTGCCGACACCGCTGATCAGCGACTGGTCGAGCAGGGCGCGCTTGACCGTGGTGCGGCGCAGTCGCAGCGCGGTGAAGAACGCGGCGTCGTCGAACTCCGGGTCCAGCGGATCGCGGGCGATGTGCGCGATGGTGTCGGGCACTCCGTCGGGGGTGTTGTCGTGGAGCGAGAGGCCGCCGAAGGTGCGCTGGTCGACGAAGCGCAGTTCGGTGCCGACGGAGTCGTCGAACCGGACCCTGACCCGCAGGTGCTTCTCGTCGGCGGCGTCCTGCGGCTGCACGAGCAGCTGACCGCTCATGCCGAGGTGGCCGAGGAGCGAGCCGGCCGTGTCGTCCAGCGGCACCCAGAGGTATTTGCCGCGGCGCATCGCCGGCCCGAAACGGGCTCCGGCGAGCCGGGCCGCGAAGTCCACGCCCCCCGCGAGATGGCGGCGGACCGCCCGCGGGTGCAGGACCTCGACCTCGCCGACCGTGCGCCCGGTCACCCAGCGCTGGAGACCGCGTCGTACGACTTCGACCTCGGGCAGCTCGGGCACGGTGTCGCTCCTGTGTATGTATCGGGACCTGGATCGGAATCTGGTTCTGGTTCTGGGCAGGGAAAACCCCCCGGTGCACAGGGCACCGAGGGGTTCTCCGGTCAGGCCGGAGCGACGTCCGTGGACGGCGGCGGGTCGGCAGGGGTGTCGGCGGCCCCTCCGTCGGCGGTGGCCTCCTTGGCCACAGCCTCCCGCGCCTCCGCGGCGGCACTGATCTCGCGCCAGGCGGATTCTGCCGCCTGTTGCTCCGCTTCCTTCTTGCTACGGCCGGTGCCGGTGCCGTACGAGACACCACCGACGCGAGCAGCAGCAGTAAAGGTCTTCTCGTGGTCCGGGCCGGTCTCCGTGACGAGGTACTCGGGGACTCCGAGGCTCTCGCTCGCGGTGAGCTCCTGGAGACTGGTCTTCCAGTCCAGGCCGGCGCCGAGGTTGGAGGACCTGTCGATCAGCGGGTCGAAGAGCCGGTGGACCAGCTCCGAGGCCGCGCCGAGGCCCTGATCGAGATAGACCGCACCGAGCACCGCTTCCAGGGTGTCGGCGAGGATGGACGCCTTGTCCCGGCCACCCGTGCCCTCTTCACCGCGGCCGAGCCGGATGAAGGAGCCGAGTTCGAGGCCGCGGCCCACTTCCGCAAGCGCACGCGAGTTGACTACCGCGGCCCGCAATTTGGCCAGCTGGCCTTCAGGCAGGTCGGGGTGAGTGCGGTACAGCGTGTCCGTGACCACCAGGCCGAGCACCGAATCCCCGAGGAATTCGAGCCGCTCGTTGGTGGGCAGACCGCCGTTCTCGTACGCGTACGAACGATGGGTCAGCGCACGCACCAGAAGGGCGGACTCGAGGTGGTACCCGAGCCGCCCTTCCAGAAGCGTGTGGGACGAGGCTGTGTTGACGTTGTCTGCCTGCTTCTTGGCTTGGGACAACTCAGACATCGGGCCTCTCACCAGCCGCTCAGACCTCGAGGACCTGGCGCTTGTTGTACGTGCCGCAGCTGGGGCACGCGATGTGCTGCAGCTTCGGCTCCTGGCAACGCTCGCACGAAACCAGGGTGGGGACCGCAGCCTTCCACTGCGACCGGCGGTGGCGCGTGTTGCTGCGCGACATCTTCCGCTTCGGAACAGCCACGGCTACTTCTCCTGCTTCTCGTCGACGCCAGGTTCGGCGCCGCCCATGTTGTCCTTCTCGCCGTCCTGAACGGTCTCGGCGAGTCCTTGCAACGCTGCCCAACGGATGTCGAGGGCTTCGTGGTGGTGACCGGGGTTCTCGTCCAGCCTGACTCCGCATTCGGAGCACAGACCGGCGCAGGTCTCCCGGCACACCGGCTGCATCGGCAGTGCGAGCACCACCGCATCACGCAGCACTGACTCGAGGTCGAACAAGCCGTCCTCAAGGAAGAACCTGTCCTCGTCGTCCTCGGCGTCGTCGACCGGGTCCGCCGTCTTGCTGCGGTTCCGGTCATCGGCGTCAGGGTACGAGAACATCTCCTGGAAGTCCGCCTCGACCTCAAGGCTCAGCGGCTCCAGACACCTTACGCACTCCCCCTCGGCCGATGCACGGGCGGTGCCTGTGACGAGCACACCTTCCATGACCGATTCGAGGCGGACGTCCAGCTCCACGGGTGCGCCTTCCGGCACACCGATGACTCCGTCGATACCGAAGTCCTTGGGGGCGTCCACCGAGCGGGTCAGCCGCTTCATGGCACCAGGACGCCGACCCAGCTCGTGCGTATCGAACACGAGAGGGTTTCGGTGGTCGAGATGGCCGTTCAGGGCTTTTCCTGCTTTCGAATCATGCGCATCACGCGTGGTGGGGAGGGGCCGACCGGCTCCGGAGTCGAAGCGGGCAGCCTGGATCGCGGACATACGCGCGACCGAAGAGCCAGGATACTTGACGCGCCGCCCAGCTCCCAATCCGGTCCTGATCCGTCCCCTGAGCGGCGCCCCGGCCGGCTCCCCGCCGGTCAGTGCTCCTGCTCGTACCTGCGGAGCTGGTCCAGGTCGATCATGCTGGTGTCGAACAGGCTGGTCTCGTCCAGGGCGCCCTCACCGTGCTGCTGGAGGGGCTGCTGGGTCTGGACGGGCTGCTGCTGCCAGGCGTCGTAACCCTGGGCGGGCAGCTGGCCCTGGTTCTGGTCGTAGCCCTGCTGCTGGTAGCCCGCGTAGGGGTCCGGCTGCTGCTGGTAGCCGTACACGTCCTGCTGCGGCTGGTCCTGGTACGCGTACGTCTGCGCGTACTGCGGCTCGGCCTGCGCGGGGAAGTGCGGATCGGCCTGCGGAGGCAGCTGCTGGGGCACCTGCTGCGGCTCCGGGGTGGCCGTCTCGGCCAGTCCCGCCCAGTGGTCCTCGTCGCTGGTGTGGCCCTGGCTGCCCGCGGCGTCCTGGGCGGCCATGTGCGCGCCGAGGTCGTCGGTGGCGACCCGGCCGTGCAGCTTCTGCCGGCCCCGGCCCACCGCCTCCAGGGTCTTGGCGAGCACCGCTTCGAAGGCGCCGAGCTTGGTGTCCACGTAGTCGTCGGCCCGGCGCTGGAGCGTGGCCGGGTCGGCGCTGCGCTCCGGGGCCTCGGCGAAGTCGGGGTCCTCGTAGCCCTGCTCGTCGAAGCCCTGGCCGCGGCCGAGGAGCTTCTCGCGGCCCCGGTCGACGGAGCCAATGGTCTTGGTGAGGACGACCTCGAAGTTGGCGAGCTTGCTGTCGACGTACTCGTCGGCCTCGCCGCGGATCTCCTCGGCGTCCTTGCGGGCCTCACCGAGGATCCGGTCGGCCTCGGTCTGGGACCGCCGGGCGATCTCGGTGCCGGAGATCAGGGAGCCCCGCTCGGCGTGGGCGGACTCGATGATCCGCCCGGCCTCCTGACGGGCCTGCTCGACGAGCTGCTCCCGGTCACCGATGAGCTCCTGCGCGTGCGCGAGGGAGCCGGGCAGGGCCTGGCGCACCTCTTCGAGCATCGCGAGCAGTTCGGCGCGGTTGACCACGCAGGACGCCGACATGGGCATCGACCGGGCGTTCCCGACCGCTTCGACGATCTCGTCGAGCTTCTTCTGCACGTCCACCGTGTGCTCGCCACTCTCTACTGCCGATTGGAGACGGACGGCACGACTGTACGGCCAGTCGGCGCCCGCCCGACACCTGGTGACGGTCTGTCAGCGCCTCAGCTCTGGGCGAGGCGCTCCGTCAGGGCCTCCTGGACCAGCGGCGGCAGCAGGTGCGAGACGTCGCCGCCCCAGGTCGCCACCTCCTTGACCAGGGAGGACGACAGGAAACTGTAGGTCGGAT
Source organism: Streptomyces sp. NPDC087428 (assembly GCF_044744085.1). NCBI lineage: Bacteria > Bacillati > Actinomycetota > Actinomycetes > Kitasatosporales > Streptomycetaceae > Streptomyces > Streptomyces sp. NPDC087428. The sequence continues at coordinate 155,553 of NZ_JBIUXR010000015.1, forward strand.
TGGTCGGCACGAAGAGCGTTTCTACACCCGAGAGCCCGTTGTTCATCTGGGCCATCTGGAGTTCGTAGTCGAAGTCGCTGACGGCCCGCAGGCCCTTCACGATCGCCGGGATGTCGCGCTGCTTGCAGAAGTCGACCAGCAGCCCGTGGAAGGCCTCGACCTGGACGTTGCCGAAGTCCGCGGTGACCTGGCGGATCATGTCGATCCGCTCGTCGATCGTGAACAGACCCTTCTTGGACTGGTTGATCATCACCGCGACATGTACGACGTCGTACAGCTTCGAGGCGCGGCCGATGATGTCGAGATGTCCATTGGTGATGGGGTCGAACGACCCCGGGCAGACGGCGCGGCGCAACTTGATTCCCTCGCTCTCCGGTCCGGTCATCGTGCGTCTTCGCACGTAGCGGCGGCGCGACCGTACCAAAGCGTTCCCTCGCCGTAGCGACGGGCCCGCAATGGCTCGAATCCCTTGGGCCAGCTGAATTCTCCGCCTCTGGTGCTGCGCTCCACGGTGACGAGCGCATCGGCCGAGAGCCACCCCTGGGCACGGAGTGTGAGCAGGATCTCGCAAAGATCGTCGTCGGTGACGGCGTACGGCGGGTCCAGGAACACCACGTCGTACGGCTCCGCGGGCGCCGGCCCTGTCACGATCTGTTCCGCTTTGCCTGCCCGGACCTCGGCGCCGGGCAGGCCCAGGGTGCGGACGTTGTCCCGGACGGTGCGGACGGCCTTGGCGTCGGCCTCGACGAGCAGGGCGTGGACCGCGCCCCGGGAGAGCGCTTCGAGGCCGACGGCTCCCGAGCCCGCGTACAGATCGGCGATCCGGATGCCGTCGAGGGTGCCGAGGAGCGCCTGCCAGGTGGAGAACAGGCCCTCGCGCGCGCGGTCGGAGGTGGGGCGGGTGCCGGTACCGGGCGGGACGGCCAGGCGGCGTCCGCCGGCCGAGCCGGCGATCACGCGGGTCATGGGTGTCTGATCCTCGGGTCGGGGCGGCGCGCAGGGTGCTGCGGGCGCCGTGCCACCCACGATATGGCGTCGCGGGTACTGGGGCGCCCGCAGTACCCGCGCCCCGGGCCTCACCCCTTGTCGAGGTACTCCTCGCGCTCCTTGTCGAGCAGCGCGTCCAGTACGAGGCGCAGCTCGGGCAGGTGCTCCAGGCCGGGGTCGGCGGCGACGACCGTGACGGCCTCCTCGCGGGCGGCGGCGATGACCTCCTCGTCGTCGATGACGCTGAGGACCCGCAGCGAGGAGCGGACCCCGGACTGGGCCTGGCCGAGGACGTCGCCCTCGCGGCGCTCCTCCAGGTCGATGCGGGACAGCTCGAATCCGTCGAGGGTGGAGGCGACGGCGGAGAGCCGGGCGCGGGAGGGGCTCGCCTCGTGGGCCTCGCTGACCAGCAGGCAGAGTCCGGGGGCCGAGCCCCGGCCGACCCGGCCGCGCAGCTGGTGCAGCTGGGAGACGCCGAACCGGTCGGCGTCCATGATCACCATCGCGGTGGCGTTGGGGACGTTGACCCCGACCTCGATGACCGTGGTGGCGACCAGGACGTCGGCCTGGCCGGCGGCGAAGCGGCGCATCACGTCGTCCTTGTCGTCGGGGTGCATCCTGCCGTGCAGCACCTCGATACGCAGACCGCTCAGGGGCCCCTTGGCGAGCTGTTCCGCGATGTCCAGGACGGCGAGCGGCGGGCGCTTGTCCGCCTCCTCCGCGGCGTCCTTCCCGCCCTTCTTCTTGGCCGCCTGGTCCTCGTCGTCACCGATCCGGGGGCAGACCACGTACGCCTGGTGCCCGTTCTCGACCTCCTCGCGGACCCGGTCCCAGGCGCGGCTGAGGAAGTGCGGTTTGTCCTTGGCGGGGACGACGTGGCTGGCGATCGGTGAACGGCCGGCCGGCAGCTGGTCCAGGACGGAGGTCTCCAGGTCACCGAAGACGGTCATGGCGACCGTGCGGGGGATGGGGGTGGCCGTCATGACGAGCAGGTGCGGCGACCTCCTTTCCCCCTGGGAGTGCGCCTTGGACCGAAGGGCGTCGCGCTGCTCGACGCCGAAGCGGTGCTGCTCGTCGACGACGACGAGGCCCAGCTCGTGGAACTTCACCTTGTCCTCGATCAGCGCATGGGTGCCGATCACGATCCCGGCCTCGCCGGTGACCAGGTCGAGCAGCGCCTGGCGACGGGCGGCCATGCCCATGGAGCCGGTGAGCAGGACCACCTTCGTGCCGCGCTCGGAGCCTCCCAGCATGCCGCCCTCGGCGAGCTCCCCCATCATCTCGGTGATGGACCGGTGGTGCTGCTGGGCGAGCACCTCGGTGGGCGCGAGCATCGCGGCCTGCCCGCCGGCGTCGACGGTGGTGAGCATGGCGCGCAGCGCGACCATGGTCTTCCCGCTGCCGACCTCGCCCTGGAGCAGCCGGTGCATCGGGTGCTCGGCCGCCAGATCGTCGAAGATCTCCTGGGTGACCTTGAGCTGGCCGTCGGTGAGGGTGAAGGGCAGTTTGGCGTCGAAGGCGTCGAGCAGCCCGCCGGGGACGGGGCGGCGGGCGACGGCGGGCAGCTGGGTGTCCGCGTATCTGCGGCGGGCCAGCGCGACCTGGAGGACGAAGGCCTCGTCCCACTTGAGCCGGTCCCTGGCCGCCGCGACATCGGCCTTGGTCTGCGGCCGGTGGATCTTCAGCAGCGCCTCGGGCAGCGCGGTGAACCCCCGGCCCTCGCGCAGCGCGGGCGGCAGCGGGTCGACGGCCTCCTGGGCGCTCGGCAGCACGGCGTCGACCGCCTTGGCGATCCGCCAGGAGTCGAGCTGCTTGCAGGCCGGGTAGATCGGCAGGAGCTTGCCGGCGAAGGCGTCCACGGCCTCGGTCGCACCGGCCTCGTCGGTGGACTCCGCGTCGAGCAGTTGGTACGTGGGGTGGGCGAGCTGCATCTTCCGGTTGAAGACGGAGACCTTGCCGGCGAACATGGCGCGCCGGCCCGGCAGCAGCTCCTTGTGCGGCTTGTGGACGCCGTGGCCGAAGAAGACCAGCTGGAGCCGGCCGTGGCCGTCGGTGAGGGTGACTTCGAGGCGCTTGCCCCGGCCGTTGTTGAACGCCATGACGCGGGCGTCGGCGACCTGGGCGACGACCGTCACATGCTCGTCCAGCGGGAGGTCGGTCAGCGCGGTGAGCCGGCCGCGCTCCTCGTACCGCCGCGGGTAGTGGTGCAGCAGATCGCCGACCGTGTGCAGGCCGAGGTGCTCGGCCATCACCTTCGCGGTGGCGCCACCGAGCAGCTTCTTGAGGGGTTCGTCGAACGCAGACACGCGATCCATTGCACACCACGCCACTGACAGTTGTGCGCCGGGCACCACCGGGCGGCGGCGATTCCTGGTCGTGCTCGCCGCACCGGGCCGTGATAAGTCCTGGTCAGAATCGTGCCCGCGACCCTAGGATCGGCTCCCACGCTTCTCGCTCGCGATCGCCTGCCAAGGGATCGCCCGACCCGCGCTGTCGCAAGTGCCTCGTCCGGTGAGGCACGGGTCCCCCCACCTGCGCTGCGACGATGACATCTGAGACCTCAGCGAATTCCGCTTCCCCCGAGTCCGCCGCCCAGTCGCCGCACACCTTCCAGGTGGATCTGCGCGGGCTGGTCGACCTCCTCTCCCATCACCTCTACTCCTCTCCCCGCGTCTATCTGCGTGAGCTGCTGCAGAACGCGGTGGACGCCATCACCGCCCGCCGCGCCGAGCAGCCGGAGGCGCCCGCGCGGGTGCGGCTGTACGCCGAGGACGGCCGGCTGCGGGTCGAGGACAGCGGCATCGGCCTGACCGAGAACGATGTGCACAGCCTGCTCGCGACGATCGGCCGCAGTTCCAAACGGGACGGCGCGGAGGGGCTCGCCTCCGCGCGGGCGGAGTTCCTCGGCCAGTTCGGCATCGGGCTGCTGGCCTGCTTCGTCGTCGCCGCCGAGATCCGGGTGGTGAGCCGCTCCGCGCGCACGCCCGACGCCCCGCCGGTGGAGTGGCGCGCCCGTGACGACGGTTCGTACACCGTGCGGACGCTCCCGGACAGCGCCCGGCCGGAGCCCGGCACCACCGTGCATCTGACCGCCCGCCCCGGCAGCGCGGAGTGGCTGACCGAGGAGCGGGTGCTCGCGCTCGCCCGCGATTTCGGCTCACTGCTCCCGTACGACGTGCGGGTCGGGGACACGGCCGTCACGGATCTGCCGGCGCCCTGGGACCGCGCGTACCCAAGTCCCGCGGGGCGGCGGGTGGCGCTCGCCCGCCACTGCCACGAGCAGTTCGGTTTCTCGCCGCTCGACACGATCGACCTCGATCTGCCGCTCGCCGGGATCCGCGGGGTCGCCCATGTGCTGCCGTCGGCGGTCAGTCCGGCGCAGCGCGCGGGCCACCGGGTGCATCTGAAGGGGATGCTGCTGACGGACCGGGCGGACGAACTGCTGCCCGAATGGGCGTTCTTCGTGCGGTGCGTCATCGACACGGACAGTCTGCGGCCCACCGCCTCGCGGGAGGCGCTGTACGCGGACGAGACCCTGGCCGCGGTACGGGACGCGCTCGGCGAGCGGATCAGGGACTGGCTGACCGGCCTCGCCGCGGGTGATCCGGAGCGGCTGGCCCAGTTCCTCTCGGTGCACCACCTGGGGGTGAAGTCGCTCGCCCGGCACGACAACGCCATGCTGCGCACGATGCTGCCGTGGCTGCCGTTCGAGACGACAGACGGCCGGCTCTCGCTGGAGGAGTTCGCCCGGCGTCATCCGGTGGTGCACTTCACCCGGACCGTGGAGGAGTTCCGGCAGGTCGCGCCGATCGCCTCCGCGCAGGGGATCGGGGTGGTCAACGGCGGCTACACGTACGACACCGAGTTGGTCGAGCGGCTGCCCGCGGCACGGCCCGGGACGGTGGTCGCGGAGCTGGACGCCGATACGGTCACCGCGCACCTGGACTCCGTGGACCCCCGGGAGGAGCTGGCGCTCGGCCCGTTCCTCGCGGCGGCCCGCGCCGGGCTGGACCCGCTGGGGTGCGATGTGGTGCTGCGCGCCTTCCACCCGCTGACCGTGCCCGCGCTGCATCTGGACGACCGGTCCGCCCGCCACGAGCAAGCCCGTGCCGAGGCAGAGGAGCAGGCGGACGACCTGTGGGCGGGCATTCTGGGCTCCCTGCGCGGGAGTGCGCCGCGGGCCAGGCTCGTACTGAACCATCTCAATCCGCTGATCCGCCGGATCAGTTCGCTGGACTCCCCGGAGCTGGCGGTGACCGCGACGGAGGCCCTGTACGGGCAGGCGCTGCTGATGGCGCAGCGGCCGCTGCGGCCGGCCGACTCGGCGCTGCTGAACCGGGCGTTCCTCGGCCTGCTGGAGTGGGCCACGCATCCCGCCGCACCGGGGCACTCCCCCGCGAACCCCCAGGAGGACGGCCGATGAGCGCCGATGCCACGAAGGTGCGACAGGCCCTGCGGGACAACCAGGAGGAGCCGGAGGGGCCCGCGCGCAACGCACGTGCGGAGCGGCTGCTGGCCGAGGCCGAGCAGTGCGGGGACGCGGCGCTGCTGGTCGAGGCGCTCGTCCACCAACTGCAGGTCTACAACTACAGCTCCGAGAAGGACAAGATGTTCGTCCCGTTCGCGCGGCTGCTGCGCGTGTGGGACGAACGGCCGGGTGATTTCGACCCGGCCATGACCCACCATCTGTTCTGGATGTTCAAGTGGGTCTCCAGCTCCATGATCGACCAGCCGCACATCCCGCTCGCCTCCATCGAGAAGTGGCAGGGCGAGATGGCGCACCGCTACCGGCTGGCGGGCCACTCCGAACGGGCGGTGCGGCAGGGCGAGCTGGAGATCGCGCGGCATCTGGGCGATGTGGAGCGGGCCGCGCGGGCGTACACCGCCTGGCAGGCGGCGGACCGGGACCGGATGGCCAACTGCCACGCCTGTGAACTCCACGAACAGGGTGGCTGGCAGGTACAGCGCGGCCAGGACGAGGAGGCGCTGAACAGCTGGGCGCCGGTGCTGGACGGGGAGCACGTCTGCGCGCACGAACCTCATGCGGTGCTGGCCGCCTCGCTCCTCCCGCTGCTGCGGGCGGGGCGTCCGGAGCAGGCGCGCGCGCACCATCTGCGCGGGTACCGGATGGTCCGGCCGATGGAGAGCATGCGGTACTCCGCCGCGCTGCACATCGAGTTCTGTGCCCTGACGGGCAACGAGGCACGGGGGCTGGAGATCCTCGCGGAGCGGCCGGCGTACTTCACCGACAGCGGGAACCCCGCCAGCCTGATGGACTTCATGGCCGTCACCGCCGTGCTGATGGACCGGCTGACCGCGCTGGGGCACGGCGGGCAGTCCGTGCCGGGCCCGGCGGGGACGGACTGGACCGCCGCGTCGCTGGCCGTCCACGCCCGCAGCCGTGCCCTGGCGCTCTCGGCCCGCTTCGACGAGCGCAACGGCAACACGTACGTGGGTGAGCTGGTGCGGGAGCGGCTGGCGCGCCGGCCGCTGCTGGACCGGCTGCCGCTCGGGGTGCGCGCCGTGCGGCTCGCGGCGCCGGTGGTGCCGGCCGCCGTGCCGTCCGGCGCTCCGGAGCCGGAGCGGGACCTGGCCGCCCTGCTGGCCGAGGCGCACCGGCTGTCCGAGGCCCAGCACCCGGACGCCGGGGACGCCTGGCGGGCCGTCGCCGAGCGGGCCGGGGCCGCGGACGTGCTGACCGCCCACGACCGGGCGAACGTGGCGGACCACCGCGCGATGGATCCTTCGCTGCCGCCCGCGGAGGCCGCGGAGGCGTTCCGGGCGGCCGCCTCGCTGTACGAGGAGGCGGGCGACCGGGGCGAGGCCGTCGCGGCGAGCGCCAGGCGCGCCTTTCTCCGCTCGATGGCGGACGGTGACGCGGACGCCGACGCGGCGGCGGAGATCGCTCCGCTCGTGGAACGGGCCCTCGCCCTGTACGCGGCGGGCGCGGCCACCGGGCGGCAGACGAGCGGTGTGCTGGTGTGCCGGGCCCGGATCGTCCAGCAGCGGATGTTCCGGGCGGCGGACGAGGCGTCCACGGACGCGGCGGTCGCCGCCCTCGAAGAGGCGGCCCGCGAGGTGCTCGCGTTCGCCGAACCCCTGCGTGCGCGGGAGAAGGTGGCCACCCGGATCTCCGAGGCGCTGGGCTTCCTCGCGGACGTCGCGGCGTACCGCGGCGACGGTCCGGAGGCGGCGGAGCTGTACGCGCGAGCGGCCGCCGCGGTCAACGAGGCGGAACTGCCCTGGTACGCCGTCGAGTACGAGGCCAGGGCGGCGCGGATCGCCGCGCAGCTCGACGACCACGCGACGGCGGAGGGGGCCGCCCGCGCGGCGCTGGAGCACGGCGGCACGTCGCTGTCCGGGCCGGGGCGGGCCCGGCTGCATCTGCTGCTCGCCGAAGTGCTCGGCGCCACGGGACGGTTCGCCGAGGCGGTGGAGCACGCGCTCGACGCGGCCCACTGGGCGGACGAGTCGGACGAGAGCGCCACGCTGGGCGTGCACGCCCGGCACCAGCTCGGTGGCCTGCTGCTCCGGCTGGAGCGGGCGGCAGAGGCGGCGGCCGTACTGGAGGCGGTGCTGCCCGACATCACGTCCGAGGACCACGGGGAGGGCATGGTCGTCCAGACGCTGTGGTGGCTGGGTGACGGGCTGTCGACGCTCGGTGAACCACGGGCCGCGGCGGAGCACTGGCTGCGGGCGGCGGACATCGCGCGCGGCTGGCCCGAGCAGCGCGATCACGCGGTGCTCGCCAACCTCGCGGCTCAGGCGCTGTACCGGGCCGAGCTGAACCCGGAGGCGGAGCGGGCGTACGAGCGGGCCGGGGAGCTGTGGCGGGCCCTGGGCGACGTTCCCTCGCTGGTGCGGACGCTGCGGGTGCGGGCCTGGATCGCACTCCGTGACGGGCAGCCCGGCCTCGGCGCGGCGCGGGCGTTCATGGCCGCGGCGGAGCGGGAGTGCGAGGCGGCGGGTCCGGAGTTGCTGGCCGAGCTCGCGGACACCTTCCGCCAGACCGCCGAGATGATCGCCGACGCGTGCGAGGGCGAGCCGGGCGAGGAGGCGGACGATCCGGCGCGCAGGGCGTACGAGGAGGCGCTGGGGTACGTCGAGCGGGCGTCGGCGGCCTTCGCCGGGGCCGGCCCCGGCCACCTCGCCGCACGGACGGCCGCCTGGCTGATGGCCGCCTGGCTGGAAGCGGACCTGGGCCGCGCGGACGCGGCGCTGTCCCGGGCGGCGGAGGTCGTCGCGGCCTACGCGGAGGTGCCGGAGGGCGCGGACGAAACGGCGGACGCGCGACGGGGAGAGGCGGCGTCGGTGCGGGCGTACGTGGCTCAGGGGGCCGGGGGTCCGGGCCCGTCGGGCGGCTGAGGACACCCTCGGACGGGCGGGGCCGCACGGGCCTCGCCCGTCAGCGGTCCCCTACTCCACGCCGATGAGCAGCGGGGCGCACTGACGGCCGCCGCGGTAGACCACCGTGTCCACCGCCAGGTAGCCCTCCCGGACGTGTTCCTCCAGGGTGTCCGCCAGTGCGTCCGGGACGTCCTCGCCCAGGACCAGGGTGACCAGTTCGCCGCCGGCCGCCAGCATCCGGTCCAGCACGCCGCGAGCCGTCTCCGGGACGTTCTCGCCGATGACGGCCACGTCTCCGTCGATCAGGCCCAGGATGTCGCCGGCCTGGCAGATCCCCGCCATGGTCCAGGACTGCCGCTCGGCGACGGCCAGTTCGGCGTACCGGGTGGCGCCGGCCGCCGCGGTCATCGCGACCACGTCCTCGTCGAAGCTGCGGTCCGGTTCGTGGACGGCCAGGGCCGCGATGCCCTGGACCGCGGCCCTGGTCGGGATGAGGGCGACCCGGATGCCCTCGGCGCGGGCCTGCTCGGCCGCCGCCGCGGCCGTGTGGCGCAGGTCCCCGTCGTTGGGCAGGAGCACCACCTCGCGGGCGTGGGCGCGGCGGATCGCGTCGACCAGTTCGCCGCTGGCGGGCGGTTCCCCGGGGCGGGCGAGCACCGTCGTCGCCCCGGCCTCCGCGCACAGGCCGCCGAGCCCGTCGCCCGGGACGACCACGACGACCGCGCGCTGGGCGGGTTCGGGGCGGGCGTGCACCCGGTCCGCGGCGAAGTGGGTGATCCGGATGCGGTGGGGCCGCCCGGCCTCGACCCCGGCCTCCACGGCCGCACCCGCGTCGTCGACGTGCACGTGGACGTTCCAGAGTCCGTCGCCCCCCACCACCACGAGGGAGTCGCCCAGGGCGTCGAGACGGGCCCGCAGCCGCTCCACGGGCCCGTCCCCGGCCTCCAGCAGGTAGATGACCTCGAAGGCGGGTCCGCCCTGGGGATCGTCCGCGGCGGAGCAGTCCCCGGCGGCGGACGGGGCGGGAGCGGCCGGCGGCTCGTACAGCCGCTCCGGCGCCCGTCCGGAGACCGCCTCGACGAGCGCCCCCAGGACCGCCACCAGGCCCCGTCCGCCGGCGTCCACGACGCCTGCCCTGCCGAGTACGGCGAGTTGTCCGGGGGTCGCCTCCAGGGCCGTGCGTGCGCCCTCGTACGCCGCCTGTGCCACCACGCCCGCACCGGCGCCGCCCGGCGCGCGCCCCGCGGCTTCGGCCGCCGCGGCGGCCACTGTCAGGACCGTGCCCTCGACGGGGTGGGCGACGGCCTCGCGCGCCGATGCCGCGGCCCGGGTCAGTGCGAGGCGCAGCCGGTCCGCGCCGGGCCGCTCGCCGGCCTCATCGGCCAGCACCCCGGCCATGCCGCGCAGCAGCTGCGCCAGGATCGTGCCGGAGTTGCCGCGGGCGCCGATCAGCGCTCCGTGCGCCATGGCCCGTACGGCGTCGGCGGTGGAGGGTACCGAGGTGCCGGTCTCGTGGGCGGCGAACACCGCCTCGACGGCCGCCGCCGCGGATTCCGCGGTCAGGTAGAGGTTGGTGCCGGTGTCCCCGTCGGCGACGGGGTACACGTTGATCGCGTCGATCGCCTCGCGCTCCCGGCCGAGTGCGTCCAGCGCCAGTGAGCACCAGGTACGCACCGCGACGGCGTCCAGGTCGTCGGCGGTCTGCGGCACCTGATGGTCCTCCTCGGAACGGGGCCTGGGGGCGGCGGGCTGCACCGCAGGGTAGCCCCGGCCGGCGGGCCGGGCGGGGTCAGGGGCCGGGCGGGCAGCTGTGGAACCCATGGTAGTTTCGTATCTCCGACGCAGGCGTTGTATGCTGCTTCGGTTGCCCGACGAGAGTCGGGACATTCCCCCGGTACCGCCACTTCAGTCAATGAATCCGGCGTGCCGGAATTCACTGTAAGTGCATCTGAAGTTTTGGAGTGACCCGTGGCTGCCAACTGCGACGTTTGCGGCAAGGGGCCGAGCTTCGGCAACAGCATTTCGCACTCGCACCGCCGTACGTCCCGTCGCTGGAATCCCAACATCCAGCGCGTGCGTGCCGTGGTCGGGCGGACGCCGAAGCGGCTCAACGTCTGCACCTCGTGCATCAAGGCCGGCAAGGTCGCGCGCTGACGTTCCCGTCGTAGCGCAGCCTTACCGGTTGCCCAAAAAGCCGGTCCACCTCGGTGGACCGGCTTTTTGCTGTGCTCGGGCTCCTCAGCGGGCGTTCCGCAGCCGCCACCCGTGGTCGACCGGGCCGATCCCGGCGCCCAGCGCGAAGCCCGCCGCGATGGCCCCGGTGACATAGGACTTCGCGGCCCGTACCGCCGTGGGCACGTCCTGGCCCCGGGCCAGCCCGCAGGCGATCGCGGAGGCGAGGGTGCAGCCCGTGCCGTGCGTGTGGCGGTTGTCGTGGCGGGGGGCGCGCAGCCAGTGCTCCTGCGAGCCGTCCGTCAGCAGGTCGACGGGGTCGCCGGGCAGGTGCCCGCCCTTGATGACCACCCAGCGGGGCCCGTGGCCGAGCAGTTGTGCCGCGGCACGCCGCATCCCGGCCTCGTCGGTGACCGTCATGCCCGTGAGCTGCGCCACTTCGTCCAGGTTCGGGGTCACCACGGTCGCGACGGGCAGCAGCTTCGTGCGCACCGAGTCGAGTGCCTCGGCGGCGAGCAGCGGATCGCCGTGCTTGGAGACGCCCACCGGGTCGACGACGGCCGGGGCGTCCGTCGCGGCGATGAGTGCGGCGACGGTCTCGACGAGGGCGGCGGAGGAGAGCATGCCGGTCTTGACGGCGTTCACGCCGATGTCGTCCACCACGCTGCGGTACTGGGCGCGCACGGCCTCCGCGGGCAGTTCCCAGGCGCCCTGCACACCCAGCGAGTTCTGGGCGGTGACGGCGGTCAGGACGCTCATGCCGTGCACACCGAGCGCCAGCATCGTCTTCAGGTCGGCCTGGATGCCGGCACCGCCGCCGGAGTCGGATCCGGCGACGGTGAGCACACGGGGAGGTACGGCGGAGGCTATGGGCATACGCCGCAATCTACTGGGCGTCCTCGATGTCCCCGAAGTGGTCCCAGCCGCTCTTGCTGGTCCAGGGCGCCCCGTCGACCGTCACCTGGGGCAGCGCCGAGGGGTTGAGTACCTCGCCGATCACCTTCCAGCGGGCCGGCAGCTTCACGTCCGGTGGGAACGTCGCGACGATCGCGTGGTCCTCTCCCCCGGTGAGCACCCACTGGAGGGGGTCCACGCCGACGGCCTGCCCGATGTCGGACATCTGGGACGGGATGTCGATGCGTCCGGAGCGCAGGTCGATCCGGACCTTGCTCGCCTCGGCGATGTGCCCGAGGTCGGCGACGAGTCCGTCGCTGACGTCGGTCATCGCGGTGGCGCCGAGTCCGGCGGCCGCGGGACCGGCGTGGTACGGCGGTTCGGGCCGCCGGTGCGCCTCGACGAAGGCGCGGGGCGAGCGGAAGCCCCGGGAGAGCACGGCGTATCCGGCGGCGGACCAGCCGAGCCAGCCGGTGACGGCGACGACGTCGCCGGGCTGGGCGCCCGCCCTGGTGACGGGTTCGTGGTTGCGCAGATCGCCGAGCGCGGTGATCGCGACGGTGATGGTGTCGCCGCGCACCACATCGCCGCCGACCACGGCCGCCCCGGCGACCTGGCACTCGTCGCGGATGCCGTCCATGAGCTCCCCGGCCCAGGTCACCGGGAGTTCGGCGGGGACGACAAGACCGAGGAGCAGCGCGGTGGGCACGGCTCCCATGGCGGCGATGTCGGCGAGGTTCTGTGCGGCGGCCTTGCGGCCCACGTCGTACGCCGTCGACCAGTCACGCCGGAAGTGCCGCCCCTCCAGCAGGATGTCGGTACTGGCCACGACCCTGCGGTCGGGAGCGGTCACGACCGCGGCGTCGTCGCCGGGGCCGAGCCGTACCGCCGGAGTGGTGGTGAGCCGGGACGTCAGCTCTCTGATGAGCCCGAACTCCCCCAACTCGCCCACGGTTCCCTTCACCGAGTCTCACCCCTCATCTGTCGCGCCGGACGGGCGTCCGGCCTGTTTCGTCGGCCTGCCGGCGCCCGGACCGTGAACCGGCCCCGGGGGGCGGTCCGTCCTGGTGGTCACGGGCATGCGCGTCCCCCGTCCGCACCGCTGGACTTGCGGTCGCGGGCCGTCACTGCTGTCGGTACTGTCAAGAGATACGTCAACTTGTGTGTTCTGTACGCCACGCTGTGGACGTCATCCGGCCCGCAGGTCTCCCCGCGGCCCGCGGCAACGCGATACCGTGGCGTCCCTTTCCCCCACATGATCCTCGTGGCCGCCCTGGAGGTTCCGTGGTACAGGCGTACATCCTTATTCAGACCGAGGTGGGCAAGGCGACGACAGTCGCCGCGACCATCGCGAAGATCCCGGGAGTGATCCAGGCAGAGGACGTCACCGGCCCCTACGATGTGATCGTGCGCGCTCAGGCCGACACGGTCGACGAACTCGGGCGCATGGTCGTTGCCAAGGTCCAGCAAGTGGACGGCATCACCAGAACTCTGACCTGCCCGGTCGTGCACCTGTAACCCCCGTCTAGGCTGGGCCGGTGACGTCTTCCCGCCGCCGGCTCTCCCGCCCCGTGTTCCTCGGTCCGTCCGCTGCCCTGGTGCTCATGGCCGCGGCGGGCTGCTCCTCCAGCGACGCTTCGGCATCGGTCACGGTTCCCACCCCGTCGTCGGAAGCCGCAGCCTACTGCCGTGCGTTGCACAAGGAGCTGCCGCGTACCGTCGCCGGTGAGGAGCGCGCTGATCCCGGTTCCGGCTCGGACCTGACCGCCGGGTGGGGGGACGGGGAGATCGTACTGCGCTGCGGTGTCCCGCGCCCCGCGAAGATGGACGACGCCCAGTCGAAGGCGGTGGACGCGAGCGGCGTCAACTGGATGCTGGAGCAGCAGGAGGACGGCCGGCCGCGTTTCACGACGACGTTGCGCAGGGCGTACGTCGAGGTGACGTTGTCGGCGGCGTACGCGCATGACGCGAGTCCGCTGGCGGCCTTCGCCCCGGCGGTCAGGAAGACCGTTCCCAGCCTGTAGGGCGTGTGCTCCGGTGCGGAGCACACGCCCGAGGCCGTCGGTACGGGTCAGCGCAGTCCGGTCGGCCGGTTCAGCGCCGCCTGGATGAGCCGGTCCACCAGCTGCGGGTAGTCGACGCCGCTCTCCCGCCACATGCGCGGGTACATGGAGATCGGGGTGAAGCCCGGCAGGGTGTTGATCTCGTTGATGACGAAGCCGCCGTCCTCGGTGAGGAAGAAGTCGGCACGCACCAGGCCCTCGCAGGACACCGACTCGTAGGCCTCGACGGCGAGCCGCTGGACCTCCGCGGTCTGGTCCTCGGTGAGCGGGGCCGGCACGATGCCGGGCGCCGCGTCGATGTACTTGGCCTCGAAGTCGTAGAAGTCGTGCGAGGTGACCGGCGGGATCTCGGCCGGCACGCTGGCGCGCGGCCCGTCCTCGAACTCCAGCACCCCGCACTCGATCTCGCGGCCCCGCAGCAGCGACTCGACGAGGAACTTGGGGTCGTGGCGGCGGGCCTCCTCGATCGCCTCGTCGAGGCCGGAGAGGTCGTCGACCTTGGTGATGCCGATCGACGAGCCGGCCCGTGCGGGCTTCACGAAGAGCGGCCAGCCGTGGTCGCCGGCGAACTCCACGATGCGCTTGCGCGCGGCCTGGGGGTCCTGGTCCCACTCGCGGGGGCGGACGACGACGTACGGCCCGACGGGCAGCCCGAAGGAGGTGAAGACGCGCTTCATGTACTCCTTGTCCTGGCCGACCGCGGAGGCGAGGACTCCGGCGCCGACGTACGGCACTCCGGAGAGCTCCAGGAGGCCCTGGAGCGTGCCGTCCTCACCGTAGGGGCCGTGCAGAACGGGGAAGACGACGTCGACCTCGCCGAGCGCCTTGGGGACCGAGCCGGGTTCGCTGTAGACCACTTCACGGCTGCCGGGATCGACGGAGAGCACCACGCCGCCCTCGTCGGACTCGGCCAGCTGGGTCACGTCCGGCATCTTCCGGTCCGTGATGGCCATGCGTTCGGGTTCGTCGGCGGTGAGCGCCCAGCGGCCGTCCGTCGTGATGCCGATCGGCAGGACGTCGTACTTCGTCCGGTCGATGGCGTTCAGGACGGCACCGGCCGTGACCACCGAAATGCCGTGTTCGGAGCTGCGGCCGCCGAACACGACGGCCACACGCGGCTTGCGGAGCTGCTGCTCCGTGCTCTGGGGGAGGTTCTCGCTGCTCATATCGCGATGAGCGTACCTGCTGGTACGGGTCGCGTCAGCGCCGCCGGTGCCGTCCGGCGGGTCAACCCGGCCGCAGTCGGCCCGTGCCCGGGTCCTCAGTGCCGCTCGGCCTTGGCGCTGCGCGACATCAGTTCCTTGAGCGCGACCATCGGGGGCTTGCCCTCGTGGACGATGCCGACGACCGTTTCCGTGAGGGGCATCTCCACCCCGTGCCGGCGGGCCAGATCGAGCACCGATTCGCAGGACTTGACGCCCTCCGCGGTCTGCTTGGTGACGGCGATGGTCTCCTGGAGGGTCATGCCTCGGCCGAGGTTGGTGCCGAAGGTGTGGTTGCGCGAGAGGGGCGAGGAGCAGGTCGCCACCAGGTCCCCGAGTCCGGCGAGGCCGGAGAAGGTCAGCGGATCGGCGCCCATGGCGTGGCCGAGCCGAGTGGTCTCGGCGAGGCCGCGGGTGATGAGCGAGCCCTTGGCGTTGTCGCCGAGCCCCATGCCGTCGGCGATGCCGACGGCCAGCCCGATGACGTTCTTGACGGCGCCGCCGAGCTCGCAGCCGACCACGTCGGTGTTGGTGTACGGGCGGAAGTACGGGGTGTGGCAGGCGGCCTGGAGGCGGCGCGCCACCGACTCGTCCTGGCAGGCGACGACGGCCGCGGCGGGCCGGCGTTCGGCGATCTCCTTGGCGAGGTTGGGCCCGGTGACGACGGCGATGCGGTCGGCGCTGACACCGGTGACGTCCGCGATGACCTCGCTCATCCGCTTCGCGGTGCCGAGTTCGACGCCCTTCATCATGGAGACCAGCACCGTCTTCGACTCCAGGTGCGGGGTCCAGTCGGCGAGGTTGGCGCGCAGCGTCTGGGAGGGCACGACGAGCACGGCGAAGTCGGCGTCGCGCAGCGCCTCGGCGGCGTCCGTGGTGGCCCGGACCGAGGCGGGGAGCTCGATGCCGGGCAGGTAGTCCGGGTTGGTACGGGTCGTGTTGATGGCCTCGGCGACCTCGGCACGGCGGCCCCACAGGGTGACCTCGCAGCCGGCGTCCGCGAGGACCATGCCGAAGGCCGTACCCCATGAGCCGGTTCCGAAGACGGCTGCTTTTACGGGGTGCGTCACTTGGGTCCCTCTCCTTCGGACTTGCGCCGCAGTTCCGCGCGGGCCTTGCGGTGGTCGTAGAGCTCGGTGGGGGCCTGCTGTCCGCGTACGTCCGCCAGCTGCTCGGTGATCGCGAGCATGATGACCTCGGTCGCCTCGCGCAGCACCTCGGGCGTCGGCTCCATGTCGTAGAACCGGGAGAGGTCGACGGGCGGACCCGCCTGGACCTGGAGGGTCTTGCGGGGGAAGAGCCGCAGCTTCTTGTCCGTGGCGTAGGGCGGCATCGCCAGGTTGGCGCCCCACTGGGCGACGGGGATGACCGGGGCCCTGGTCATCAACGCGACGCGGGCGGCGCCGGTCTTGCCGCCCATCGGCCACATCTCGGGGTCGCGGGTCAAGGTGCCCTCCGGGTAGAAGGCGACGCATTCACCGCGCTCGATGGCGTCGACGGCGGCCCTGAAGGCGTCCAGCGCGTTGGTGGTCTCGCGGTACACGGGAATCTGGCCGGTGCCGCGCAGCATCATTCCGACAAAGGGGGTCTTGAAGAGCCCCGCCTTGGCGAGGAGCCGCGGCACCCGGCCGGTGTTGTACTGGAAGTGCCCGTACGAAAGAGGGTCCAGATACGAGTTGTGATTGACCGCAGTTATAAATCCGCCGTCGGCCGGAATGTGTTCCATCCCCCGCCAGTCGCGCTTGAACAGAACCACCAGCGGCGGTTTTGCGATGACCGCTGCCAAGCGGTACCAGAAGCCGATTCTGCGGCGGGACACCCGGACACCTTTCTCTATGGACCTGACTGTGGAGCTGTGCTGCCTGACTACCGACGGTCAAGTCTCGCCCCAGGCCCCTGCTCTGTCGAGAACACCGTACGCCTCACCTTCGGGACCGATCCTCCGGGTTGTCGCACCGGCAGGCGAGAATAGGCGGCCATGCGCATCGAGGGGGAGACCGCCACGAACACCGACCCGACCGGCCGCTGGTCCCTGGTCGTCCCGTTGAAACCCCTGGCGCGGGCCAAGAGCAGGCTGGTGCCCTCGTCCGGCGCCCTGTTGCGGCCCCGGCTGGCCCTGGCCTTCGCCCAGGACACCGTGTACGCCGCGCTGGCCTGCCGGGCCGTCGCCGATGTGGTGGTAGTCACGGACGACGCGACGGCCGGCGCCGCGCTGGCGGCCCTCGGCGCCCGCATCGTGGCCGACTCTCCCGCCGCCGGGCTCAACGCGGCCCTCGCGCACGGTGAGCGTGCGGTGCGGGCGGCCCGGCCCGGAGCGGCCGTCGCCGCGCTCAACGCGGATCTGCCCGCACTGCGCCACACAGAATTGGCGCGGGTGCTCGATTCCTCAGCCGCTTTTTCCCGGGCTTTTGTGACCGATGCGGCGGGAATCGGAACAACATTTCTGGCCGCTGGGCCAGGAGTGGAATTGCGCCCGGCTTTCGGCGGTCCGTCCCGGGCCCGGCATCTCGCGTCGGGCGCCGCGGAAATCACACTCTCCGGCATCGATTCGGTCCGCCAGGACGTGGACACCGGCGACGATCTGCGGGCGGCGCTCGCCCTGGGCGTGGGCCCCTACACGGCGGGGCGCTGGGCCGCGGGGGTCCCCGCGATGGACCGATAGGCTGCCGTTCATGCAGGCGACCTCGTACACGTACGACCCCGAGACCCGCACCGGCAGCGTGCTGCTCGACGACGGCACCCCGGTGGATTTCGACGCCCCGGCCTTCGACGCCGGCGGCCTGCGGCTGCTGCGTCCGGGCCAGCGGGTGCGGATCGAGGGCAGCGGCGAGGGCGCCGGACTGCGGATCACCCTGGTGACGCTCCAGACCTTCTGAGCCCCGTGGCGGCGCCGGCCCGCCGAGCCCTGTCGCCCTGCCCCGAACAGCCCGCGGGCCGGGCCCCCCGAGGGGAGCCCGGCCCGGCGCGTGTGAGGAGCCCTTTACTGCTCGGTCTCACTTCTTCCGTGCAGTGGCCTTCTTGGCCGTGGTCTTGCGCGCCGTGGTCTTCTTCGCGGGCGCCTTCTTCGCCGTGGTCTTCTTGGCGGGCGCGGTCTTGCTGGCGACCGCCTTCTTCGCGGTCGTCGCCTTCTTCGCCGCTGCGGGGGCCGCCTTCTTCGCGGCCGCCGTGGTCTTCTTCGTCGCCGCGGACGTCTTCTTCGCGGTGGTCTTCTTGGCGGTGGCCGTGGTCTTCTTCGCCGCTGCCACGGTCTTCTTGGCGGTGGCCTTCTTCGCCACGGCCTTCTTCGCGGTCGCCTTCTTCGCGGCCGCCTTGGCCGTCGTACGGGTGGAAGATCCGCCCGAGAGGCTGCCCTTGGGTGCCTTCTTCACGGCCACATCGTTCTTGGGGAGCTTCTTCGAGCCGCTCACCAGGTCCTTGAAGCCCTGTCCCGCACGGAAACGGGGCACGGACGTCTTCTTGACCCGTACGCGCTCACCCGTCTGCGGGTTGCGGGCGTAGCGGGCCGGGCGGTCGACCTTCTCGAACGAGCCGAAGCCGGTGACCGAGACCCGGTCACCTGCGACCACTGCACGAACGATCGCGTCGAGTACCGCATCGACGGCGTCCGCGGCCTGCTGACGGCCGCCGACCTTGTCGGCAATCGCTTCTACGAGCTGCGCCTTGTTCACGTCTTCCCCTTCGGAGACATAGCCAGAACGAAAGTGTTCAAGCTTTTTCGCACGTTAGGCAGATATATACCGCAAATCAAACACGAAACGGGCTAATCACCCTAGTGCCGCAACGAAGTCGACCGCTGCGCAGTTCCGCAGAGTCAGTCACCTTCGGGGAATCGGCCCTCATCGAGGTCCTTCATCAACCGGTCCAGACGCCTTGCTGCATCTGGGAGATCGTGCTTCGCCGCGGCCGTGACGACCAGCAGCTTCCGGGACAGCGCCATCCGTACGCCCTCCGGGACTTGCAGTGCACGCACTCGTGAGTGCGCTTCCTTCAATTGGTCGGCGACTTGGCCGTAAAGCTTGAGTTGGCTGTCGCGTTCCATGCACCGATTGTGCCATCTGGGGCGAGTTGTCGCCCGACGGGGTCTCAACAAGCGACTGCGCCCCCTACCAGAAGGCAGGGGGCGCAGTACTGAGAAAGCGCTGCTCAGGCGTTAATGGTACGTGGCTTGTGGGCCGGCCTGGTCGCCTCGTAGGCCGCGATGTCCGGTTCGTTCTGCAGGGTGAGGCTGATGTCGTCCAGCCCGTTCAGCAGCCGCCAGCGGGCGTTCTCGTCGAGTTCGAAGGCGGCGGTGATGCCCTCGGCGCGGACCTCCCGGGCCTCCAGGTCGACCGTGATCTCGGCCTTCGGGTCGGCCTCCGTCAGCTCCCACAGGGTGTCGACGACCTGCTGGTCCAGGACCACGGTCAACAGCCCGTTCTTCAGCGAGTTGCCGCGGAAGATGTCGGCGAACCGGGAGGAGATGACGGTCCTGAAGCCGAAGTTCTGCAGGGCCCAGACGGCGTGCTCGCGGGACGAGCCGGTGCCGAAGTCGGGGCCGGCCACCAGGACCGAGGCACCCTTGCGCTCCGGGCGGTTGAGGACGAAGCTCTCGTCCTTGCGCCAGGCCTCGAAGAGCCCGTCCTCGAAGCCGTCCCGGGTGACCTTCTTCAGCCAGTGGGCGGGAATGATCTGGTCGGTGTCGACGTTGCTGCGGCGCAGCGGGACGGCCCGGCCGGTGTGTGCGGTGAAAGCTTCCATGGTTCTCAGACTCCGGCGGGCGTGCGGTCGTCGGACAGATCGGCAGGCGAGGCCAGATGGCCCAGCACGGCGGTGGCGGCGGCGACCTGCGGGGAGACCAGGTGCGTCCGGCCGCCCTTGCCCTGCCGGCCCTCGAAGTTGCGGTTCGAGGTGGAGGCGGAGCGCTCGCCGGGGGCCAGCTGGTCGGGGTTCATACCGAGACACATCGAGCAACCCGCGTGCCGCCATTCGGCTCCGGCGGTCTTGAAGACCTTGTCCAGGCCCTCCTCGACGGCTTGCAGGGCGACCCGCACGGAGCCAGGGACGACCAGCATCCGCACCCCGTCGGCGACTTTGCGGCCGTCCAGGATCGCGGCCGCGTTGCGCAGGTCCTCGATCCGGCCGTTGGTGCAGGAACCTACGAAGACGGTGTCCACATTGATCTCGCGCAGCGGCTGCCCGGCGGTCAACCCCATGTACTCCAGGGCCTTTTCCGCGGCGTTGCGCTCCGAGGCGTCCTCGTACGAAGCGGGGTCGGGGACGTTGGCCGACAGCGGCGCGCCCTGGCCGGGGTTGGTGCCCCAGGTGACGAACGGCGCCAGTTCGGCGGCCTCGATGACCACCTCGGCGTCGAAGACCGCGTCGTCATCGGTGCGCAGCGTCTTCCAGTACGCCACGGCGGCGTCCCAGTCCTCGCCCTGCGGGGCGTGGTCGCGGCCCCGCAGGTAGTCGAAGGTGGTCAGGTCGGGGGCGATCATGCCTGCCCGCGCTCCGGCCTCGATCGACATGTTGCAGATGGTCATCCGGGCTTCCATCGAGAGCTTCTCGATGGCGGAGCCGCGGTATTCGAGGATGTAGCCCTGGCCGCCGCCGGTGCCGATCCGCGCGATGATCGCGAGGATCAGGTCCTTGGCGGTGACGCTGTCGGGCAGTTCGCCCTCGACGGTGATCGCCATCGTCTTCGGGCGGGCCAGCGGCAGCGTCTGGGTGGCCAGTACGTGCTCGACCTGGCTGGTGCCGATGCCGAACGCCAGCGCCCCGAAGGCGCCGTGCGTGGAGGTGTGGGAGTCGCCGCACACGACCGTGGTGCCGGGCTGGGTCAGGCCCAGCTGCGGGCCGACCACGTGCACGACGCCCTGCTCGACGTCGCCCAGGGGGTGCAGCCGGACGCCGAAGTCCGCGCAGTTCTTGCGCAGGGTCTCCAGCTGTGCGCGGGAGACCGGGTCGGCGATCGGCTTGTCGATGTCGAGGGTCGGGGTGTTGTGGTCCTCGGTGGCGATGGTGAGGTCGAGGCGCCGCACCGGGCGCCCGGCCTGCCGGAGACCGTCGAAGGCCTGCGGGCTGGTCACCTCGTGCAGCAGGTGCAGATCGATGAAGAGGAGGTCGGGCTCACCTTCGGCGCGCCAGTGGGGGCTCCCCTGGTCGAGCGAAGTCGAGACCTTGGGGATGACATGGTCGTCCCAAACCTTCTCCGCGAGTGTCCTACCCATCGCTTTCCCTCCGGCCGGCGTCGTCGCCGGCCCAACTAGAGATTCGGTGCGCCCCCGTCCGAACCCCCGTGCGGGGCGGTGGCTACGGGCCGTTGTGGGGCCGCCCGTACAGGTTCGCAACTTCCCTGGAAAATTGAACTTGCGTTTCACAGAGTGAGACGCGAGTATCGTCGTATGGACAACTCTAGCGGCGTCGGCGTTCTCGACAAGGCAGCTCTGGTACTGAGCGCCCTGGAGTCCGGTCCGGCCACCCTCGCCGGGCTGGTCGCGGCGACCGGGCTCGCACGACCCACGGCCCACCGGCTGGCCGTGGCACTGGAACACCACCGCATGGTGGCGAGGGACATGCAGGGCCGCTTCATTCTCGGCCCCCGGCTGTCGGAGCTCGCGGCGGCGGCGGGCGAGGACCGGCTGCTCGCCACGGCGGGACCGGTGCTCACCCATCTCCGCGACATCACCGGCGAGAGCGCTCAGCTCTACCGCCGGCAGGGCGACATGCGGATCTGCGTGGCGGCGGCGGAGCGGCTGTCCGGTCTGCGGGACACCGTGCCGGTCGGCTCCACGCTCACCATGAAGGCGGGGTCGTCCGCCCAGATCCTGATGGCCTGGGAGGAGCCAGAGCGCCTGCACCGCGGCCTCCAGGGCGCCCGCTTCACCGCGACGGCCCTCTCGGGCGTACGGCGCCGGGGCTGGGCCCAGTCGATCGGCGAGCGGGAACCGGGCGTCGCCTCGGTCTCCGCCCCGGTGCGCGGCCCCTCGAACCGGGTGGTCGCGGCGGTCTCGGTCTCCGGGCCGATCGAGCGGCTGACCCGCCACCCGGGCCGGATGCACGCCCAGGCCATCATCGACTCGGCCGCCCGGCTGAGCGAGGCCCTGCGCCGCACCGGCTGACACGACGCCCTCACCCTTCCGGAACCGGCCGCCCCAGCGCCGTGGCGGCCTTCTCAACACCCGTGACCCACACCGGAGTCGACCGGACCCCCACGCCGGTCGGAGCGGGACCACCACGGCAGGCCGTCCGGGCCCCAACATCCTTGCGGGCACAAGCAGAAGGCCCCCCACCGAGGTGAAGGGCCGCTGTCTGATGCTCTGTTGTACCCCCGACCGGATTCGAACCGGCGCTACTGCCGTGAGAGGGCAGCGTGCTAGGCCGCTACACAACGGGGGCTTGGATACTGCGACTTGCTGTCTTGCGCTGGGCTACCAGGACTCGAACCTAGAATGACGGTACCAGAAACCGTAGTGTTGCCAATTACACCATAGCCCATGGTGTTACAAGTACCCCCGACCGGATTCGAACCGGCGCTACTGCCGTGAGAGGGCAGCGTGCTAGGCCGCTACACAACGGGGGCCCTAGCGATCCTGCATCGAGAGCGTGGGTGCGACCCAGATGTTCTCGCGGGAAGGATCTGTACCCCCGACCGGATTCGAACCGGCGCTACTGCCGTGAGAGGGCAGCGTGCTAGGCCGCTACACAACGGGGGCTTGTTCTTACTACGTGCTACTTGCTGTCTTGCGCTGGGCTACCAGGACTCGAACCTAGAATGACGGTACCAGAAACCGTAGTGTTGCCAATTACACCATAGCCCAATGAAACGCAACCCTTGGGGGTTGTATTTCTTACTGCGCTTCCCGCTCGGATTTTTTGTCCCGCTCGGGTGACGCAGGAAGAACATTACCTGAAGGTGTCCGGCGCTCCAAAACGGGTATCGCCCACCAGCAGGCCGGGAAGCTGGTCCAGGGCCGTGATCCGGACGAGTTCGGGACGTCCGCCCCGGCCGGTCCGGTCCAGCCAGATCCCCCTCAGCCCGGCGGCCGTCGCTCCGGCGGCGTCGATGTCGGGTTCGTCCCCGACGTAGACGACGTCGCGCGGATCGAGCGCCATGGCCTCGCAGGCAGCGTGGAAGGCCCCGGCGGCGGGCTTGGAGATGCCCAGCTCAACGGCGCAGACCACTACCTCGAAGCGGTCCCGCACCCCGAGTGTCCGCAATTTGCGGTCCTGGTTGTGAATGCTGGAGTTCGACAGGACCGCGTGCCTGAAACTGCCTGCCAGCCGGTCCAGCACGGGCACGGTGTCCGGGAACAGCGACCAGGCGGCCTCGTAGTGGGCCGCGTGCCGGGCGAACCACTCGTCGGCCTCGGCGTCGCTCAGTACCCGTCCCAGAAAGGCGTGTACGCGCTCGCGCCGCTGTCCCTGGAAGTCGAGCTCCCCGGCGGCGAAGCGTGCCCACTGCACGTCCGTGACGGCTTTCCATACGTCGAGGGCGTGTTCGACGGAGTCGCACCCCTCCGGCAGGCCCTCGCGCCCCAGATGCTCGCGCATGCCGGCTCGGTCGGCTCCCGAGTAGTCGAAAATCGTGTCGTCGATGTCCCAGAGAACCGCTCGAATCGGCATGCCCACCAGCGTATGTGCCCGGGTGGCGAGCAGGTCGTCGATCCGCTCAAGTGGGAACGGGCCGTCCGGCCCGCCCGTCGCGGCGGGGCGCGTACCGGCGTCCGCGTGCCGTCCTCGGTGTCCGGCTCCCGTCGTGGGTGTGGTCAAACGCCCAGGACGGCTTTCGCCGTCAGGAAGTAGATGACCAGGCCGGTGGCGTCGACGAGGGTGGTGACCATGGGGGCGGAGACGACCGCCGGGTCGATCCGCAGCCGCTTGGCCAGCAGCGGCATGGCGCCGCCGATCGTTGCCGCCCACCCGCAGATGATGACCAGGGTGATGCCGACCACCAGGGCGATCTTCGCGCTGACGAACACGGTGCCCACCACCAGGCCGAGCAGGGCCAGCAGCGAGCCCAGGACCAGGCCCACCCGGCACTCGCGCCAGATCACCTTCATCAGGTCCGAGCTGCGGACCTCGCCGACCGCGAGAGCGCGTACGCAGGCGGTGGCGGCCTGGGCGCCGGCGTTGCCACCCGCGCCGATGAGCATGGGGATGAACAGGGCGAGGGCGGCGACCTGCTCCAGGGTGGCCTCGAACGCCTGGGTCACGCCGACCGTGAGAGTCGCCGCGACCAGCAACAGACTCAGCCACAGCGCCCGGTAGCGGGCGAGCTGCCACACGGAGGCGGCCATGTAGTGACCGGCCCACGGGGCGGCACCGGCCTGCCGGGCGACGTCCTCGGTGTCGGCGGCCTCGATGACCTCCACGGCGTCGTCGATGGTGAACAGTCCGACGAGCCGGTCCTCGCTGTCGACGACGGGCAGGTTCAGGTCGTTGGTCTCGCGCATCAGACGGGCCGCGGACTCGGCGGAGTCCGTGGCGTACGCGGAGGCCGGTTCGGTCACGACCAGTCTGGAGATCATCGTGTCCGGCGCGTCGAGCACCAGCTCGCGCAGTTCCACGAGGCCGGTCAGCCGCCGCCCGGAGTCCACCACGGGCAACGTGTACACCGTCTCCACGTCCGCGCCCTTCGCCCTTACGGTCCGTAGCGCCTGCTCGACGGTCAGGTCCTGCGGCAGCGCGATCACCTGGGGCGTCATGTACCGGCCGACGGAGCCCTCCGGGTAGCCGAGCAGGGCGGAGGTCATCCTGCGTTCGTTGGGGCTCAGCCCGCCCAGCACCCGCTTGACGACCTTCGCGGGGGCTTCTCCCAGCATCCTGGCCCGGTCGTCCGGATCCATGCCCTCGATGAGATCCAGGAAGGAGCGGTCCCGCAGCCCTTCCAGGATCGGCTGCTGGTCGACCGGCTCCAGTTCCTCGAAGACCTCCAGCGCCCGGTCCTTGGACAGCAGGCGGAACGCCAGCCCGGCGTCGACCGCGTCCATACGCGCCAGCTCATCGGCGATCACATGCGGCGGATTCCTCTCCAGCCACTCCTGGGCGGCACCCAGCCGCTGGTCCTTCACGAGGTCCCGCAACGGCTCGGCCGACTCCGCGCTCGGCTCTTGGGGCAGGTTCGAGTGCGGCATGGCAGGTCCTTAGGCACAGCGGTGGATCAGAACATCGACACGAACCGCACCAGCGCCAGCCGATATCCCGCTCGGGATGGCTGCGCTACGCGGCGTACGGACTTGGAGGCTCGCCGCTCATCGCAGCACCACCCCCCGCTTCCCGTAACCCTTGCCGGTACACCGCGCCACCCTGACAGACGCGATCGCACGGTATCGCGCGTGTCGTGAACGGCGGAGGCCGGGGCTCCCGCGTGGAGCCCCGGCCTCCCGCGTACGTACGACCGCTACGCGGCCAGCTTCGCCAGTGCCGCGTCGACCCGGGTCAGGGTCTTCTCGCGGCCCAGGATCTCCAGGGACTCGAAGAGGGGCAGGCCGATCGTGCGGCCGGTGACGGCGACGCGGACCGGGGCCTGGGCCTTGCCGAGCTTCAGGCCGTGCTCCTCACCGGCGGCGAGGATGGCGTTCTTCAGGGCGTCCGCGTTCCACTCGGCGTCGGCCAGCTTGGCGC
Source organism: Streptomyces sp. NPDC087428 (assembly GCF_044744085.1). Taxonomy (NCBI): domain Bacteria; kingdom Bacillati; phylum Actinomycetota; class Actinomycetes; order Kitasatosporales; family Streptomycetaceae; genus Streptomyces; species Streptomyces sp. NPDC087428. Next base: position 180,820 of record NZ_JBIUXR010000015.1, read on the forward strand.
GGGCCGTCGCGAGCAGGGCGTCGGAGCCCTCCTTCATCGCCTTGGCCCAGGACGCCTCGTCGGTCACGGGCTCGTCGAGGAAGAGGAAGTCGACGTTGGCCGTGATCTCCGAGAGGACCGTGACACGGGTCTGGGCGTGCGGGGCGATCGCCGCGAACAGGTCCGCGTCGAAGGCCTCCGGGGCCCAGGGGGCGAACGGGGCGCGCAGCCACGGGCCGCAGGCCTCGGTGAAGGTCTTCACGTCGAGCCGGCGCACGTGCTCGGCGTTGACGTGCTCGCACTTCTTGAGGTCGAAGCGGGCCGGGTTGGCGTTGACGTCCTCGATGTCGAACGCGGCGACCATCTCGTCCATGTCGAAGATGTCGCGGTCCTCGGCGATCGACCAGCCGAGCAGCGAGAGGTAGTTGAGCAGCCCCTCGGGCAGGAAGCCGCGCTCGCGGTAGAGGTTGAGCGAGGCCTGCGGGTCGCGCTTGGAGAGCTTCTTGTTGCCCTCGCCCATGACGTACGGCAGGTGGCCGAACGCGGGGGTCTGCTTGGCGACGCCCAGCTCGATGAGCGCCCGGTACAGGGCGATCTGGCGCGGGGTGGAGGAGAGCAGGTCCTCGCCGCGCAGGACGTGGGTGATGTCCATCAGCGCGTCGTCGACCGGGTTGACCAGTGTGTAGAGCGGGGCGCCGTTGGCGCGGACGATGCCGTAGTCCGGCACGTTCTCCGGCTGGACGGTGATGTCGCCGCGGACCAGGTCGGTGAAGGTGATCGCCTCGTCGGGCATCCGGAAGCGGACGATGGACGTGCGCCCCTCGGCCTCGTACGCGGCCTTCTGCTCGGCGCTCAGGTCGCGGCAGTGGCCGTCGTAGCCGGACGGCTTGCCGGCGGCGCGGGCGGCGTCGCGGCGGGCGTCGAGCTCCTCGGTCGTGCAGTAGCAGGGGTACGCGTGGCCGGCGGCGAGGAGCTTCTCGGCGACGTCCCGGTAGATGTCCATGCGCTGCGACTGGCGGTACGGGGCGTGCGGGCCGCCGACCTCGGGGCCCTCGTCCCAGTCGAGACCGAGCCAGCGCATCGAGTCGAGGAGCTGCTCGTACGACTCCTCGGAGTCGCGCGCCGCGTCGGTGTCCTCGATGCGGAAGACCAGGGTGCCCTGGTGGTGCCGGGCGAAGGCCCAGTTGAAGAGAGCCGTCCTGACCAGGCCCACATGGGGGTTGCCGGTCGGGGAGGGACAGAAACGTACACGGACCGGTCCGTTAACCACGCTTGATCACCTTGTTGGTGAGAGTGCCGATGCCTTCGATGGTGACGGCGACCTCGTCGCCGACGTGCAGGGGTCCGACCCCCGCGGGGGTGCCGGTGAGGATCACGTCGCCCGGGAGCAGTGTCATGGCTTCCGTGATGTGGACGACCAGGTCCTCGATGGAGCGGATCATCTCGCTCGTCCGGCCCAGCTGGCGTTGCTCGCCGTTGACCGTGGCCTGGATGGTGAGGTCGCCGGGGTCGAGGTCGGTCTCCACCCAGGGGCCGAGCGGGCAGGAGGTGTCGAAGCCCTTGGCCCTGGCCCACTGCTTCTCGCGCTTCTGGGCGTCACGCGCGGTGACGTCGTTGGCGCAGGTGTAGCCGAAGATGACGTCCTTGACCCGCTCGCGCGGCACTTCGCGGCACATCCGGCCGATGACCACGGCCAGCTCGGCCTCGTGGTGCAGGTCGTCGGAGAACGAGGGGTACTCGATGGCGTCGCCGGAGCCGATCACCGAGGTGGTGGGCTTGAAGAAGGCGACGGGGACGTCGGGGACCTCGTTGCCGAGTTCCGCGGCGTGCTCCGCGTAGTTGCGGCCGATGGCCACGACCTTGTTGGGGAGCACGGGCGGCAGCAGCCGGACCTTGTTCAGCGGGACCTTGGTCCCGGAGAGCTCGAACTCGGCGTACGGGATGCCCTTGATGATGTCGAGGACGAGACCATCGGGCCCGTCGCCCTCGACAGCGCCGAAGGCGACATTGCCGTCGATGGAGAACCTGGCGATGCGCACGGGAAGCTGTGGCCCCTCACTTGCTGGCTGACTGAAGACTGACGCTCCAGGCTAGCGCGGGTGAGGGGGGACACCGCGCGCATCACTCCGCGGCGGCGGTGGTGGCCCCGGGAGCGACCATGAGGATCGTGCGGCGGGGGTTGGCCGTCTGCGTCGGCAGGTCGAGGGCGTGCTCCGGCCGCTCCGGCGTCCGCAGCGCCTCGGCGTCCTCGAGGTGCGCCAGCGTCGTGCGCCGGGGGTTGGCAATGTTGCGGAACATCATCGTCGTCTTCATCTGCCGTTCGGACCCTGTCGGTAGGGGCGCCGCCCGGAGGGGCGCCGGTTGTCGGTTCTGCCATCCCTGTAAAGCGTCAGGCTAAACATCCGATTCCCTCCGGGAGCCCGGAAGAGACGACGATCATCATGTGAGTTTGCTCACCAGGGCCCCGACAATTACCCCGATTACGGGCGGCCGACCCGACCGGAAGAACCGGACATTGCACCACTGAATGAACCATTCCGCTCCTGATCATGTCGTCTGGGACACCCGTCACCCTCACCTGATTCACCCGCAATAGTCCGTTATGACAGTGAACCGGCTCCACGGCTTGTTACGCCGTCATCACAACGTGTCACGCAGGTCACAGCCAGGTACCTGGCCCTTGTTGGAGATCCTGCACTGTGCTGGAATTCCACGCACCGCCGCAGGTTTCAGGCCGGCGCGCAGGGGGCGCAACGCAGCGCCGAGCCGAGTGGCGGCGGGAAGGGGAAGAACGCCGGTCACTCAAGACCACCATGGGGCGGTACAACGCCCCACGACGCCGACACCGTTCCATCCGTCCATGACGGGGGGAACGCCTGGTCCAGAGGTTGCGACGCTAGTGCAGGGACGTTTCAAGAGGGATGGCAGCGCAGCGGCTGAACAGGAGCCGCGCGGCGGGACCGACCGCGGCTCCTCGCCCCAGCACGCCCAGAACCCCGGACCGGCCGCGGCCGGTGACAGCAGCGACCGCGCCAAGCGCTCCGGCGCCGCGGCGAACGGCGGCTCCGATCCGATCACGTCCCTCAAGCCACAGGGCCCGGTCAACACCGGATCGCGAATGGCTCTGCGTAACTGGCGCATCAGTACGCGCCTGGTCTCCCTGCTCGCCCTCCCGGTGGTCGCCGCGACCAGCCTGGGTGCCCTCCGCATCAACGACTCCATGAACGACATCCAGCAGCTGGAGCACATGCAGCTGCTGACCAAGATGACCAAGCAGGCGACGTCGCTGGCCCAGGCGCTCCAGGAGGAGCGCGACCGGTCGGCGGGCCCGCTGTCCAACGGAGTGCCTGCCACCGACTTCAAGGTCACCGAGCCGCGGAAGAAGGCCGACCGCGCGAAGAAGGCGTTCCTCACCGCGACGAACGACATCGGTGACACCGAGGGCGACGAGGCCCTGGAGAGCATCCACTCCAGCGTCCAGCAGATCGCCTCGCAGCTGGGCGGCATCCGCGACATCCGCAAGCAGGCGTTCGCCAAGGGCACCCCGAGCCTGCAGACCGTCGACGCGTACAGCCAGCTGATCACCTCGCTGCTGAGCCTCTCGCAGGACATGGCGCAGGCGACCAGCAGCCCCGAGATGATCAAGCGGACCCGTGCCCTGGCGGCCTTCTCCTCCGCCAAGGAGTACGCCTCGGTCCAGCGCGCGATCATCGCCGCGGCGCTGCCGGGCGGCAACGACAAGCAGCCGAGCCTCGATTCGAACGACCGCCAGTTCGGTCTGGCGGCGCTGCGCAAGGAAGACCTGGCGCGTCGCTCGTTCGGGTCGATCTACACGACCACCGGCAACAGCGCGGACGAGCTGACCGCGACGCTCGACGAGGGCAACCCCGAGATCAAGGCCGCCGACACCTACGCCAAGAAGGTGCTCGACAGCCCGACCAGCATGGCCGGGACGGCCCGGCGTTCGTACCTCGACTGGTACGACCAGGACTCCAACAAGATCCAGGCCATGAAGCAGATCGAGGAGACGCTCCTCAGCGACATGGAGGGCAAGGCGCGCGAACTGCGCGACGAGTCCCAGCGCGAAGCGATCATCAGCGGTGCGCTCATCCTGCTGGTGCTCGGCGTGTCGCTGGTCGGCGCGTTCGTCGTCGCCCGGTCCATGATCCGCTCACTGCGCCGGCTCCAGGACACCGCGACGCGCGTCGCCCAGGACCGGCTGCCGGAGCTCGTCAAGCAGCTCTCCGAGGCCGACCCGCAGGACGTCGACACCTCGGTCGAGTCGGTCGGCGTGCACTCCCGCGACGAGATCGGCAAGGTCGCCGCGGCCTTCGACGACGTGCACCGCGAGGCCGTCCGGCTCGCCGCGGAGCAGGCCCTCCTCCGGGGCAACGTCAACGCGATGTTCACCAACCTCTCGCGCCGTTCGCAGGGCCTCATCCAGCGTCAGCTCTCGCTCATCTCCGAGCTGGAGTCGCGCGAGGCCGACCCGGACCAGTTGTCCTCGCTCTTCAAGCTCGACCACCTCGCGACCCGTATGCGCCGTAACGGCGAGAACCTCCTCGTCCTCGCGGGCGAGGAGCCGGGCCGCCGGTGGACCCGTCCGGTGCCGCTGGTCGACGTGCTCCGTGCCGCCGCCTCCGAGGTGGAGCAGTACGAGCGCATCGAACTGGCCGCGGTGCCCGCCACCGAGGTCGCGGGACGCGTCGTCAACGACCTCGTGCACCTCCTCGCCGAGCTGCTGGAGAACGCCACGTCGTTCTCCTCGCCGCAGACGAAGGTCAGGGTCACCGGTCACGCGCTGCCCGACGGCCGGGTGCTCGTCGAGATCCACGACACGGGTATCGGGCTCTCCCCCGAGGACCTCGCGGCGATCAACGAGCGGCTCGCCTCGCCGCCCACCGTGGATGTCTCGGTCTCCCGCCGCATGGGCCTGTTCGTGGTCGGCCGGCTGTCCCTGCGCCACGGCATCCGTATCCAGCTGCGGCCCTCCGACTCCGGTGGTACGACCGCGCTGGTCATGCTCCCCGTCGATGTCGCGCACGGCGGCAAGATGCCGGTTCCGAAGCAGGCCCAGGGCCAGCCGCCCGCTCCCGGCGGACTGTTCGCCGGCGGTGCGCCGTCCGGTGGACTGCTCGCCGGCGGTGCGCCGTCCGGTGGACTGCTCGCGGGCGGCAACGCTCCGCGCCCCGGTCTCGACAGCTCTCCGTCGGCCCCCGGCGGCCGGCTCCCGGCCGGCCCGGGTGCCAACCGCGGCCAGGTCGGCGCGGGTTCCGGTCCGCGGGCCGCGCTGCCCGCCCGGGACACCTCCGGCCGGCCGCAGAACCAGCCGGGGCAGCCGGGGCAGCCCGGCCGGCCCGGTCAGAACAGCCAGCCCGGCCAGCAGAACTCCGGCTTCCAGAGCGCCGGCCTGTCCAACACCGGTCCGCAGGGCCGGCCGCCGCAGGACGGCCCGCGCCAGGGGCCGCCGCGCCAGGGCGGCGGACTCTCCGGCGCCTTCGGCGGCGGTGCCCGGCTGGGCGCCCGCGGCCAGGGCGACGGCGCCGGACGTACCGACGCGGGCCAGCCCGGCGGGCTGTTCGCCCAGCGGCGGCCGGAGCAGAACAGCCAGGGCGCGGGCAACGGCCCCGGCCGGCAGAACCCGGCGGACCAGGGCGGCTTCCAGCAGCCCGGCGGTCCGGGCGAGAACGGCCGCCAGCTGCCCCCCGTCGGCGGTCCGCGTGCGGAACTGCCCGGTGGCAGCCCCGCTCCGGGCCCGTCGGGCCAGGGGTACCCCGGTCCGCAGCGCCCGCAGACCACCAGCTGGGGCTCTGAGGAGCAGTCCGCACCCCAGCAGCGCTCCCCGCTCGACGCCCCCCGCGGTCACGAGGAGCCCGAGTCCACCGGCCAGTTCCAGCGCCCGTCGAACCCGCCGCTCAGCCCGCGTCCGCCGATGGACGACCGGCAGGGCCCCGGCTCCACCTCGGAGTTCGCCCGCCCGGACTTCTCGGCGCCCGCTCCGGGTGCGCAGCAGTACGGGGCAGGCGCGCCGCAGACACCGGACCCGGCGAGCACGGCGCAGTTCGCCCGCCCCGACTTCGGCCGTCCGCAGGACCAGGGGCAGGGCCGGCCCGCGCCGGTCCGGCGTGACCGCGGCGACGAGGACTTCGGTGCTCCGCGGCCGCCCGTCGCGCCGCAGCCGCAGCAGGAGCCGCAGTACCGGCAGCCCGAGGCGCTTCCGCCGGCCGCCGGGCCCGGCGACGGCCGTACGCCGCTGTACGACACGCTGGAGACCAACTGGTTCCACGGTCCGCAGCAGAACGGCCAGCAGCCGCCCGCCGCGCCGCAGGCACCGGACTTCCCCCAGCAGTCCGCCGACGAGCGCCCCGCTCCGCCCGCACCGCAGCGCGATACGGGTGACACCAACGGCGTCACGAGCTCCTGGCGCGCCTCGCCGAACGACGAACTCGTCCGGCAGGCGGAGCGGGTGAAGAAGCCCGCAGCAGGCGGAATCACCACTTCCGGTCTGCCCCGCCGGGTGCCGCGTGCCAATCTGGTACCGGGCACCGCCCAGCAGCAGAACCATCAGTCCGGTCCCCAGGTGTCGCGTGCGCCCGATGATGTGCGCGGGCGGCTCACCAATCTCCGCCGGGGTATCCAGCAGGGGCGTCAGGCCAACAACGGCCAGTCGACCGGCAGTTTCCCACTCGGCCCCACTCACCAGCAGGAGCGTTAGTTGAGCCCGATGAGTCAGGCCGCGCAGAATCTGAACTGGTTGATCACCAACTTCGTGGACAACACCCCCGGGGTGTCGCACACGGTGGTGGTCTCCGCAGACGGCCTGCTGCTGGCGATGTCCGAAGGTTTCCCGCGCGACCGCGCCGACCAGCTGGCGGCTGTCGCCTCCGGTCTGACCTCGCTGACCGCGGGTGCCTCCCGGATCTTCGAAGGCGGCGCCGTCAGCCAGACCGTGGTGGAGATGGAACGCGGGTTCCTCTTCCTGATGTCCGTCTCCGACGGTTCCTCACTTGCCGTACTGGCCCATCCGGACGCCGATATCGGTCTGGTCGGGTACGAAATGGCTCTGCTGGTGGACCGGGCGGGCACTGTCCTCACCCCGGACCTCCGTGCCGAGCTCCAGGGCAGCCTGCTCCACTAGGCGGCCATGAATCGGTGACACAGACGATTACCCCAGGTACCGCAATCAACCCTCGCCCGTCCGGCCGCTTAGAGCCCCCCACCGGCCCCTTCAGACGGCACGCCGACACCCTGCTGTCACGCCCGGAGGATTCATGACCCCGCCACCCGCCTCACCCGATCCGTACGGCGCGCTGAACCACGCGTCGTACGAAGGTGAAGGCGACCAGCCGCTGGTTCGTCCGTACGCCATGACCGGCGGACGGACCCGACCGCGCTACCAACTAGCGATAGAGGCGCTGGTCAGCACCACGGCCGACCCCGCGCACCTGGGAACGCTGCTCCCCGAGCACCAGCGGATCTGCCACCTGTGCCGTGAGGTCAAGTCGGTGGCCGAGGTGTCGGCCCTGCTGTCGATGCCGCTCGGCGTGGCCCGGATCCTCGTGGCGGACCTGGCGGAAGCCGGCATGGTGGCCATCCACCAGCCGGGCAACGGAGAGGCCGGCGGCGCGCCGGATGTGACACTGCTCGAAAGGGTACTCAGTGGACTTCGCAAGCTCTAGTGGCGGTGCGGCCCGTGCCACCACCTCGGCGAAGATCGTGGTGGCGGGCGGGTTCGGCGTGGGCAAGACCACGTTTGTCGGTGCCGTTTCGGAGATCAATCCGCTGCGCACCGAAGCCGTGATGACGTCCGCGTCCGCGGGCATCGACGACCTCACACACACCGGAGGCAAGACCACCACGACGGTGGCCATGGACTTCGGACGCATCACCCTGGACCAGGACCTGATCCTGTACCTCTTCGGTACCCCGGGACAGGACCGCTTCTGGTTCATGTGGGACGACCTCGTACGCGGCGCCATCGGCGCCGTCGTGCTGGTGGACACCCGCCGACTCGCCGACTGCTTCCCCGCCGTCGACTACTTCGAGAACAGCGGACTCCCCTTCGTCATCGCCCTCAACGGCTTCGACGGACACCAGCCCTACACCCCCGACGAGGTGCGCGAAGCGCTCCAGATCGGACCCGACACCCCGATCATCACGACCGACGCGCGGCACCGCGGTGATGCCAAGAGCGGTCTGATCACCCTGGTGGAGCACGCCTTGATGGCGCGGCTCAAGTAGGCACAAGTCGGTATTGCCGTACGGCAGTTAAAGTAGTCAAACGGGGGTGGACTGTGTCGTTAGACACGATCCACCCCCGTGTTCATAACGTTTCGAAAGAGAATTGCCTCACGGCCGATACCCGATGCGTACGAGCGGTACCGCTGTGCTCACATGAGCCCCGCCTTTTGGCGGGGCTCGTTCTTTATGCCCGTTTTATCTGAGGCCTGTACCACTCGGAATGGCCTATTCCGACTGTTTGGAACGCGACCGTTCCCCGTGCTGCAATTCGACGAACTCCCGAGTAGTACGGCCCTGAACAAAACACGGCACAGCGTAGGTGCCGACGCCGAGAGGTTGTTGGTCGAGTGAGGCGTAACAACGAGGGCTCCACGGCGCAGCCGGAGCGGGGCAACTTCACCCCGCCGCGCGCCGCGGCGTCGTCCGCCGACGTGTCCGGAGGGATGCCTGCCGGTGGCAGCACCAGCCGGATGTCCCCGCGCAACTGGCGGGTGCCGACCCGGCTGAACGCGATCCTCCTCATCCCCGTGCTGGTCGGCCTGGTCATGGGCGGCTTCCAGGTGAAGGGGTCGATCGACACCTGGCAGGAGGCCAGGGACGCCGAGCGGACCGCGCTGATCGTGCGCGCGGCCTCCGAGTACGGCCAGGCGCTGCTGAACGAGCGCGACCTCTCCGCCCAGCCCCTGCTGTCCAACAAGCGCGACGCGGCGGTCGTCACCCAGGTACGGGCCACCACCGACGCGGCCGCGGAGAAGTTCGACACGGCCGTGAAGGACATGCCGGCCAAGCAGGGCCTGGAGCGGCGCCTCAAGCTGTTCAGGCTGGAGGAGCCCACCCTCCCCGACCTGCGCAAGGCCGCCTACGCCGAGGCCATGGACCCGGTGAAGACGGAAGAGGGCTACGTCCAGGTGCAGCACTCCCTCATGGAGTTCTGCAACGAGCTCGGGCTCGGCACCGGAAACATCACCAGTTACGGCCGCACCGTCTACGCAATCGAGCTGGCCAAGGCTGCAGAATCGCTTCAGCGCTCCATCGGAATGCATCTGCTGGTGCGGCCCAGCCAGGTGGGCGGCAAGTTCAACGACCAGGTCAAGGCCTTCGGCTCGTACAACTACCTGGAGCAGATCGCCCTCGGTGAATTCGTCTCCGGCGGTACGGAGTCGGACGCGGCCCGGCTGAAGAAGGTCATGGCCGACAAGGCCGCGGAGGGCGCGGCCAAGGTCAAGAGCGCCAAGGAGCAGGCCGACGCGGCGGGGACGCCGTTCGTGACGCCGCCCACCGTCGACGGCTCGGTCTACGACGGGATGGCCCAGCAGCTCGCGCTCGGCAAGAGCCCCGCCCAGCTCAAGGCGAAGGGGATCACCCCCGAGACCTGGATGGCCGCGGCCACCGCGAAGTTCGACGGATACACCGCGGTCGAGGAAGAGCTCGTCGACAAGGCCGTGACCGAGGCGGCGGACATCTCGTCCGGCGCCAGGACCGACGCCGTCGTCAACGCGGCGATCGTGCTCGTCGCCCTGCTGGCCGCCTTCGTCCTGGCCGGCCTCATGGCCCGCCAGATGAGCCGCTCCATGCTCCGGCTGCGCAACGCCGCCTTCGGCATCGCCGAGCAGCGGCTGCCCTCGCTGGTCGACCAGCTGTCCCGGGCCGATCCGGGCCGGGTGGACACCCGCGTCCAGCCGATCCCGATCAACAGCCAGGACGAGATCGGCGAGGTCGCGCGCGCCTTCGACCAGGTGCACCGCGAGGCGGTGCGGCTGGCGGCCGAGCAGGCCATGCTGCGGGGCAACGTCAACGCGATCTTCACCAACCTGTCACGCCGCAACCAGTCGCTCATCGAGGGCCAGCTGACCCTCATCACCGACCTGGAGAACAACGAGGCCGACCCCGACCAGCTGGAGAGCCTCTTCCGGCTGGACCACCTCGCGACCCGGATGCGCCGCAACGGCGAGAACCTGCTGGTCCTCGCCGGTGAGGAGCCCGGCCGCCGCTGGAACCAGCCGGTGCCGCTGGTGGACGTGCTCAGGGCCGCCTCCTCCGAGGTGGAGTCCTATGAGCGCATCGAGCTCTCCGGCGTGCCGGAGACGGACATCCACGGCCAGTCCGTGACCGACCTCGTGCACCTGCTCGCCGAGCTGCTGGAGAACGCCACGACGTTCTCCTCGCCGCAGACCAAGGTGCGGGTCACCGCGACCCGGCTGCCCGACAGCCGCGTGATGATCGAGATCCACGACAAGGGCATCGGCCTCACCGCCGAGGACTTCGCCGACATCAACCACAAGCTGGCCAACCCGCCGACGGTGGACGCCGCGGTCTCCCAGCGCATGGGCCTGTTCGTGGTCGGCCGGCTCGCCGACCGGCACGGCATCCGGGTCCAGCTGCGCCCCTCGGGCGAGCAGGCCGGAACCACGTCGCTGGTCATGCTGCCGGACGCGATCACCCACGGTGGCGGCGGCGAAGGCGCCCCCGCGCAGGACGACTTCACGGTCTCCTCGATCATTCCGCAGCAGCAGCCCTTCGACGCGACGCTGCCGCCGACGCAGCCCCCGATGCGTACGGCGGCGGAGCTCGGCTTCGACGACTCGCGCTACGGGGAGGCGTCGGAGGAGTCCGCGCAGCTCGACCCGGTGGGCCGCTCGCTGACGCGGGGGGAACAGCGCGCGGCGCTGGAGCCCCGGACCGGCGACGAGAACCCGCCCTACCCGCGGCAGGAGTCGCAGGAGCAGTACGCGCAGGCCCCGTTCGGCGAGGCCCCCTACGCCGCGGACCCGTACACCGCTGCCCCGTACGCCCAGCAGCCGCAGCAGGACGGGCAGCAGGAGCCGCAGTACGGACAGGCCGCGTACGAGGGCGGCTACGACCCGTTCCGCGGTGACACCGGCTACGTCCAACAGCCCGACCAGCACGGGCAGAACGGCTATCCGGAGTCGGCGTACGCGGCCCCGGAGACCCCTCAGCAGGACTACGAAGGGCAGTACAACGCCCAGCCCCAGCAGGAGGAGTGGCCTGCTCAGGGCGCCTACCAGGGCGGGTACGAACCGCTGACGCAGGCCGAACCGGAATCTGTCGGGAGCACCCCCGCCGCATCGCAGGAGCGCGTAGGCTTCGAGCGTTCGGGCCCCGTCCCGAACTCCGGCCACGAGATCACCGAGGCCGGTCTGCCGCGCCGGGGCGGTCAGCAGCACTGGCAGCCCACCGGACGCGGGAAGGACCGGCCCGCCGCCGCGCAGGAGCAGCCGCCGCAGCAGGAACCGCCGCAGCAGCCGTCGCCCGCGCAGCAGGAGAGCGCGGACGGGACGGAGGACTGGCGTTCGGCGAACGACGAGCGCTGGGAGCGGGCCGAGAAGCTCCGGGACCCGAAGGCGGGCGGGGTCACCCCGTCCGGTCTTCCCCGGCGCGTGCCCAAGGCCAATCTGATCGAGGGTACGGCCGAGCAGACCCAGCAGGGCGGCCCCCAGGTCTCCCGCGCCCCGGAGGACGTGCGCGGCAGGTTGAGCAACCTGCGGCGGGGCGTCCTGCGGGGACGCAACGCGGGTTCGGACAGCAGTAATACCTACAACCAGGAGCGTTAGTGTGAGCCCGATGAGCCAGGCGGCGCAGAATCTGAACTGGTTGATCACCAACTTCGTGGACAACACCCCCGGGGTGTCGCACACGGTGGTGGTCTCCGCGGACGGCCTGCTGCTGGCGATGTCCGAGGGATTTCCGCGCGACCGCGCCGACCAGCTGGCGGCTGTCGCCTCCGGTCTGACCTCGCTGACCGCGGGTGCCTCCCGGATCTTCGAGGGCGGCGCCGTGAATCAGACAGTTGTGGAGATGGAGCGAGGATTCCTCTTCATCATGTCCGTCTCCGACGGATCTTCCTTGGCCGTTCTTGCACACCCGGATGCCGATATCGGTCTGGTTGGGTACGAAATGGCACTTCTGGTCGATCGCGCCGGTGGTGTCCTCACTCCGGACCTCCGCGCCGAACTACAGGGAAGTCTTCTTAACTAGTAGACAGACAGTGCGTTTCACGTCACCGCGCCATAAGGTGCGGTGGCGCGGACCCACTGGGACCGGGACCGGCAGGCGGAGGAGGAATCGTGGGTACACCCCCAGGCGGACACCAGTTCAACGGTGGTCAGCAGGTACCGGGTGAGCACAGGGGCGACGGCTTCGACTCCCCCTCCTCGTCCGGCAGACAGGACGGGCAGCAGCCGTTCCGGCCGTTCCGGCAGGCAAGGCGCGCTCAGGGCTCGGACGACTGGCCGCAGCAGGACACGCGGGGCTCGGACGACTGGCCGCAGAACACGCAGGGTTCGCAGTGGCCTCAGCAGCCGCAGCAGCCCCAGCGGCCGCAGCGCCCCCACCGGTACGACTCCCCGCAGCCGCCGCCCCGTATCCAGCCGGTGGAGCCCCGGTGGGCCCCCGAGCCGGATGCTCCCGCGGCGCACAATCCGCTGGTCCGGCCGTACGCCATGACAGGTGGACGGACCCGACCGCGCTACCAACTCGCCATTGAGGCGTTGGTCAGTACTACGGCTGATCCGTCCCGGCTGCAAGGGCAGTTGCCCGAGCACCAGCGGATCTGCCGGCTGTGCATCGAGATCAAGTCAGTGGCCGAGATTTCGGCCCTGCTCTCGATCCCTCTCGGCGTTGCCCGGATCCTCGTAGCCGACCTGGCAGAGGCCGGACTCGTCGCTATCCACCAGCCCGGCGGCGAAGAGTCCGCCGGCGGCCAGCCAGATGTGACACTGCTCGAAAGGGTGCTCAGTGGACTTCGCAAGCTCTAGCGGCGGAGCGGCCCGCTCCACTACCTCGGCGAAGATCGTGGTGGCAGGGGGCTTCGGCGTGGGTAAGACCACGTTTGTCGGTGCCGTTTCGGAGATCAATCCGCTGCGCACCGAAGCCGTGATGACGTCCGCATCCGCGGGCATCGACGACCTCACACACACCGGGGACAAGACCACCACGACGGTGGCCATGGACTTCGGACGCATCACCCTGGACCAGGACCTGATCCTGTACCTCTTCGGTACCCCGGGACAGGACCGCTTCTGGTTCATGTGGGACGACCTCGTACGCGGCGCCATCGGCGCCGTCGTGCTGGTGGACACCCGCCGACTCGCCGACTGCTTCCCCGCCGTCGACTACTTCGAGAACAGCGGACTCCCCTTCGTCATCGCCCTCAACGGCTTCGACGGACACCAGCCCTACACCCCCGACGAGGTGCGCGAAGCGCTCCAGATCGGACCCGACACGCCCATTCTGGTCACGGACGCGCGGCATCGGGCAGATGCGAAGAGCGCGTTGATCACTTTGGTGGAGCACGCGTTGATGGCGCGCCTGCGGTAGGGGCGCCCCCGATGTACGTGAGGCCCCGCACTCCTCCGGGAGCGCGGGGCCTTTCGTGTGGTGCGCCGGGCGTTCGGCCGTGCTACCTCCTCGATCTCCCGATGGCCCCCTGCCGGATCAGTGCCTGCCGACCGCGATCACGTAGTCGCGCCGAGCCGTCGGCCCGCCGGAGCCCTGGTACGCCGAGACCGTGAACCGTGCCGTTCCCGCCCTGGCCGGTGTCCCCACGATGCCGCCGGTGTCCGCGTTGAGCACGAGGCCCGCGGGCAAGGACCCCGAGGTCACCGCGTATCGCGTGGTCGCCGGCGTGTTGGTCTTCACGGTCGCCTCGTACAGGGCGCCCCGGGCCGCCGCGGGCAGCGGTCCGGCGTCGAGCTCCGGGGTCGGGGCGACGACCGCCTCGGGAGCGCCGACCGGCTTGCCGTCGGCGTCCAGCTCCTGAAGGGACCAGCTCTTGCCCGGCTCGACCACGCTCAGGTGCCAGTTCGTCGTCAGGTCACGGAACCGCGCCCGCTGCTTCTCGGTGAACGCGCCCAGGTTGCGTGCCGTCTCCCACTGCTGAATGGCGTCGAGCAGCCGTGCGGTGTTCTCGCCGCCCGATTCGAGGCGGGAGACCGAACTCTGGTAACCCGTCCCGGCGTTCAGGCCGGCGCCGCGGGCCAGCTTCCACTCCGTGGTGAGCACGCTGTCCGTGCCGTTGAGGCTGATCCAGCCGAGCATGCCGGGGAGGTAGTTCGCCTGGAGGTACTTGTTGTTGGCGAGCACCTGCTCCATCGAGGTGCTGCCGACCTCGCCCCAGCTGGCCCGGGTCAGCGCGTCCCAGGTGTTCGAGGTCATCCGGCTGGTCTCGGAGATGAATCCGTCCTTGGCATCGACGCGCCGGAACGTCTTGTTCACGAGGTGAGCCATGCCGTAGGCGCCCCAGCCGGACTCCGAAGCCGACTCCAGGCCGTCCCACGACATACCGGTGATGCCGGTGGTGTTCCAGGCGGTGGTCAGCCGGTCGCTGATCTCGTCGAGGACGGCATGACCGCCGATCGCGCCACCGTAGCTGTTGGCCATGACTCGGCCGGTGCGGTCGCCCTCGGGGTGGGAGACAGCGACCGATCCCCAGCGCGCGCGCTGCACACCGGTCACCTTCCACTCCTTCCCCACCTGCTCTGCCGTTCCGTAGCTGACGAACTCGTCCCCGACGCGCAGGAGGCTGTAGCTCGGTCCCGCGGCGAGCAGCGCGCCGTCGTCGAGGTACAGGGTGGTGTCGCCGGCCGTCAGCGGACGGGTGAGCGAGGCGGTGCCTCCCATCACGAGGCGGTTGTCGGCGGGCGGCTCGAGATAGGCGTCCCGCGGGAACCAGGCCCAGTCGTAGGGCTCGTCACCGGTGCTGACGAAGTCCGACAAGGTGTGCACGCCGAGCTGCACACCGTTCGCCCTGGCGATGTCCACGGCCGCCGCGGCCCCGGCGTCACTCCCGCCCAGGCTGGAGTCGAACTGGTAGTGGCCGCTCGACTTCCACGGGCCGTAGCTGCTGGTCAGCGAGTAGATCCGGTTCATGCCGGCCGCCTTGGCGAACCGGGCGGCCGCCGGAATGTTGCCGGTCTCCAGGTCGCCGAGCACCAGCCAGGACTGGCTGCTCGCCTGGGAGGCCTTCTGCCACTGTCCGTCCAGCTTCGGGTAGGGCAGCTTCTCGCCCTTCGCGATGTTGGACAGAACCGTCGGCGTCGCTTCGGGCGAGGCTCCGAAGAGTGCGATCTTGGAACCGGCGATCCCGGCGTCGCGGCCGGGCAGCGGTCCGACCGGGATCGGATAGCCGCGTACCTCGCGGTGGCGTTCCTTGGTGTAGTCGAAGGTGAAGGCGCGCAGTACGGAACCCCAGGGGGTCACGCCCGCCGCGCTCCACTCCTCCAGGGAACCCACGCTCACCTGGTCCGGATCGTGCTTGACCTCGCTCTCCCAGCCCATGCCCTGGTCCTCCTGCGGCCAGGCGCCTTCGGTACGGTCGGTCAGCGGCCGGAGCCCGATGGCGAAATCGTCGTCGCGGACCACGCCCACCGATGTGCCGACCGTCTTGGAGATCGACGTGGCCAGCGGGCCCCAGAGCAGGGTCTGCACATCGACGCCCTTCGGCACATCGACGTCGACCGCTTCGAACGTGGTGTAGCCACCGAGCCCGGTGACCAGCTTCACCTGGATCTTCCAGTGCGCCGCCTGGTTCCGGAACGTGAGCATCCGGCCCCCGGGTCCGGAACGGTGAACCGTGGTCGGCCGCTGCTGCTTGCCGTCGATGACCAGGCTGACCAGGGACGCCGCATGACCGGCCGCGAGGTGGTCGACCCCGGTCCTGACGTCCTCCAGGCCCACGACCGTCCCTGTTCTGTCGAGCTCCAGGTCCAGATAGCCGGCCCGGACCTCGATCGACGGAGTCCCTCCGCCGGGTCGTGCCTGCGCCGACTGTGCGCCGGCCGCGGGCAGGATGCCGGCGGTCAGCATCACCAGTGCCACGGAACCGGCCGTGCGCCGACGCCGCTCGGGCCGCCTGCGGGGGGACTGTGATCTGACTGCGCGTGCGGGGAACCGCATGATGTTGCTCCTGTCACTCTCGACGGAAACTGCTGCACCGGCCGCTGTGCCGGTCATCCCTTCGTGGCACCCCCGGTCAGGCCACGGACGAACTGCTTCTGGAAGGCGAGGTAGAAGGCCAGGACGGGCAGGGTGGCGAGCAGCATGAACGCGAACACCGCCCCGAAGTCCTGCTGGTAGGGGCCGATGGAGCGGAAGATCCCGACCGTCACGGTGTTCCCGGCCCCCGGGCCCAGGACGAGCAGGGGGGTGAGGAAGTCGTTCCAGACCCAGACCCCGAGGAAGATCAGCACGCTGGCCGACGCGGGCCGCAGCAGCGGGAAGACGATCTGCCAGAAGATCCGGAACCGGCCGGCTCCGTCGACCGCCGCGGCCTCTTCGAGTTCGCGCGGGATCGAGCGGATGAAGCCCATGAAGACGAACACGGCGAACGGCAGGTAGTACCCGACGTCGACCAGCACGGCGCCCGGCATCGTGTGCAGCAGGCCGACGGCGTCGAGGATCCGCGTGATCGGAAGCATGATCACCGCGGGCGGGATCATCAGGCCGGACAGCATGACGCCGAGGACGACGCGGCTCCACCAGCGGTCCGACCGCACGAGGTGGTACGCGGACATCGCGGCCAGCACGGTGGTGATGAGGATCGACGCCGCGGTCAGGATGACCGAGTTGACGAGGCCGTACCAGAACAGTCCGTCCGGCCGGCTCAACACATGTCCGAGGTTGTCGAGGGTCGGCGGAAGCGGGAGCGCCAGCGGCGATGACACGACCTCGGAGCTGGGTTTGAAGACGTTGACCAGCGCCACGTAGAGCGGCATGCAGAAGACGGCCGCCACGCCGGTGGCCAGGAGCGGCCGTATCCACGGCGTTCGGGAGTTCACAGGTTGACCTCTCGTCGTTGCAGGAGCTTGAGCGTCGTCACGCTCGCGGCCGAGACGACGACGAGCATGATCCCGGCCATCGCGGACGCCACTCCCGGGCGTTGCTCGGAGAAGGCGGTGCGGATCACCTCGAAGGCCACGGTGGCCGTGCCGTCGGTGCCGGGGCCGCCGTTGGTGAGCACGGCGATCTGGTCGTAGACCTTGAACGAGCTGATCATCAGCATCACGGTGTTGATCGTCAGCGAGGGTGCGAGCAGCGGCCAGGTGATCGCGCGGAACTGCTGCCAGGGGCCGGCGCCGTCGAGGCTCGCCGCCTCGTCGAGCTCGGCGGGGATTCCCGCGAGCCCGGCGAGGTAGACCACGACGGCGAAGCCGAGCAGCTGCCAGACCATGATCCCGGAGACGGAGTAGATCGCGTACGACGGATCCGTGAGCCAGCCCGGCGGGTGTTCGACCCCCAGCGAGACGAGCGCGCTGTTCAGCAGGCCGTCGTCCGCCAGGATCGAGCGTCCGATCACCGACACCACGACAGCGGAGAGGATCACCGGTGTGAAGTAGACGCTGCGGAGCAGGCTGTAGAGCCGGCCCTGCCGGCTCAGCAGCAGGGCGATCGCGAGACCGAGCAGGTTCGTCAGCAGCACCACGATCACCGTGATCACCACGGTGTTCCACAGGGAGTGCCGGAACTCCTCGTTCCTGAGGAGGAAACCGTAGTTCTCCAGGCCGATGAACGAGGTCTCCGGGCGGGTGGCGCGCTCATCGGTCAGCCCGGTGCAGAGGGTCCACAGAATGGGCGCCAGGACCATCGCGGAGAAGATCGCGAGGGTCGGCAGGACGAACACGGCACCGGCGCCCAGCGACGACCACGTCCAGGTGCGGCGCCGGTGCGGCCCACCCGCGCGCCCGGACGGGACCGGACCGGCCTGCGGCTTGAGGGGCCGCGGCGTTCCTTTGCCGGTGACGGTCCCCGTCCGGGCGGGCAAGGGGTGCCTCACTTCGCGAGCTCCTTGTACTTCGTGTTCAGCGTCGCGACGAACTCATGCACGTCGGCACGGCCGTTGAGGAGATCGTTCAGCGCCGCGTCGACCTTGGGTATGAAGCCCGACGGCAGGGCCGGGACACCGGCCTCGTTCCCGAAGCTCGGCGTCACGGTCCCGCCGGCCTGGGACTTCTCGTAGAGACCGAGGGTGGTGTTGTACAGCGCCGGCAGGCCGGCCGGCGGCTTGTAGCCCTTGAGCGCGACGAACAGGCCGTCGTACTTCGCCCCGCCGTCGGCGTTCAGCTTCGAGAACTCGACGGCCCACTTCTTGGCCTTCGCGACGTCAGGGGACTTGGCGCTCACCGACAGTCCACCGCCGGTGTACACGGGCATGACGAGCGAGCCGTCCTGCGTGGGCATGGGGAAGGCGCCGAACTCCTTCTGCCGCGCCTTGTCCGGGGACGCCGGGAACCACGAGCCCATCGGGTACATGGCGCCCTTGCCCTTGAGGAAGGCTTCCTGCGCCTGGGGGTAGGTGGCTGACAGGTTGTCGACGTTCTCCTTGCCCGCCAGTGCCCTCATCTTGGTCGCGGCGTTGACGAACAGCGGGTCGCTGAAGTCGGTCTTGCCCGCGGTCAGCCTGTCGAGCCACTTCGGGTCCTTGGCGTAGACCTCGTCGGCCACCAGCTGGGCGAAGGTCCATCGCGGTCCGAGGCCGTCCGGTGCACCCCCGCCGATGACGAACGGCTTGATGTCCGCCGCCTTGAGCTTGCCGACCGCGGCGAGCAGGTCGTCCCACTTCTTCGGAGGAGTGGTGATGCCCGCCTTCTCGAAGTCCGCCTTGCGGTAGTAGATCTGCCAGGTCTGCGAGTTGGTGGGCAGCTGGTAGATCTTGCCGTTGAAGCTGTTCGCGTCCGGGCTGGTCCAGTCCGCCAGTTCCTTCTTGCTGAACTGGGCCAGCCTGCCGCCCTCCGCCAGTCCGGCGGGGTCGATCGCGACCATGATGTCGGGCAGCGCCCCGGTCGAGTCGAGCTGGCGCGTGTACTCGTTGCGCTGCTCGGCACTCGGCGCGACGAGCTTCTTGATCTTCACCCCCGGCACCTTGGCGCTGGTCCTGGCGATGATGTCGTCCCAGTAGGAGGCGGTGAGGTTGGGGGTCTCGAAGGTGAGCAGGCTCAACGTCACGTCACCGCCCGAACCGTTTCCGCCTTCGCTCCCGCCGCCGACGGCACAGCCGGTCAGTGCGACCAGGCCCAATGCCGCTGTTGCAGCGACCCAGTTGGCTCGCTTGCTCATGAGGCCCTCCTCGCTGGTCGAACCCACCGGATGGGATGTCGCTCGGCCAGAATTTAGATAAGTAAGTTGCTTGTCAATATTGCTGTTGCGGCGTCAATTTAGATACCGTGCCGCCGTGAGTCAAGACATCGGTGAAACCCGGGACCGCGCAACTCCCTCAGGCCGTGCAGGCGATGCCCACCTCCTGCGCAGGCTCAATCTCTCCGCCACGGTGCGAGCCTTCCTCGACGCCGCGTCGCTGACGGTCAGTGATGTGCGGTCGGTCGTCGGGGTGTCCCGCCCCACCGCCGAGGACCTGGTGGCGACGCTGCTGGACGAGGGCTTCGTCCGCGAGGCGCTCGACCGTCCGAACGGGGAGCGGTCGGCCGGACGGCCGGCCCGGCGCTACGAGGTCGTGGCCGAGAACTTCGCCGTCGTCGGGGTCGACATCGGCGCCCACAAGGTGGCCGTGGTCGTCTGCGACCTGCGCGGAAACGTCCTGGCGGTGCGCAGACGCAGCGTCGACTCACGCATCGGACCGGGCGGGCGCATCGGGGCCGCGGCGCGCCTGGTCGAGGCCACGCTCCGGCAGACCGGGACGGACAGGGACCACATCCGCTCGGTGGCCTGCGGCATCACCGGTGTGGGGGCCAACGGCTCCGAGGTCATGGACATCCGTACCGTTCCCGCGGGCCAGGACCTGGACGTCTACTCACTGCCGGGTTTCGACAGGATCGACGTGGTGTCGGAGGTGTCGGAGCGCTTCAAACGCGACGTGCTGGTCTCCAACGACATCCACCTCGCGGCGGTGGCCGAGCAGTGGCAGGGCGGCGCCGGGGCGCGTGACCTGGTCTACATGCACGCCGGCCGCCGCCTCGGGGCCGCGATCGTCATCAACGGGCAGATCCACAACGGCCGGCACGGCCTGGCGGCGTCCGTCGGTTCCATGAAGATCCTGGGGTGGGCCGAAGCGATGACGCAGCTCGACCGCGAGAGCCGCAGGCTCGCCGGCTCGGCCGCCGAGGAATCCACCAGCGGCAACGTCCGCGCGCTCTTCGAAGCGGCCGCGAACGGCGACCGCGCCGCGGTACGCACCGTCGACCGCGTCGCCGAGGCCCTCGCCCTCGGCGCCTCCGTGCTGGTCCACGCCGTCGACCCCGATCTCGTCGTGCTCGGCGGCGGCCTGTCCCGCGCGGGGGACGTGCTCGGCGGTCCCTTCGGGCGGCACTTGGCCGCGACCTCCCTCAACAGCCCGGAGTTCCGTGTGTCGCTGCTCGGCGACGAGTCCGTCGCCCTCGGCGCCGCCCGGCTGGCCCTCGACGACCTCAAGGAACGCCTGCTCGCAGTGCAGGCCTGATCCACCCCTTTCTCACCGCACCAGGGAGTCACCGAATGATCGAGCCCGGACGCGTTGCCGTGCCCGCGCCCACCGCCCCCGTGTCCCTCTCCGGATCCGGCGGGACCGAGACCACGACGATGGTCCTGCTGCCGAGGGCGGACGGCCTGCCCGATATCGGGTGGGTGGGGCTCCCCCTGTCGGCGGCGGACGTCCGGTCCCTGACGCTCCCGGCCTCGGTCGAGACCACGGCCTGGAACTCCTGGCTGACCGGCTCACCGGTCAGCGTGCTCCCGGAGCACGCGCGCGGCTACCTCGGACGGCCCGCGCTCCTCGGCCACCGGGTCGGCCCCGAAGGACCGGGCAGCGACTGGTCCACCGCGTTCGGCCCCGGCTCGGTGCGGTGCGACGACGGCTCACTCGTGGTCCGGGCCACCGACGCGGCAGCGGGACTCGATCTGCGCTTCGAGGCCGAAGCCGTCCCGGGGGGAGGGCTCCGCCTGCGGCACGTACTGACCAACACCGGCGCCGGCCCCTACGTGGTCGACGCGCTCGACGTGGTCGTCCCCGCTCCGACCGGCGCCGGCGAGATCCTCGACTTCACCGGCCGCTGGGCCCGCGAGCGGCAGCCCCAGCGCCGTGCCCTCGCGGACGGGCAGTGGGTCCGGGAGCACCGCCGCGGCATGCGGGTTCTCGACGGCACGGGTCTCGTCGTGGTCGGTACCCCCGGCTTCGGATACGGCGAGGGCGAGGTGCTCGGCGTCCACCTCGCCTGGAGCGGCAACCACCGGTACGCGGTCGAGCAGCTCAGCTCCGGCACCGCCGTCGTCCGGGCCGGCGAGTTGCTGCACCCGGGCGAGCTGGTCCTCGCGGAGGGCGAGACGTACGCGACGCCCTGGGTGCACGTGACCGCGTCCGCACGCGGCCTCGACGGACTGGCGGACGCGACCCATCAGTACGTCCGTTCGCTCGCGGCCCATCCGTCGTCGCCCGCACCCGTCATGTTCAACCCGTGGGAAGCGGTCTACCTCGACCACGGCCTCTCCGTGCTGACCGCGCTGGTCGACGTCTCTGCCGAACTGGGTGCCGAGCGATTCGTGCTCGACGACGGGTGGTTCGCTGGCCGCACCTCCCTCGACGACGGCCTGGGTGACTGGACCCCGGACCCGGCGGTGTGGCCGCACGGGCTGGCGCCGCTGGTGGACCGGGTGCACGGGAAGGGGATGGAGTTCGGGCTCTGGTGGGAGCCGGAGGCCGTCAATCCGAACTCCGCGGTCCACCGCGACCATCCCGACTGGATTCTGCGGACGGGCGACCGGACGCCGGTGCTGGAACGCAACTGCTACCTGCTCGATCTCGGCCGGGAGGACGTGCGGAACCACCTGCTCGACTCCTTCGGCCGTCTGGCGGCGGCGCACCGGATCGACTTCGTCAAGTGGGACCACAACCGCGACCAGATCGACGGCGGTGACTCGCGCGGCTCCGGCCGGCCCGCGTCACGGCGGCAGACCCTCGCCTTCCGCGAGCTCCTCGACGAGCTGGCCCGCCGCCATCCGGGCATCTCGTGGGAGAGCTGTGCCTCCGGAGGCGGCAGGATCGACCTGGACGTGCTCGAACGGGTCCAGAGCGTCTGGACCTCCGACGTCACCGATCCGCTGTCCCGCCAGCCGATCCAGCACTGGAGCGCCCAACTCGCCCCCCTGGAGTACCTGGGCGCTCATGTCGCCGCGCCGGTCTCCCACCAGACCGGCCGGACCAGCAACCTGGACCTGCGCGCGGCCACGGCCTTCTTCGGCCAGTTCGGCGTCCAGTGGGACCTGACGAAGGTGCCGGCCGAGGAGCTGGACCGTCTCGCGTGCTGGATCGGTCTGTACAAGCGGCACCGCACGCTCCTGCACACGGGCCGGCTGACCCGCGTCGAACTGCCCGAAGGTCTGCTCGCCCATGGAGTGGTCGCCCGGGACCGCTCGGAGGCGCTCTTCTCCTACGCCCAGCTCGACGAGATCGTGCCCACACCACCGCGGCTCCGCGTCCCGGGCCTCGCCCCGGACCGGACCTACCACGCCTCGCTCGTCGCACCGGCGGACCCGGCGGTGAGCTGGGAGGTCACGGGCGTCCGGGCCACCGGCGCGGCGCTCGGAGCACTGGGACTGCCAGGTCCGGCGCGGGCGCCTCAGAGCGCGGCGCTGGTCCACCTGCGCGCCGTCTGATCCGGCCTCCGCCGCCGGTCCGGCCAGGCCCGGGACATGCTGTCGCCCACCGCCCCCGCTGTGTCCGGGGGTGGTGGGCGACGGTTTCCCGGCTCAGCCCTGCCAGCTGTGGGGGGCCCGGAAGCCGGGGGTGCGCTCCAGGCGGCGCCAGCCGGCGGTGTTACGGCCTCGGTGGGTGGGGGCGGCTGCGGGCTGGGCGGCGGCGCGGGCGAGCAGGACCGCGGTTATGGCGGCCAGCTCCTCGGGGTCGGCAAGACCCTTCTCGACGCGCAGCACGGACTCGGCGGCAGTGCTCATGAATGTCTCTCCGTCTTCTCGGCAGGTCTTCGCGGGGCCTTGCAGGGATACTGCGGGGCCGCGGACTACTGCGGCGGGTTGCCGTGCTTGCGGGATGGCAGGTCGGCGTGCTTGGACCGGAGCATGGCGAGCGAGGCGATCAGGACCTCGCGGGTCTCGGCGGGGTCGATGACGTCGTCGACCAGGCCGCGCTCCGCGGCGTAGTACGGATGCATGAGTTCGGCCTTGTACTCCTTGACCATGCGGGTCCGCATGGCCTCGGGGTCCTCGGCATCGGCGATCTGCCGACGGAAGATGACGTTGGCGGCGCCCTCGGCGCCCATCACCGCGATCTCGTTGGTGGGCCAGGCATAGGTGAGGTCGGCGCCGATGGACTGGCTGTCCATGACGATGTACGCACCGCCGTAGGCCTTGCGCAGGATCAGCGAGATCCTCGGCACCGTGGCGTTGCAGTAGGCGTAGAGCAGCTTCGCCCCGTGCCGGATGATTCCACCGTGCTCCTGATCCACACCGGGCAGGAAGCCGGGTACGTCCAAAAGAGTGACGATGGGGATGTTGAAGGCATCACACATCTGGACGAACCTGGCGGCCTTCTCGCTCGCCTCGATGTCCAGGACACCGGCCAGGGCCTGCGGCTGGTTCGCGACGATGCCGACGACCTGGCCGTCGAGGCGGGCCAGGGCGCAGATGATGTTGCGGGCCCAGCGCTCGTGGATCTCCAGGTAGTCGCCGTCGTCGACGAGCTCCTCGATGACCTTGTGCATGTCGTACGGGCGGTTGCCGTCTGCGGGCACCAGATCCAGCAGGACGTCGCCGCGCCGGTCGGCCGGGTCGTCACTCGCGACCGTGGGCGGGTTCTCACGGTTGTTCGAGGGCAGCATCCCGATCAGGTAGCGGACCTCGGCGATGCAGGTCTCCTCGTCGTCGTACGCGAAGTGCGCGACGCCCGAGGTCTCGGCGTGCACATCGGCGCCGCCGAGGCCGTTCTGGGTGATCTCCTCGCCGGTGACCGCCTTCACGACGTCCGGTCCGGTGATGAACATCTGCGAGGTCTCACGGACCATGAAGACGAAGTCCGTGAGGGCCGGGCTGTAGGCCGCGCCGCCCGCGCACGGGCCCAGCATCACGCTGATCTGCGGGATGACACCGGAGGCCCGGGTGTTGCGCTGGAAGATGCCGCCGTACCCGGCGAGCGCCGAGACGCCCTCCTGGATACGGGCGCCGGCGCCGTCGTTCAGGGAGACCAGCGGGGCACCGGCCGAGATGGCCATGTCCATGATCTTGTGGATCTTGGTGGCGTGGGCCTCGCCCAGCGCGCCGCCGAAGATCCGGAAGTCGTGCGCGTAGACGAAGACGGTGCGGCCCTCGACCGTGCCCCAGCCGGTGATGACACCGTCGGTGTACGGCTTCTTCGCCTCCAGGCCGAAGCCGGTCGCCCGGTGCCGGCGCAGCTGCTCGACCTCCCGGAACGAGTCCGGGTCCACGAGCAGCTCGATGCGCTCACGTGCCGTCAGCTTTCCCTTGGCGTGCTGCGCCTCGGTCGCCCGGTCACTCGGTCCGCGCCGGGCCTGCTCGCGCAGTGCCAGCAGTTCGGCCACACGGCCACGGGTGTCGCTCGGCTCGCCCGGGGTTTCGTCCACAACGGTCATGTACCGACCCTACGAAGCCCAACAAGAAAACCCTGCCGTCGACTCCGTACAGTCTCCTGCCCGGTTTCCTGGTGGAGCCTGACAGAAGCCGTGGGCCATGCAGGCGAAGTGCTAGCCCGCACCCCTCGCCGTTTGTGGGAACCCCACAGGGGATCACTGTGGTCTGCCGCACACCCCGGTCAGCCGGGGGGTGTCGGACGACTGGGCGTCCTGGACCTTCTGGATGCCTTCCAGCCGCTCCCGTACCGGTTGCTCCGGATGTGCGACGGTCAGCAGCACCGCCTCGTAGAACGCGTCCCGCACGGCGGCCGGCATGACGTCGGAGGCGTCCAGGCAGAGCGGCACCCGCTGATCGGTGAAGCGGCCGCTGATCCGCTTCTCGACCGCGCCCTCCTTGGCCGGGACCGCCGCGTTCGGTGAGAACACCCCGCCCTTGCGCCCCCAGTCCTCCTGGCCGTCCCTGGAGGCGAGCCGCCTGATCATGTCACGGGCCCGGCCGCTCCGGCCGAACAGCGCGGCGAAGTCGGCCGAGACCTCGTGGGCCTTCACCGTGTACGGGCCGCCGGGCAGCAGGCTCGCCGAGTCCACGAAGCCGGCCGGCTCCTCGCGGTCCCCGTAGAAGGCGCGGGCGAAGGAGCCCTGGTGCTCCAGGTCGCAGCCACCGCCGAAGAGCAGCCCGTGGCCGCCGACCGGACCGCGGTGGTCGTCCAACAGCGCGCTGCGGGCCGCGTCCCGGTCCTGGGCGAGCAGCCCGGCCCAGGCGGTCCAGGCGCCGGCCACGTGGTCGTCGGTCCACTTCAGGTCGCCGGTCGCCCAGCGCGCGTAGAGCACCGGGCCCGCGCGCTGGAGGATGAGGTCCTCGATCCAGTCGCTGCCGGGCCAGCCGGAGGAGCCGTCGTCGCCCATGCCGATGCACCAGGACTTCAGCGGCGCGGGATACCGGCCCGGGGCGGCGCCCTCCCCGTCCTCGCGGTACCAGACGATCGACTTGAGGTCGGCCTTGAGCGGTACCCACAGATCGTCGCCCACGCCCTGCGCGCGGGGCCGCCAGGGGCTCCCGTACTCCGTGGGGTCGTACAGCCCGCTCAACGGGAGCAGCCGGTCCTCGGCGGCGTACTCGACGAGCTCGCCGACGCCCGGCAGGATCGCGATGTCGGGCGGGTTGCCGGCCTGCACCTCGGCGAGCAGCACCTCGCGGGTGGCGGCGGTCCCCTGGTAGGTGTACGGGATACCGAAGCCGTCCAGCACCTCCTTGAAGTGCCGTTCCTGGTCGTCGGTCCAGGGGCCGAGGATCGTCACCTTCGGTTCCTCGTCGCTGCCGCCGGGGGCCGAGAGCCCGCAGCCGGAGGCGGTTAGGAGCACGGCGAGGACGAACAGCAGGGCGCGGGTTCGCCGGGTCATCCGGCCCTCCAGTAGTCGGCGTTGAGCCGTCGGCAGATACCGACGGCCGGCAGCAGGACGATCAGCGCGCCGGCGCCCAGGGCCCCGTAGTACGTCCAGCTCTGCCAGGGCTGGGCGGCCAGCCCGCCGCGCACGGCGGTGGAGCCGGCGGTGACGAACCGCTGGGACCCGGCCAGCTCCCGGCGGTCGTCCTGGTGGGCGCGCTGCTCGATCGCGACCAGCCGGCCGCGGGCGGTGTCCAGCCGTTCCTGGGTGACGGTGGTCGCCCAGAGCGGGACGACGGCCAGGGCGACGGCCGCCAGCAGCGACAGCAGCAGCCAGGGGTCGTGGCTGCGACCGCAGCGGACACGCAGCACCCACAGCGCGGAGAGCGCGGTCAGGGCCAGGACCAGCAGGCCCAGTTCGGCGACGGCCCAGCCGGTCTGCTGGAGCGTCCCCATGGAGCTGACCCTGCCGACCCGTTGCATCTGGTGCTTCTGCAGGACGTCCAGGCGCGGCACCACTCCGGTGCCCTCCCGTCTGAGGATGCGTTCGGCCTCGTCGAACTTCTCCCGCTGCATCAAGTCGTCGTCCACGTACTTGACCGCGCCGGGCGTCATGGAGCTGCTGTACGAGGTCAGCAGGCCGTTGACCGTTTTGAGCACGCCCCGGCCGCGTTCACCGTCGATCTGTACGTCGGAGAGCCGGGACAGGCCCTGGTCGGCGGCGGCCAGCTGGTTCTCGTACCGCGCCCCGGCGCCGATGACGTTGTCGATGCCGCTGCTGACGGAGTCCTGTGCCTCCTGATGGGCGCGGAGCAGTGCGAGCTGGGTGGCGGCGACTCCCTGGACGGCGGGTGCGCCGTGGGTGCGCATCTCGCCCGCGGAGTTCTGCACCTCGCGGTAGGAGGCGAGCAGGACGGTCATCGAGGCGAGCGCGGTCACCACCAGGACGGCCAGGTGCAGTTCGAGCAGGCGTCTGGTGCGCGAGCCGCTCCGTCCCCGGGGCCGCGGGGCGCGCGTCGGCCGGGGCATCACAGCCGCCTTCCGCAGGCGATGCAGTACTGGGCGCGGGGCCCGGCGAGGTGGCGGCAGTCCGGGCATCTCACGGGCTTCCCGGTGGCGTGTTCGGGCAGGTCCAGCAGATGGCCGGAGGCGATGTGCAGCCGGCCCCTGCGGACGGTGCCCCGGTCCACGGTCGGGCCGACCCGGACCAGGCCCCGGGAGCCGTCCAGGATCTCGGCGACCTCGCGGACCTTGTCCAGGACCCAGGCGGCGCCGATCTCGTTGGCCAGCCGGACCGCGAGGCCGAACTGCTGCTCGGCCTCGCCCCGGGTCAGCGGGTCCAGGGCGAGGTATCCGCGGTCGAGGGCGGTCCGCATCTGCGTGGCGACGTTCATCGCCTGGAGGGTGTCGCCCCCGCCGCCGGTGGCGCCCGCTCCCACCGCGACTCCCGGCGGCAGCCAGCGGACCAGGAGCGGCGCGGTGGCGTCGCCGATGGAGACGGTGGCCAGTTGCAGCAGTACACCCAGGGGGTCGGTGCTCGCGTCGGCGTGCAGGGTGAGGAGGTAGTCGCGGGTGCCCGGCTCCCACTGGTGGGTGGGGAAGTCGAACCGGCGCGGCTCGTCCGGCCTGTGCACGGCTTCGAGCGTCTGCCGGCGGGGCGCGGTCTCGGTCAGCGTCACCTCGCGCACCGCCGGGCGCACGGTCACCGAGACGGGCAGTTCGGGGCTGCGGACCCGGCGGAGCCGCTGCACGGCCTCGGTGACCGCGGGGCCGAAGCGGTCCGGCACGTCGACGGGGCTGCCGTGCAGCCGCTCGACGACGGCGAGCAGCGGGGCGGGGTCCCAGTGGCTGCCGACCGCGAGGACGTCCGCGGTGAACCTCCCGGCGCAGCGGGCCAGTTCGTGCTGAAGCGCACTGTCGGGCAGCTCGGGGTCGTCCGCCTCGTCGTGGCTGCTCCCGTCGGTGATCAGGAGGAGGTGGCGGACCGGCAGCGGGCGCTCGGCGAACAGGTCGCGGGCGGCGGCGAGCCAGACCGGGTATCCGGTGGGCGGCCGGCCGGCGGCGGCCGGGGCGATCCGGCCCGCGCTGAAGGCGGCCCGGCGTTTCTCCGCCGTGCCGGCCAGCGCCCACCGGCCGCGCAGCGGGTAGCAGCCGGTCGGTGCCCCGCTCGCGTCGGCGCCGCCCAGGACGGTGAAGGAGAGGCCGTCGGGCAGGGCGCGCAGGGCGGCGGCCAGCGCGGCGGCCGCGGCCTCCCGCCGCTCGGCGGCGACGTCCAGCGCGAGGACGACGGCGAGTTCCGGGGCGGGCACCTCGTCGCTCGGCCCCACCCCGACCGCCTTGACGCGCAGATGGGCATCGATGCGGGCGTCGTGATGCGGCTGCTGATCGCGCCGGACGTCGATGGACACCTTCAGGCCGACGGGCAGCCGGAGGGCGGGCGACGGGTCGGGAACTCCCAAGGGACTGCCTCCGGTGGAGGTCGTTGCGGGTCGGGCGGGTCTCAGAACCGGGTCTGCGGGCGGACGGCGTGCGAGAGGTCGATCAGCCACTCGTACTCGGCGGGCGCCTGCCGCTGCCGGGCCAGCCGGCGGTAGCACCGCTCCAGCTCCAGCCGGACGTCCCGCTCCCCGGGCACGGCCGGGGGCGGCAGGCCCGTCCGCAGCCATCCGCCGCGTGGCCGCGGCCCGCCGGCCGCCGCGAGTACCGCGTCGAGCTTCCACTCGTACAGCTCGGTCCGGAGCAGCCCGGCGGGTTCGTCGCCCGCGACCACCGGTGCGTGCGCACCCCGTGCCGGGGTGAGCAGGGCGAGGCAGGCGTCGATCTCCGCCGCACCGGGCAGCGGCCGGTCCCCCGTCGCGAGCCGGGCGGCCCGGATACGGAACGCGGCGATCCGCGCGACGGTGTGGTCGCGCGACTCGTCGGGCACCAGGTCGAGGACCTCGATCGCCGCGGCCCGGTCGCCGCGCGCCAGGGCGAGCCTGGCCAGCCCCAGCGCGGCGCCGACGTGCGAGGGGTTGCGGGCGTGCACGGCCCGGAAGAGTTCGTACGCCGAGGGCCCGGCGGCCGCCCGCCCGTCCGCGCCGAGCTGTTCCGCGCCGTACGCCAGCGCCAGCTTGGCCGCGTACTCGCCGGGCAGCGCCCGGTGGACGGCGGAGAACTGCTCCAGCGCCGCTTCGAGCATCGGCTCCCGGTCGTCCAGCACGTCGGCGCCGCGCAGCGCGACGAGCCCCCGGTGCCAGCTGAGCCGCCACTCCCGGACCGGCCCCGGGCCCGGTATGGCGGCGGCCGCCTCGACCTGCTCCCGGGCCGCCGCGAGTGCCTCGTCGCCCTCCTGGCCGAGCAGCAGCCGGGCGTTGTGCAGACAGATCTCCACCGACTGCTCGCCGTGGGCGGGCTGGGCCAGCGGCTGCCCGGGGTCGTAGCTGCTGACCCCGAACCGGGCGGCCTGCGGGTCGCCCGGATAGGGCCGCGGGACCGGCAGCCGGCGGGCGATCTCGGTCGGGGTGGGGAGCCCGGAGTCGAGGGCCGGCGACTCGGGCGTCTCGCGGCGGCGGCAGGCCGGGCGGCTCAGCCAGTGCGCGTAGTCGGGCACCGAACCCAGCCGGGCGCCCAGGAGTTCGGTGGAGGGGGTGAAGTAGGCGGAGGGTTCGGGCTGGTCGCGCTTGCCGCGCAGCGCCCGGATCTCGCGGAGCACACCGCGCAGTTGCCCCGCCATGTCGTCGGCGGAGCCGAACCGGCGCTCCGGGTCGTGCGCGGTGGCCCGCTCCACCACCAGCCGGAACGAGCTGGTGCCGAGTCCGGGCACGTCGTCGCCGACCGCCCAGCCGGCCAGTTCGGCGAGGGTCACGCCGACCGTGTGGAGGTCGTGCGCGACGGTCAGCGGTGCGCCGCCGTCCATCTCGGGGGCGGCGAACCAGGGCGTGATCACCGGGGGCGGGTCGGTGGCACCGGCCTTGCGGACGCCGCCGAGGTCGATGACCTTGATGCCGTCGCGGTGGTGGATGACGTTGGACGGCTTCATGTCGCCGTACAGGAAGTCCATGCCGTGCAGATGGGCGAGGGCCTCCAGGATCTGGCAGCCGTAGGTGATGACGTGCTCGATGTCGAGGACGAAGGTGCCCTGCCGGGTCGATTCGACGACGGCCGAGAGCGTCCGGTCGCCGACGTCCTCCATCACGATGTAGCCGCCGGAGACCGTGCCGTCGGCGCTGCGGGTGCTGACGAAGTCGCGGATCTGGACGATGCGTTCGTGCCGGATGGCGACGAGGCTCCGGCGTTCCTCGCCGGCCTGGGCGGCGCCGCGTTCCGCGTAGCGGTTGAGGAGTCCCTTGACCGCGACGAGGTCCTCCAGATGGGTGTCCTCCGCCAGGTAGACCCAGCCCTGGCCGCCGTGCGCTATGGGGCCGCGGATCCGGTACTGGTCCTGGAGCGGCGGCCCGTCCTTCGTCAGCTCGGGGCGGTAGGAGTACGGGGCGCCGCAGCAGGGGCAGTGGCCCTCGTCCGGCGGCGGGGCCGCGGTGTACGGCGGGACGAACGCCACCCCGCAGGCCTTGGCCGAGCACGTCATCACGATGCGCACCGGCCGCTCGGCGGCGGTGAGCCGGTCGGCCGGGCTGCCCGGTTCCAGCAGCGGGAGTTCGAGGAGTCCGGCGGGGCCGTGCTCCTCGGGGGCGGCGGGCAGCGGCGGGAGTCCGGGGGACGCCTCGTCGCGGCCGCAGGTGTCGCAGTAGCCGGTGGACAGGACGGCCCCGTCGCAGGGGGCTCCGGTGAAGCGGCGGTGCGGGCACGGAATCCTCATGGGCGACCTGCCGGATCCGGGCCGGTGCGCTGCCCCGGCAGGTCAGGACGCCCGGACCGGTGCGGCTCATCGAGGTCGCCGCGTAACTCGCGTAACAGCTGTTTCAGCGCGGACAGTTGTTCGCGCGGGTCCGCGAGTGAGCGCAGTGCGCGCAGCTGGCGGCGGCGGGTGGCCGCGTCGACGGCGGGACGGAGGACCATGGACGCCGAGTCGAGCAGGCCGCTCAGCCCGACCCGCTCCTGCTCGAAGCGCTCGGTCCTGCGCACCAGTTCCTCGGCCCGCTCGTCGAGAGCGGGCACCAGCAGGTCCCGTGCCACCTCGGCCAGTGCCGCTCCCCGGCCGCTGCGGAAGATGATCAGCAACCGGAAGCCGAGTGTCCGGACGCGGGCCAGCACAGGCACCAGCGCGCCCGGGTCCGGGTCCTCGTCCAGACCGATCACGGCGAGCACCGGGCCCGATCCGGCCGGGCGGCCGGCGACCGAGCGCTCCGGCTCCTCACCGCCCTCCAGCAGCCAGTCGCGGTACTCGTTGCGCTGGTGCCGGGGCGGCCGCAGCTGCGCCACCAGCGTCCCGACGAGTTCCTCCGGCCGGGTGCGGCCGCCCCGGTAGACCAGGTGGGCCCGGTGGAGCTGGTGCTCCAGGGTGCGGTCGCGGCCGCCGCTGTGCGGGACGACACCGAACCGCACCGCGGGCTGGTCGCCGTCCGCGAACCAGTCGCGCAGGCGCTGGGACAGCCCGCTGTCCCAGCCGTCGGGCCCACTCAGTTCGGCCACCAGCGGCACGAGTTCGGCGACGCGGTCGACCGGGATCATGTACGAGAACGCCAGGTCGTTCTCGGTGGGCAGCGCCAGTTCCAGATCACCGCGCCAGCTCACCACCAGGCCGACAACCCGCTCGGTGTGCGGCCCCTCGCCCCGTGTCTGCACGGCGGCGCCGCTGAACCCGGGGCGCACCACCTCGGCGTTGGTCCCGGCGTCGAGCTGCACCCACGCGCCGTGCAGTCCGCTGATCCGGCCGGTCAGCCACATGCCGTCGTCGAAGGCCTGGGAGTAGCCGCCGATCCACACCTCCCGGCCGCGCTCCATCCGCCGCCCCAGCGGCGCGGGCGCCGCCTGCGGCCGGGGGCTGTCCAGGGCGAGTACGGCGATGTCCTCCCGGGCGGCCCCGTCCAGGCCGGGCAGCCAGCCGTCCGGCGCGACCCGGGCGGCGACCGGCGGGATTCCGGGGTTCTCCGCGAACTCCACCCACATCCGGGCGTCCGGTTCACCGACGACGTGCGCGCAGGTCAGCAGCCGGTCCTGGGTGAGCAGCACGCCGGCTCCGCACACCGGGCCGTCCGCGCCACCGCGGCGCAACCGGAGGCGCCAGTCCGCTCTCAGCTCCCCCAACTCCCCCATACCGTCCGAGGGTACGCGGGTGGCGGCCATCCTTCCCGGACTCGGGGCAGACTCCACCCTCCGGGTCACCCCGAGGGACTACCGGAGGTCACATCCGAGCGTGGCCCCCGCCGTCCCCGGGTCCACGCCCAGCACCAGCCGCCGGCCGGTGGCGCGGACCTCGATGCCCGGGTCCGCCGGGACGGCCTCGCGCACCGGGCGGTCCCAGACGACCTCGAAGGGGCGGCCGCTGCGGTCGGGGCCGCTGATCCGGACCGTGGCCGTGCCCCGGCCCTCGCGTACGAGCACACTCGCCGGACCGGTCGACGAGAGCCGTCCGGCCGCGCCGGGCCGCCAGAAGTTGGCGGCGGTCAGCCCGAGCGAGCGCACGGCCACCGCCTGCACGGCCGCGGTGTTGGCGAGCACCGTCAGCCAGTGCCGGTCGGCGGCGCGGGCGGCGACGGTGCGCCGGGAGGCGCCGGGCATCAGCAGATAGAGGTAGCCTGCGTCGGCCGGGTCGGTGCCGTGGTCGAGCCAGAGGGTCTGCCAGTGGCGGGTGCGCGGCTCGGCGGAGCTGGTGGTGTTGATGTCGGACCAGGCGCCGGTCCTGGCCTCGCGCAGGGTGCGCAGCGCCGCGCCGCCGGGCAGCACCCAGCCGCCGTGCCCCGCCAGATGGGCCCAGCGGGGGCGGGAGCGGTCCTCTACGGTGAGGGTCTGCCCGCCCTCGTCCGGGCCCAGGTTGCGGTTGTCGACGACCGTCTCGACGGGGACCCCGTCGGTCGCGCTGATCCCGGCGCCGAGGCAGATGACCGTGTCCGCCGCGCAGAACCAGGACTTGCGGGCCTCCAGGGTGGAGCCGAGGCCCTTGACGTGCTGGCCGACCGCGGCGAACTCACCGTCGTGCGCGCCGCCGGCCCATCGCACGTCCGGCCGGGGTTCGCCCCACTCGCCGCCCGCCCGGTCCGCGAGCCGCTTGGTGGAGACGGTGGTGCCGGGCAGCCGGTACCAGTCGACGGTGGGCCAGAACCAGTCGGTGTACTGGCCGCCGCCGTCGGGGCCCTGCCACCAGTAGAGCATTCCGGCCCCGGTGTGCCAGCCGCGCGGGTTCTCGCCGTTGCCGCACTCGTAGGAGCTGATCCGCTCCGACGCCATGGAGAGGTTGGCGACCCATCCGGGACGCCGGTGCACGGCCCGGTCCATGGCCGCGAACAGGGTGTGGCCGACGGGTTCGGGCGCGGCGGGGACCGGGGCGGCGGCGGCCGCGTGCAGCCGGGAGAGGTCGGCGACACCGAACTGGGGGGCGGTGAGGACCGGACTGGTCGTGTCGCGTTCGATCCAGCCCTTGATCATGCCGTTCCACCGGTCCCGCTCGGCGTCGGAGGCACCGCCCGCCAGCAGGGCGACGGCCGCGATCAGTCCCTGGCCGTGGAAGTGGTCGCTGCGCATGACCTGGAGTTCGTCGCTCTTGAGGAGTCCGCGGCTGATGGCCCGGCCGTTGACGCTGTCCATCATGAGGCCGTCGTGGATGAGCGGCGCGTAGGCGTGTTCGACGCTGTCCAGGATGATCTGGCGGCCGGGGTCGGTGACCTCCCAGGTGGATCCGGCCAGCAGCGCGAAGAGCCGGCCAAGTCCGTCGAGCATGACCTGGCCGTACGTGCCGGAGAGGCGATCCAGGTGTGCTGGACGAACGAGCCGTCGGCGTAGAGGCCGTCGCCCTCGGTCACGTACGGGAAGACGGGCGAGAGGGCGTCGCGGGCGAGCGCGGTCCTGGCCGCGTCGCGGCCCAGGATGCCGCGCAGCGCGACGGAGCGGCACAGGTCGACCCGGTTGGCGCCGGTCGAGGTGCCGCTGTAGTCGGTGAGCATGGTGTCGGGGATGAAGTGGTCGACGGCGGCGCAGGCGGCCGACACCCGCTCCTCGCCGAGCTGCGGGCGCAGCACCGAGACGATGTCCATGAGCAGGCGCGGGCTGCCGATCTGCCATTCCCACCAGTTCCCGTACCTCTCCGTGGCGGGGTGGTAGACCGTCGCGGAGAGGTGGTCGAGTCCGCGGACGATGTCGGCGAGCAGCCCCGCGTCGCCGGTGTGGCCGGTGCCCTGCTGGGCGTACGCCTGGGTCATCGTCCAGAGCCGGGAGTAGCTCCAGGTGATGCCGGACGGCGGGTCGAAGGTGTGCCCGGCCCAGAGCGAGTCGGCGGCGGGGGCCATGGTCGAGCGGAATCCGGCGGCGAGTTCGCCGGTCCCGGCGAGCCGGGAGGCGTAGGGCTCGGTGGCGGGGTCGTAGCCGGTGCCGAGCGAGAGGTCGTTCCAGCGGAGCCGGAGCGTCTCGAACTCGTCCCCGGCCGCGCGGGCCTCGGGTGCGAGCGCCAGACCGAGTGCGGTGGCGCTGCCGGTGGCGAGGAAGGCGCGGCGGGACCAGGCGGGCAGAAGTGACACGGGAGTACCTCCGGGATCCAAGTGGTTCAGGCCGGGCGGTGGTTGGTCAAGGGCGCGTTCCGAAAGTAGCGCCGTTCGCCCGGCGGGCGGGACTCCCGGAACACGCCCCGGCGCGCGCCCGCGGCGAAGCGAAGAGGGCGGAGCCGCCGACGGCCCCGCCCTCTTCAGTCGTTCCGCCGATCAGGCGCCGCAGTGGAAGCGGGCGTTCCCCCAGTCGGCGTGGTCGTTGCCGTTGCCGTCGCCGCCGTCGCCGACGACCAGCTCGACGTACTTGGCGCCGGTCACGTCCGCCGTCAGCGACCAGGCGGTGTCGGCGGCCTTGACGACCGGCGACTTCACCTTCTCCGTGCCGTCCGCCGTCACGGAGAACTGCACGCTGCCGGCGCTCTTCTGCACGTCGTCCACGCCCACCTCCGCGGTGAACGAGGTGCACTTCCCGCCGAGGTAGTAGCGGACCTTCGCGGGTGCGTGGGTGCCGAGGCCCTTGGGGTAGACGGTGGCGCCGATGGTCAGCGGGGTGCCGTCACCGGTTCCGGTCTCCCCGTTGGAGAGGTCGCGCTCGACCGGTCCCCAGCCGTTCTCGGAGGCCGTCCAGTCCAGGTCACTGGCCCAGCTGTCCGTGGTGGGCGGCGGCGGCAGGGTCCGCACCGAGGTCTGCGCGCCGAGCGTGCGCCGGGCACCGCCCACGGTGTAGGAGGCCTCGGAACTCAGCGGGTAGGCCTGGTACTTGGCGTCCACCGGCGGGGTGACCCGCCAGCTTCCGGTGACCTTCGCACCGGCCGCGACCGAGTCGAAGGTGATGGCGCCCGCGGGCTCGGCCGTCCAGCCCTCGGGGACGGTCAGGTTCAGCGAGACGCCGGTGACCTCGGTGGCCTCGTAGTTGGTGAAGCCGGCCTTCACGGTGTTGGCGGTGCCCGGCTCCAGGGTCTCCGCGGCCGGCTGGACGGTGAGGGTGCCGCAGGCGGCCTGCTCACCGGCGGGGGCCTTGCCGAGGTCGGTCACGGTGAAGCCGTCGAGGGCGAAGTCGGCGCCCTCGGGTGCGTCGTCGCGCTTGCGCAGCCCGGTCCAGGTGTCGCCGCAGCCCGCCGTGACGGTCTCGGCGAAGTGGCCGGTGGTGTGCTGGGCGCCGATCGCGGTGGTCCGGGTGGTCACGGAGCCGGGCTTGCCGTCCGCGGTGATCCGGTCGTAGCCGTCGACCCACTCGTAGGCGCCGGCGTGGCTGGACTGGTAGTCGTACTCGACCCTGTAGCGGTGGCCGTCGGCCATCGGCACGGTCCAGGGGGCCGTCCGGTAGACGATTCCGGCGTTCTCCTCGTGGGCCTTGAGGGACTCCTTGCCGCCGAGGACGTCATCGATGAGCTTGCCGTTCCAGCCGGCCTGGGTGTAGGGGGCGTGCAGCTGGGAGATGCTGGTGCGGGGGTCGGTGGAGCCGCCCGCGTCGCCCTTGAGGAAGGGGCCCCAGCCCTGGTCGACGTCCTCGAAGTCCTCGTACACGACGGTGTTCTTCTTGGTCGCCGGGGCGTTGGCGACGACGCGTACGTCGTCGGCGCGGACGGTCGCCGCGCTGCCCTTGGCGGCTTCGACGCGCAGCGTGGTGCGCCCGCCCGCGGGGGCGGTGAAGTTCACCTTGGCCCGCTGGAAGTACGTGCCGTGCCAGTCCGACGCGGCGACCTGGTCCTTGGCGGTGGAGCGGTCCACGGTCACGGACTTCCCGCCGGCCGACAGGGTGGTGCGGCGGGTCTTGCCGGGCTGGACCTCGATGAGGGCGGAGGCGGTGTAGCGCGTGCCGGGCTTCAGTCCGTCGATGCGCTGCGAGAGCGCGGCCGTGCCGGTGCCGGACAGCTCGGCGCTGTTGCGGCCCTGGTCGTCGGTGTCGCGGACGGCGGTGCCGGTCTTCGACCAGGCGGTCAGCCCGTTGTCGTTGAAGCCGGGGTCGTCGACCGGGCTGCCCTCGCCCCACTTGGCACCGGCGGCCTTCGGCGCCTTGTCCGGGTAGAGCACGTACGGCTGCCCGGCCTCGGCCTTCAGCGTGATCTTCCCGCCCACGGGCCGGACCGTGCCGGTCTTGACCCGGCCGTTGTCGGTGAGCTCGTAGACGGTGTACGTGCCCTTGGAGGGCACCGCCCAGCTGCTCGTACCGCCGGACTTGCTGTAGTGGTAGAGCTTCTTGCCGCCGTCCCAGGGGAGCAGGTAGTCGGTGCCGCTGAGCACCTTGCGGCCGTGGTCGTAGAAGGTCCGCTTCCCGTCCTCGACCGTGCCGCTGACCCCGCCGGTGAAGGCGATGTCGTTGCCGTCCCAGCGGGTGATCTTCTGCTGCTGGAGGTACTTGGCGGGCAGGTTGCGCTGCCAGATGTTGTCGTAGAAGGCGTTCCAGTCGGTCTCGCCGGTCCAGCCCTCGAACTCGTCGATGGCGCTCTGGCCGAGGACCGGGTCGTTGTTCCAGACGTCCTTCTCGTCGTTGCGGATGAACCGGATGATCTGCGAGTTGAGGCCCTTGTTGGTGGCGCCGCCGTAGTCGAGGTCATTGGCCCAGTGCGACCAGAGCGAGCCGCGCTCGAACTTGTCGGCCCATTCGCTGGCGACGTTCCAGCCCTGTGTCTGGAGCGACTGGAGGGTCTTGTCGGCGATCCAGCCGTGCGTGTAGTAGACGTCGATGTACAGCATGCTGAGGTTGCTGTCGGTCTCGTTCCGCAGCTGCTGGAAGCGCTTGGCCAGGTCACCGCTGTTGATGTCGCGGCGCTGGTCGATGTAGTAGCTCTGGTTCAGCCAGTTCCAGCCGGGCTTGGACTTGTCGACGAGCTTCTCGTCGAAGGCCTTCGCCTCCGGGTAGGCCTCGGTGGCGTTGACGTGGACGCCGAAGGTGGCACCCCACTTCTTGCCGTCCTTCAACAGCTCGTTGAGGTCCTTCAGCCCGCCGGCGCGCTTGTTGTAGTTGCCGCCGTAGTCGGGGTGGGCGGAGTCGTGGCCCTCGGAGGCGTACCCCTTGAGCAGCGCCAGCTGCCCGAGGCCGTCGGTGGCCAGCGAGATCCGCTTGACGTCGTCGAGGGTGCGCAGGAAGGGGTGGGTGGCCTGGCTGGCGAAGTTGAACGGGATGTGGGTGATGACCCGGTCCGCGGTGTCCTCGCTGCCGGGCGCGACCACGCCGATGGAGCGGAAGGCGACGGCGCCGTCCTGCCAGTCGACGGTCTTGTCGCCGTTGACGTCGGGCGTGACGACGACCTTCGCCCAGGGCAGGTTGTCGCCGCTCTCGGGCTTGGGGGCGCCGTCGCCGCGGTAGGTCCACTGGCCGGACCAGACGCCGACCCGGGTGGAGCCGTCGTCGGTCTTGCGGGCCTGGTGCCAGAAGCGGGCGTCGTCGCCGCCGGTGGCGCCGGCGGGCTTGTCGTACGAGGAGTTGGACTCGACGGCGGCGGCCAGCGCTCCGGTGTTGAGGAACGCGTAGGTGGCGCCGATCGGTGCGGCGTCGGCCTTGGTGGCGTCGGTGACCTTCGCGAAGACGTCCGCGGTCTTCGTCGAGTCGGGGTCCAGCTGGGTGAAGGCGGTCGCGGCTCCGGTGTCCGTACCGGCGACGGAGACCAGGTCGTGGCCGGGGATGTCGATCGTGCCGACCCGGAACGCCGCGGTGTCGCGGACGGCGGTCACCTTGAAGGTGGTGGCGCGTCCGGAGACCGAGAGCGAGGCGTCGATCTCGACGCCGGGCAGATCGGCGAAGGTCAGCGTGTAGCGGGCGGCCGACTTGGTGATCCTGGGGGCGCCCTTGAGCTTCACGTCGTGCGCGGTGCCGTTGAGCGTGACGGCGGTGACCGGCCGGGTGCTGCCGGACAGCTGGTTCCCGGAGGCCCGGTCGGTGTACGTCAGGACACGCGGGAAGTCGTCCGCGACGGCGACGGCGAGCTGCGCGGACCCGATGACGGCGCCTGCCGGGACGGCCGATTCGGCCGCGGCGGGCGCGGGGGCGGCGGCTGAGGCGGGGAGGGCGGTCCCCACCAGAGCCAGGACGGCGGCTGAGGCGGCGGCAGCAGCGCCCGCCGTAGTGAATCTTGGCGACATGTGCTCTGAGTAGTCGCCATGTCCGGACACCGTCAACGACGTACGGCTCCGAGGGCCTCTCCAGTCCAACAACCGCTCTGCGTAAGTCCAAGTAGGTCCACGTGGGGAGCACGGGAAGCAGTACCGGGTCCGTGTTCGGATGTTGATCACGATGGCCGGATGCGGGGTGGGCAGACACGCCAAGTAGCGAGTCGGGGCGTCGAGTTGTGAAGACCTTCGGTTTTTGAGAGCGCTCTCAGTCACAAGTCTTGACGGTCGGCGCAGCCCTCGCGAGAGTGGTGCGCACCGCGGACGCGCTCGTTCCACCTCCCCGCACCTCCCGTACCGTCCCGCCGTCCGCGCCCCTCCTGTCCCCCACCGTTCTCCACCCCCCACATCCCCACCCCCCACGCCTCAGGAGTCCCCTCGTGATTTCGCGCAGACTGTTCCTGACGGGCGGCGCCGCCGCCTCCGCGACCGCACTCACCTACCCCCTGTGGGGAAGCGCGCTGAGCCCGCGCGCGTCGGCGGCCGCCGCGACCTGCGAACTGGCCCTGGAGAACAAATCCCTGTCCGGCAAGGTCAACGCCTACGTCACCGGCCACGAACAGGGCACCGACCGGTGGGTCCTGCTGCGGGCCGACGGCAGCGTCTACCACCCCGAGTCCCCCTCGGCGCCGCAGACCCCGCTGCCGGTCGACTGCGCCATCCCGCTGAACGCCGCGGGCGGCGCGCCCGTCGTGGTGACGCTGCCCCAGATGTACGGGGCCCGGGTCTACTTCGTGCACGACGACACCCTGGACTTCTATCTCAACCCGGGCCCCTCCCTGGTCGAGCCGGCCTTCGCCACCCCCACGGACTCGAACTACGGGCGCACCTGGTCGTTCTGCGAGTTCACCTTCAACCCGCAGCAGTTGTACGCGAACATCAGCTACGTCGACCTGGTGACCGCGCTGCCGATCGGTCTGACCCTGGAGGGCGACACCACGCACACCGTGGCCCCGCTCCCGAACGGCGCCGTGCAGAAGATCGCCGACGCCCTCACCGCCCAGGCCGCCGCGGACGGGCAGCCCTGGGACCAGCTGGTGAAGCGCGGCTCGGACGGCAACGTGCTGCGGGTCATCTCGCCGCAGAACCTGATGGCCTCGTCCGCCGGCGACCCGAACGGGATGCCGTTCGGGGACCTGTTCACCGCACAGGTCGACGAGGTCTGGGAGAAGTACCGCTCGACGGACCTGCGGATCGACAATCAGGGCGGACGCGGCGTCTTCACCGGGCGGGTCACCGGCGACACCCTGACCTTCAACGGCGGGCACACCTTCTCCAAGCCCACCTCGCAGGACATCTTCACCTGCAACGGCGGCCCGTTCGCCAACAACCCGGCGGACTCCGACGACAAGAAGGGCCTGCTGGCCCGGCTCGGGGCCGGCTTCAACCGCTCGATCATGCTCAGCCACCCGGACCAGCCGAACGGCACCACGGTGGCGGACTACTACAAGGGTGACGTGACCAACCACTGGTCGCGGATCGTGCACGCCAACAGCCCGATCGGCTACGCCTTCCCGTACGACGACGTACGCCCCGACGGTGAGCCGGACGTCTCGGGCGCCGCGAACGACGGCAACCCGCGGCGCTTCACCGTGAGCGTCGGTTCCTGACCTCCCCCGCGGAGACCGGCAGTGCCCCCGTCCGGGCGGGACGGGGGCACTGCCCTGTTCGGGCCCGGCCCCGCTCCTTCTTCTGCGGAACAACCCCGTACAGGCCCTAAGGGCGGGCGTCGAGGCGGTGCTGCAGCCCGCCGTCCGGGCCGAAGACGTCCATGAGGTAGCCCCGCCCCAGCGAGACCCCTTCCTCGCGCTCCAGATACCCCGTGATCGACTCCTTGAGGTCATCGAATATCTCGGCGTCCTCATCCGGATTGCGGGTCCGCACGATCAGCAGGGGGACGCCGTCCGGACCGGAGGTCCGCTGGATCCCGTACACGTCCTGCTCCCCGCCGGACCGGCGGTAGCGCTCGGCCAGCCGGGCCGCGGCAGCGGGCGCGACGGTGGAGGTGACCGTGGGGCCGGGCGCGGCGCCGGAGCGGCCCGGGTCCGGGGCACTGTCCGTGGTGCAGCCGGACAGGAGTGCGGCGCATCCGACGCAGACCAGTGCCGTCCAGCGGGTGAGTGGATTCATCAGTCCATTCTCACCGGCTCGCGAACACCCGTCTCGCAAACAGGCGTTCACATCAAGCACTTACGACAACGGACAACAAATGGGAATTGCTCCATTGGTCGAACCGGTGACGGCACACACCCACCGGCCTCGAATTCCGCTCCATTCCCCGTCACCGCCGGCTCCCTTACCTGGGAAGACAGCCCATTCATAGCAGGCAGTCAACTCCCGTGACGGACAAGGCCCTTGACGCCATATTCCGGTCCGCGACACCGTGCCTGTCATGCGACAGAAGAGAATGGTTCAGCTCATAGCCGCCGCCGCGGCCGCCGCCGGAATACTCCTTTCCGTTCCGGCGACCGCCCAGGCGGCACCCACCCCCCACGGTCTGCGTTCCTTCCAGGCGGCCCACGGCCTCCGGCCCACCGGCTCGGTCGACGCGGCGACCGCCAGGTCACTGCAGGCGGCTCCGGACAGCGAGCTGCGGACGGTCTTCACGGTCGCCGCCGACCTCGGCCCGGCCGAGCTCGCCAACGCCCGGACCGTCATCGGCGTCGGCAAGGGCGCGCAGATTCCCGACCAGGGGCAGGTCATCGCCCTGATGACGGCCATGCAGGAATCCAAGTTCGTCAACTACCTGACCCCGGTCGACCACGACTCGCTCGGCATCTTCCAGCAGCGGCCGAGCACCGGCTGGGGCACCCCGGAACAGATCACGGACGTCCCCACGTCGTCCAAGTCGTTCTACGGAGTCGCCCCGTTCGGCAGCAACCCCGGTCTGATCCAGATCTCCGACTGGCAGAACAGGCCGCCGGGCGAGGTGTGCCAGGCGGTGCAGGTGTCGGCCTTCCCCGACGCCTACGCGCAGTGGGAGCAGTTCGCCCGTGACCTGCTGGCCCAGGAGGGCCCCACCGTCGACCCGATCTACTGAGACAGCCGCCACCCGTAGTCGCTACCCCCACACACAGGCGCCCCCGCCCTTGGGCGGGGGCGCCGTCGTGCGCGGGGCCGGGGCGTCAGCAGCCGCCGCAGTTGTAGTAGGTCACGTCCCAGTGGCTGCCCTCGTCCGCGTAGACGTTGCCGGAGCCGGACTGGTACTGGGGTGCGCCGTCACCGCGCAGGCCGATGTAGCTGAAGACTCCGTGGATGTAGTTGGTGAGACAGGTGGTCTTGCCGAAGTCGAGCTTGTAGCCGTTCCAGTGCGAGTACGTGCCACTGGCGTGCCCGGTCTCGGTGCCGCCGGTGATGTTGAGCGCGCAGCCCGTGGCGCTCTTGAGGGTCTGGGCGCCCTGGGCGGTCGGCAGGTTGACCTGGTCGAAGGAGGTGCAGGTGGCGACGTTGCGGTTGGAGCAGCCGCCGGAGGACGACCAGGTGACGCCGGACGAACTGAATCTGGCGGTCGCCTGGCTGTGGGTGAGCTTGCTGACGGCGAAGGCGTCCGTCGCACCGGAGACGACGCCGACTCCGGGGGCGAAGAGGACTCCGAGGACGAGGGCGAGAGCGGTCAGGACGGGGCGCAGCGTCATACGGGACACCATGGGGACTCCTCCTGTGCATGACAATGTGGGGCAGGGAGATAGTGCCCGAGTTCTACGCGCGTCCGCCAGAGGGCGTGGAGTGACGGTCGCGTGAATGCGTGGTGCCGCGCACAACGGCCCGGAGCTTTGATGTTGAACTTTGAACTAGATGGGTCTACAGTGAATCTCGTTGAAGGTTAAACAACTACTTCGAGTCCCACTCGATCACGTCCCCGAGGAGGAGCCATGGCTCTGTTCAACCGCAAGAACAACGACACCCGGACCGCCACCACCACCGCCACCGTCGACCCGGCCCTGGCCGCCCTCACCGGCGACTACACGATCGACCCGTCCCACAGCAGCATCGGCTTCACCGTGCGCCACGCCATGGTCACC
This sequence comes from Streptomyces sp. NPDC087428, assembly GCF_044744085.1. Lineage (NCBI taxonomy): Bacteria > Bacillati > Actinomycetota > Actinomycetes > Kitasatosporales > Streptomycetaceae > Streptomyces > Streptomyces sp. NPDC087428. Next base: position 223,674 of record NZ_JBIUXR010000015.1, read on the forward strand.
AACGTGCGCGGCTCCTTCGGCGAGCACGAGGGCAGCCTGAGGCTGGACGGCAGCAACCCGGCCGACTCCGCCGTGTCGATCGACGTCAAGATCGCCAGCGTGGACACCGGCATCGCGGACCGCGACGGCCACCTGGTCAGCGGTGACTTCTTCGACGCCGAGAAGTTCCCCCTCATGACGTTCCGCTCGACCTCCGCCGAGCAGCTCGGCGGCGACAAGTACCGCGTGACCGGCGACCTCACCATCAAGGACGTCACCCGCCCGCTCGCCATCGACCTGGAGTTCAACGGCTCCGCGACCGACGTGTACGGCAACGAGCGCGTCGGCTTCGAGGGCGGCACGGACATCCTGCGCTCCGACTGGGGCCTGACCTGGAACGCGGCACTGGAGACCGGTGGCGTGATGGTCAGCGACAAGGTGAAGCTGAACTTCGACATCTCCGCGATCAAGGCCGCCGCACCGCAGGCCTGACACCGGAGGAACACCCGGCCCGAGCGCGCCCGCCGCCCACCCCTTCCCGGGGGAGGACGGCGGGCGCTCGGCATTGCGGGCCCGCCGGCCCCACCACTCCGATCCACCCATCCCGTTGTGAACCTGCCCCCGAATGTAGTACTTCTTATACATGAGCGAGCAGGTTCACAACAGGTTGGCGATGGTGCGCGCGGAACGCAAGGTGTCGCGGCAGGCGCTGGCCGAAGCGGTCGGCGCCCACTACCAGACCATCGGGTACATCGAGCGCGGGCAGTACAACCCGAGCCTCGATCTTGCGCTGCGCGTCGCCGAGTTCTTCGATCTGCCGGTGGAGGCCCTGTTCTCCCTCCGGCCGTTCCGCCCGCTCACGGACGAGGTCTACGGGAGGAAGCAATGACCACCACGGGCGCAACCCGGCACACCCGCTACGACCGGCGCATGTTCGCCGTGATGAACAACCCCCGGGCGGGCGCGCTGCACGCGACGGCCGCGCGCCGCCGCACGGCCGTCGGCGCCCATGTGGTGCTCACGGCGGCAGGCGTGGCCGCGGGCACCGGCGCCTACGCGAGCGACCGGCCCTGGCCCGCCGTCGCCGTACTCGTCCTGCTCGTCCCCTGGTGCCTGGCGACCGGCGTGATCAACGGCGCCACCCGGGGGCTGCTCGAACTGCGCACGCACGTCCTGGACGAACGCCAGCGCGCGGAGCGGGACAGGGTACGGGCACGGGCGCACCGCCTGACCACGTATCTGCCGGCCTGCGCGGTCCTCGGTGCCGCCGCGGCCGACCGGAGCGGTCAGGTACGCGCCGGAGCCCTGCTCGTCCCCGTCCTGGCCGCGGTCCTCGTCACGCACTGGCTGATGCCGCTGTGGGTGGCCGGCCTCACGGCGCGGGACGAGCCGGCGGGGGAGGCTGAGCAGGGACCCGATTCGCTGTAGGACCTGTCACGGAGGGCCGTGGGGCGTGTTCCGGAAGCCCCGTCCGGCCGGGCAGCTCTTCCTGAAGGCCGATCGGCGACCGCACACGTGTGCCGGCTCCGACATCCTCCTCCCATCAGGCTGTGGGACGCGCAGAAGGCCACGCCCCTCAGGACGATCCCGGGCGCCGGCAGCACCATGGACATCGCCTTCAGCCCCGACGGCACGTACCTCGCCGGCGTCAGCGGCAGAGCGGTACAGCTCTGGAGCATCACCCGGTAGATCGCCGCTCGGCACACCCTCGTGGCCGGACCCGGGGACACACCGGGGTTCGAGTCCTGTCGGGTGACGTCGCCCGGTCCGGCGCCCGGTTCCTGCCAAGGCCGGTGCTACAGCTAGGGCCTGTATTGGCAGAACAGCGAGGGGCAGGACGGCGATCGGCAAGGATTCCATCTTGTATCAATGACTTGACACATTGAACATGGACCGGTCAGATTACGGCAAGCCATTGATACAAGTGATGGAGGTCTTGTGGTCCTGACCATCAATTTTCTCCTTGCAGCGCCGTTCGTCGTCGGGCTGCTGGTGCTCTTGCGTCCGCGGCGCCGAGGAGAGGCCCCTCCAGCCGGCGCACTTGGGGCCTACCACCTACATGCCTCACGGTGGCGGACAAGAGGCCTGGCGGCGGGCCTGGCCGCTGCCAGCTGCCTCATGTTCGAAATGAGTGCCCTGCTGGCAGGAACGGTCTTCGGCGTGTGCGTCCTCACCGGTGTCCTGATCGGTGAACTGCGGGCCCCCCGCCCCGAGGGGACAGTGCGCGCGGCCATGCTGACGCCGCGGCATGTGCGGGACTACCTTCCTCGCCGGTACAGCCTCTTGCTCGGCGCACTCGTCCTGGCCCTGACTGTGCTCCTCACGGTCGTCATCACCGTGACGCGCAGTACGGTCGGCCCGGACAGCTTCATCCACGCCGCCTGTCCGGGCGACGTGGATTTCGTGTTCTCGCAGCGGGAGATCCTGTCAGCGGTTCTGGGTGTGGTCGTCTGCGTCGTCGGCGGAGCAGGAGTGTGCCTCTTCGTCGTTCGGAGGATCGTGACCCGGCCCGCGTTGCCCGGCAGTCCCGTTCCGGACGCGGCGGACCATGCTCTGCGCGCCGCCTCTGCCGAAGCGGTGACCTTGGTCTGGGGGTGCCTGGTGGCGTCATCCCTGCTCGCATCCGCCGCGATCGCAAGCATCTACCTTGAGTCCTTGACCTCGGCTCCATGCAACAACCATGGGCTGGTGGCGCCCAGCATCCTCGTCTACCTAGTGGTTGCCGGTTCCGCGGCTGGGCTGATCTACCTGCTCGTCCATCTGACGCGCCTGCCCGGCCCCAGTGGTGCTCCCGCATGAAGGCGCTGAGCGTGCGCGTGGACACCGCCAGTCCTGTCCCGCCGTACGAACAGGTACGCATCCAAATCGCCGACCTCATTGTCGGCGGCCATCTCGTCGAGGACGACCGGCTTCCGACCGTGCGCCAACTGGCTGCGGACCTTGGACTGGCCACGGGCACTGCGGCCCGTGCTTACCGGGAGCTGGAATCAGCCGGCCTGGTGCGTAGTCGGCGTGGTGCAGGGACCCGCGTCGCTCCGGGCCACGCACCCGCCCCCGAGTCGGAGCTCGTCGAGGCAGCCCGGACATTCGTCACTACCGGCCGCCGACTTGGTGCGGACGATGCCCAACTGCTCGCCGCTGTCCGTGTCGCCCTCAGCGCATCCCCGGAGAAATGACGCAGCGGATTCACCCCGGGGCGGCCGCGTGGCACACAAGCGCCCTGGACGGGACAGCTTCCGCGTGAACCCTGTCGGAGTGGCTTCCGAAGCCATCACCAACGCCCCCGACGAAGGGGCTTGCTCACTCACCACACACTCGCGATCGGCGGGTGAGTACGGCAAAGAGCCGGACTCAGTGGGACTGAGTCCGGCTCTTTGTCTGTGGCAATCGACTGGGCAGAGGCGCGAGGGCTCATCACTGGCGCTTCCCGCTGGCTGACCCGGTCCGGTGCCCGGGTCCCGCTACGGCCGGGGCCGCGGCCTCAGCACTCGCGGAGGCCGGGTGCCGGGTCCTGGCCGGTCTTCACGGAGACGGCGGGGACGTTGCCCCACTGGCCGTTGTCGAGCTGGGTCCAGTACCAGATGTCGTTCTGGCCCTGGTGGGGGTCGCCGTGGCCCCAGCAGGCGAACCAGTTGAACCCGGTGGTGAGCGTGCCGCGCGTCGCCGAACGGTAGGAGCGGTCCGCGTACCCCTTCGCGCCGACGGCGTTGCCGCAGTACAGCCGGCCGTCGGAGCGGACACCGCACTCGGCGGCATGGGCGGTCGTGGCCGGCACGGAGAGTGCCAGCAGGGCGGTGGCGGCGAGGGTGCCCACCGCGGAGATCAGGCGTCGAGTATTCATGATCGGCCCAACGGCTCAGCCGGAGCGGTGGTCACGGCCACCGATCCGACCTTCGGGCACAGGGGGGCGCGGACCACTCCTCCGGGTCAGCCCATGCTCTTGGCGCCGTCCAGCGACTCGCGGATGATGTCGGCGTGCCCGGCGTGCTGAGCGGTCTCCGCGATGACGTGCATCAGTACCCGGCGGGCCGACCAGCGCACGCCGGGCTCGTTCCAGGGAGCCTTCGGCAGCGCGTGGTCGGCACCCAGGTCGGGCAGGGTGGCGAGCAGTTCGTCGGTCCGGCGGGCCACCTCGGCGTAGTCGGCCAGCACACCCGCCAGCGTCTCTCCCGGCAGCATCCGGAATCCGTCGGTCCGACGGGCGAAGTCGGCCTCGGTCATGGCGGTGAAGTCCGGCATCGCGACGGGCCCGTGCACGATGAAGTCCGCCCAGCTCCGTTCGGCCTCGGTGACGTGCTTGACGAGACCGCCCAGACACAGCTCGCTCGCGGTGGTCCGCTGCCCGGCCTGCTCGTCGGTGAGGTCACGGGTGGTGAAGCTCAGGAAGTGACGCTGCTTGGCCAGTGCCTCCAGCAGGTCGGCGCGCTCGCCGGTGAGGGCCGGGGTGGTGGCCGCCTCAGGAGTGTCCGCGTTGTTGACGTTCACGTTCATGATCTCTGCCTTCGGTCGTTCCTGTTCCGCCGGTCGAGGACCACGCTAGAAGCCGTATAGGTCAGCGCCTGACCTCAATGACGGTCCGCGGGCGCGTGCCGGCCGCCGCCATGACGGCCGGCACGCGCATCCTCGCCCCGCGCCCGCGGACCGCCGTCAGTGGCGGCGGACCTTCAGCGCGTTGTCGGTACGGGTGGTGGGGTTCCCGTCCGGGTCGTTCTGCACGCGCTCGTGCTCCTCGCTGAGCAGCACCTCCCACTCCCCCGCCGGGAGTTCGAGGGAGGCGAGCACCTCGTCGGTGGTGGGGAGCTCCATGTCCGCGTGGCTGTGCTCCCACGCGGGGAAGCCCGCGTGCCCGACGATCAGGAGCACTCCGCCGGGTGCGACGGCCGCGGCGGCGCGCCGCAGGATCTCCTCGCGCGGCAGGTCGCCCATCGAGTGCAGGAACGAGGCGGAGACGAGGTCGTACTCCCCCTCGGGGAAGGAGACGCCGAGGTCGTGGAACTGCCAGTCGATCCGGTCGGCGACCCCTGCCTCCGCGGCGTGTTCGGCGGCCCGGCCGAGAGCGACGCGCGAGATGTCGGTGGCGGTGACCTGCCAGCCCCACCGTGCGAGCCAGACCGCGTCGGCCCCTTCCCCGCACCCGAGGTCGAGGGCGCGCCCCGGTGTCAGGCCCTCCACTTCGCGGACGAGCGCGGTGTTGGGGTTCCCGCTCCAGATCCGGTTGCTCTCACGGTAGCGCCGGTCCCAGAGTTCCGCGTCGGTCGGCGTGCTGTCGGTTGTCATCGTGTCTCCTGCAGTCCGTGACGGCGGCTTCCGGGTGTCTGCTCGCAGACCTGGCGCTCGGCCTCCGCCGAGAAGGGGGCGCGGCGGGCCTCGACCGCGCGTCGGGTGTCGTCGCCCACCAGGTCGGCGTTGATGGAGGCGGCCGCCTTCAGCCCTGCCCCGGCGGCGCCGATGACCTGCTCCATCAGGTTGGCGACGTTACCGGCGACCCAGACACCGGGCACCTCGGTCGCACCGGACGGATCGGACGCGATGTACGTACCGACGGTGTGGCCGCCCATCTCCAGCGCGGTGGCGGACAGTCCGAGGCCGTCCAGGACCCCGGACCGCGCGGTGAACCGAGGCTGGACGACGACGGCCTCGCGCGGCACGACCCGCCCGCCGGCCAGCCGCACTCCGGTGAGCCGGTCCCCGCTGGACTCGATGCCGGTCACCTCCCCGTCCACCACGGCGATGCCGCGTGCGGCGAGCTGCTCGTACTCCTCGTCGCCGGGTTCGGGCGTGTTGTGCAGGAAGAGGGTGACGTCGTCGCTCCACTGGCGCCAGAGCAGGGCCTGGTGCACGGCCATCGGGCTCAGGGCCACGATGCCGACGGGCCGGTCCCGCACCTCCCAGCCGTGGCAGTAAGGGCAGTGCAGCACGCCGGAGCCCCAGTGCCCGGCCAGGCCGGGGATCGGCGGCAGCTCGTCGACGAGCCCGGTGGTGACGAGGAGACGGCGCGCGGTGACGGCGGTTCCGTCCGCCCGTACGACCCTGAACCCGGCCCCGCCCGGCAGCCGCTCGGCAGCCACGGCCTCACCCTCGACGATCTCCGCCCCGTACCCGGAGGCCTCTTCCCGGCCGATGGCCAGCAGCTCGGTGGGCGGGATGCCCTCGCGCCCCAGGTAGTTGTGCGCGTGGGACGCGGGTGCGTTGCGCGGGCTGCCCGCGTCGATCACCAGCACCGAACGCCGGGCCCTGGACAGCACCAGGGCCCCGCTCAGCCCGGCGGGCCCGCCACCGATCACCACTACGTCGTACGTCTGCGTCGTCATGTCGCTCATGCGAAACACCTCCATCTACGGAGATGGTGCGGGGCGCTCGCACTTCACGGCAAACTTCGTTGCCGAAGCGGCAAAGCCGCCTCGGCCGGGCGCTTCGGCGGAGCGGCGGTGTCGGCCGGCTGTCGGCGGTGTCGGTGCGGTGTCGGGGGCATGTCGGCGTGGGCCCGGAGGCTTGCCGCAGATCCTTCCGGGGCCCGCCCGGCAGGCATCCGACCGGCAAGGAGCCAGCATGACCGCTCACGTCACGATCATCGGCGCAGGACTCGGCGGCCTCACGCTCGCCCGCGTGCTGCACGTCCACGGCATCGCGGCCACCGTCTACGAGGCCGAGGCCTCACCGACGGCTCGTACGCAGGGCGGGATGCTCGACATCCACGACTACAACGGCCAACTGGCCGTGCGGGCCGCCGGTCTGATGGACGAGTTCCGCGGCATCATCCTGGAGGGCCGTCAGGCGATGCGGGCCCTGGACCGGGAGGGAAACGTCCTGCTCGACCAGCCCGACGACGGCACGGGCGGACGCCCGGAGGTGCAGCGCGGCGAGCTGCGGCGGATCCTGCTCGACGCGCTCCCGGACGGAACCGTCCGCTGGGGCCACAGGGTCAGCGGTGTCCGTGGCCTCGGCGGGGGCCGCCACGAGGTGACCTTCGCCGACGGCGGCACCGTCGTCACGGGCCTGCTGGTCGGCGCGGACGGCGCCTGGTCACGGGTCCGGCCGCTGCTCTCCGACGCCGTGCCCGCGTACACGGGCATGTCGTTCGTCGAGACCTACCTGTTCGACGCCGACACGCGGCACGCCGCTGCCGCGAAGGCGGTCGGCGGCGGGTCGATGTTCGCGATCGAGCCGGGCAGGAGGCAGATCGCCGCTCACCGGGAGAGCGGCGGGACCCTCCACACGTACGTGATGCTGACCAAGCCGCTGGACTGGTTCGCCGGCATCGACTTCACCGACCCCGCCTCGGCCGCCACCCGGATCGCGCGGGAATTCGACGGCTGGGCCCCGGAGCTCACCGCACTGATCACCGACAGCGACACCGCGCCGGTCGTGCGCCCCCACTACACGCTGCCGGTCGGGCACCTGTGGGACCGGGCGCGGGGCGTGACCCTGGTCGGCGACGCCGCCCACCTCATCCCCCCGAACGGCGAAGGCGCCAACCTGGCCATGCTGGACGGCGCCGAGCTCGGTGAGGCCCTCGCCGCGCACCCCGACGACGTCGAGGCCGCCCTCGCCGCGTACGAGCAGGTGATGTTCCCTCGCAGTGCCGCGGTCGGCGAGGCCGAGGCCGACGCCCCTGACAACCCCACGATCGAGGAAGTGATCAGCTTCTTCGCCGGCGCCGACCAGGTCGCGTGAGCGGCCGGCCGGGGCCCTGACCGCGAGCGCCGCTCCCACTTCGGGTGCCGCACCCCGGCCGCAGAGACGGTCGACAGCTCCCTCGGCGCCGACGGGCTTCGGCCCGGGGGCGCTCTCGCCGCGCGGCAGCAGCGGCGGGGTGGCCGGCAGGAGGCGCCGACGCCGCCCGCGTCCTTGACGCACCCCGGTCCGTCCGACGGCGGCCGAGGGGCCCTCGCTATCCCTTCGCCGCCGGCCGGTAGGTGCACACCTGAACGCCCGCAGCGCTGGTGACGGCAGAGACCAGTTCGAGCGTGCGCAGTCCGCCGTCCGCGGGAAAGATCGACTTTCCGCCGCCCAGCAGCACCGGCATGATCACGAGCCGGAGCTCGTCGACCAGGCCCTCGCTCAGCAGGCCGCGCACGAGCGTGGGGCTTCCCATGACCAGCAGGTCACCGTCGCCCTTCTCCCGCAGCTCCTGGATACGGGCGGTGAACTCCTCGCCGGGGATGCGCCCGGTGTTGTTCCACGTCAGGTCGTCGTCGCCCAGGGTGCCGGTGACGACGTACTTCGGGAGGGCGTTCATCCGGTCGGCGAACGGGTCGCCCGCGCGCTCGGGCCATGCCGCGGCCATCGTCTGCCAGGTGCGGCGGCCGAACAGCAGGGCCCCGGCCCCGTCCACCGACTCGCTGAAGGAGGCGCCCACCACTTCCGCGTCGAAGAACGGGTGCGACCAGCCGCCGTGCGCGAAGCCGCCGTCCCTGTCCTCCTCGGCACCGCCCGGCGCCTGCACGACACCGTCCAGGCTGATGAACTCACTGATGACCACGCGCATATCACTCACTCCTCGGCACATCGGGTCAGGCGTACGGCAACAGAGACTGCCACGCCGTCCGAAACTCATCGCTGTTCTTCCGGCACCGGCGCGGCCGCTGCTGGTGAAGCGGGTGGTGGCGCTCGCCGGTGACCCCGTACCGCCGGAGGTCCGCGAGGCGGCGGGGGCGGCGGAGGGCGCCCTCATGCCGGCGGGGCAGCTCGTCGCCCTCGGGGACAACCCCGCCTTCAGCACCGACTCACGGTTCCGGGGGACGCTGCCCGCCCGGAGCGTGGTCGGCGTCGTCCTGGAACGCGGCGGGCGGGCCGGGGGCGAGGACCGCCCCCGGCGTGCGGTCTAGGCGGATCGCCCGGTGCTGTCCACGCCGCCGAGGCGCGGGTGGCCGTACACCGCGGACTCCCCCAGCTCCTCCTCGATCCGGATCAGTTGGTTGTACTTGGCCGTGCGGTCCGAGCGGGACAGGGACCCGGTCTTGATCTGCCCGCACCCGGTGGCGACCGCCAGATCCGCGATGGTCGTGTCCTCCGTCTCGCCCGAGCGGTGGGAGATGACCACCGCCCATCCGGCCCGCTGCGCGGCACTCACCGTCCCGAGCGCCTCGGTCAGCGTCCCGATCTGGTTGACCTTGACCAGGACCGCGTTCCCCACGCCCGTACGGATGCCTTCCCGTACCAGTGCCTCGTCGGTGCAGAACACGTCGTCCCCGGTCAGCTGGCACCTGTTCCCGACCCGGGCCGTCAGCTCGCGCCAGCCGTCGAGGTCGTCCTCGGCCATCGGGTCCTCCACCGAGACGATCGGGTACGCGTCGATCAGCTTCGCGAGGTAGTCGACCTGTTCGGCGGACGTACGCCGGACGCCCTCTCCCGTGTACGCGTACACCCCGTCCCGGTAGAACTCCGACGACGCCGGGTCCATGACGAGGCCGATGTCCGCGCCGGGCCGGTATCCGGCGCGCTCGACGGCGGCCATGACGAAGTCGAGCGCCTCCTCGGCCGTGCGCAGCGCCGGTGCGAAGCCGCCCTCGTCGCCGACGCCGGTGGAGTGTCCCGCGGCCAGCAGGTCGCGGCGGAGCGTGTGGAAGACCTCCGAGCCCATCCGGACGGCCTCCGCGAAGGACTCCGCGCCCACCGGGAAGATCATGAACTCCTGGAAGTCCAGTGGGTTGTCGGCGTGGGCGCCGCCGTTGACGATGTTCATCATCGGCACCGGGAGCACGCCGGCGCCGGCCCCGCCGAGGTAGCGGTACAGCGGCTGCCGGTGCGAGACGGCGGCGGCCTTCGCGGCGGCGAGGGAGACCCCGAGCAGGGCGTTGGCGCCGAGGCGCGCCTTGCCGGGCGTGCCGTCGAGGGCGACGAGCGCGGCATCGAGGCCGGCCTGGTCGTCGGCGTCCCGTCCGGTGACGGCATCCGCGATCTCGCCCCGCACATGGGCCACGGCCCGGTCGACGCCCTTGCCGTGCCAACGCCGGGGGTCGCCGTCGCGCAGCTCCACCGCCTCACGGGCGCCGGTGGAGGCGCCGGAGGGGACGGCGGCGCGGCCCAGGGATCCGTCGGCGAGGACGACGTCGACCTCGACGGTGGGGTTGCCGCGGCTGTCGAGGACGGCGCGGGCGGTGACGGAGCGGACGGCGGTCGGCTCAACTGTCCTTGCGAGCATGGGAGTTCCTTCCCGTTGTTGCCTGTCGGGCCCTGGCTGCGACGACGCCGGCGCGCGGCCCGACATGACGAAACTGTACAGCATTGCTGTTCAGTCATGCTGTTCAGTTCCGCTGTTCAGTTATGCCGCGCGACGGCGTTTCCGGGTTAAAGTGCCCTGTGCCCACCCCGGAAGCCGCCACCGTCGCCGCCGAACTGCGTACCGCCATGGGCAAGCTCAGCCGGCGTGTGAAGAGCGAGGACCGGATCCCGGTCGGGCAGGTCGCCGTGCTCGGCGTCCTGGACCGCGACGGCGCCATGACGACCAGCGATCTCGCGACCGATCAGCGCGTGCGCCCGCAGTCGATGGCCCGCGCGGTCGGCCTCCTCCTCGAACAGGGCCTGGTCACCCGCAGGGCCCATCCCACGGACGGCCGCAAGACCCTGCTCGAACTGTCGGACTCCGGCCGGGCCGCACTGGAAGCGGAGCGTGGCCGCAGGGCCGGCTGGCTGGCCCTGGCCATCGAAGCGGAACTCACCGGCAAAGAGCGGGAGTTGCTCGCACAGAGCGCGGCCCTGATGGAGCGGCTGGCCGCGCGCCAGGGCCTGTTCCACACCCCCGCCTGACCCACGGCGGACGCGCCGCGTTCACCGCACGCCCCGGACTCCGGCACCCGGGAACCAGCGGCCCTGAGGCCTGTACTGGGCTGTCCCGCGGAAGAAGGAGCGTGGCAACCCAGTACAGGCCCTAGAACCCGCCGCCCCCGAAGTCCCCGCCGCCTCCGAAGCCGCCCCCGTCGCCGAACCCGCCACCACCACCGCCGTCACCGAACCCGCCGCCTCCGAAGCCCGAGGAGTCGAAGTCGGAGCCGGAGAAGTCGCCACCGCCGAGGTCGCCGCCCGCGCCGAAGTCACCGCCGCCGTACTCCGCCGCGTAGGCCGGGGTGGAGAGCATCGAGCCGAGCATGGTGCCGACCAGCAGGCCGGGGAGCAGGCCGCCGCCGAAGTAGCCGCCCGCCCAGGGGCCGTAGGCCGGGCCCGCCTCCCAGTAGGGGCGGCGGCTGCCGTCGCCCATGTCGACGGTGCGGCTCATCGGGTCCTGGCCGTCGCGCAGCCGGATCGCGTCGGCGCCGCAGACCGGGACCTCGCGTGCCGTACCGCCCGACGGGGTCCAGCGGACGTCGGCCACCGACGGCCCGTGGCGCGGGTCGAAGAAGCAGGGCGGGCGTCGCGCGGGCAGTTCGCGGCCGGTGCGCCGGGCCTCCAGGACGGCGAGCGAGAAGCGTCCGTCCTCCAGTGCCTGGGTCACCCCGCGCACGTCGGAGGGGTGTCGGGCGTGCTCCATACGCGATTTCGCGCTCTCGTAGGAGTCGAGGGCGCGTTCGTAGTCCGCGCGCATCGAGTCGTCGGCGCCCGCCTCCGCGGGATGGAAATCGAGCCGGTCCAGTGTCTCCCCGTACTCCGTGATGTCCTCGTCCACGACGACCCGCAGCTTGTCGAGCGCGGCCTGCTCCTCGCTCTCCTTGCGCCTGCGGTTGCGGCGCACGATCGCGTAGGCCCCCGCACCGCCGACGACCACCACCGCACCGAGCGCGATCAGCCCGGCGGCGGAAGAGCCCTGGCCGGACGGGGAGCCGCCCCAGGAGTCGGGGGCGTGGCCGCGGGCCTGCTCTACGGCCCGGTCGACGAAGGCGTTCAGCTGGGTCGCGGCGCCGGGGCCGGAGCCCGGTGTCTTCACGGCGGCGGTGAGATTGCGCACCGCCCGCTCCGGCATCACCTGCGGGTCGGCGGCCGCGTTGAAGCCGTCGCCCAGGCGTATCGCGTAGAGGCCGGTGATCCCGGTGTCGGCGCGCAGCGTGCGGAGCACGCTCGACGCGGGGAAGGACGAGTTCTGCGGCAGCACGGCCACGAACACCGGCTTGTCGGCGTCCTTGATCTTCTTCGTCAGGGCGGCGGCCTGGCTCCGGGAGAGCTGCCCGGACGCGGCCGGATCGACGTACACCGGGCTCTTGCGCAGCGCCAGCGCCACGTCATTGACCGTGGAGGCGCCGGTCGCCGCAGGCGCGGCGGGCGCCAGGACCAGGGCGGCCGCAGACAGGATCAGCAGCAGCCCCGCCAGGAGCGCCGGGAGCAGGAGGGCCGGGAACGCTCTGTTCCGCATACCTCGAACGTAACCCAGCCCGCCGACACGTGCGCCCCGGGAGCAGGACCGGGGCCGGTCCAGGAGCCGGGGGCGGGCGGGGCCTGTGCGCGCCCGCCCGCCCCCGGCCTCAGGCAGCCCGGTAGGCCGCCCTCAGCTCGGCCACCGCGCCGGTCAGATCAGATCAGATCACCGGTCTCCTGCTGCTTCTGTTCTCCTACTTCTTCTGCTCGACCTTGACCCAGTCGATCTCGGCCTTGATGCCGCCCTGGGCGATCCGGTCGACGCTGGACTGCGGGAGACCCCAGTAGGGCTCGGTGACCTGGTTCCAGCCGGCGGGGTAGGCGCCGCCGAGGGCCAGGTTGAGGATCACGTACTGGTCGTGGTCGAAGACCCACTGGCCGCGGGTGGACTCCAGCTTCTGGCGGGAGGTCCGCTGGACGACCCGGTCGTCGACGGTGAACGTCATGCCTTCGGCCGTCCACTCGACGCCGTAGGTGTGCCACGCGTCGGCGCGGCCGCCGTCCGGGTAGGTCTGCTGCTTCCCGATGTTGCCGTCGGCGGAGTAGCCGGGGCCGTGCAGCGCGGAGCTGGTCCAGTCCCCGTAGCCGATGTTCTCCATGATGTCCGTCTCGCCGGAGCCGGGCCAGGAGACCGTCGGGTCGTCGACATTGCTGCCGAGCATCCAGAACGCGGGCCAGTAGCCGTCCCCGACCGGCAGCTTCATCCGGGCGCTGACCTTGCCGTAGGTGAAGTCGAACCTGGTGTTGGTGTCGACCCGGCCGGAGGTGAGGTCGAAGGTGCCGTTGGGCGTGGAGGTGCAGCCCTTGCAGTACTTCGCCTCCAGGACGAGGGCGCCGTTCTCGGTGCGGATGTTGTCCGTCGAGTCGACGTAGGCCTGCGACTCGCCGTTCACCGGGCCCATCTCCGTGCCGGTGCGCACCACCCGCCACTTGGAGCGGTCCAGACCCGAGCCGGTGAAGTCGTCGAAGAACGTGGTGCTGTACGCGCCGCCGGGGTCCTTGGGCAGGGCCGGATAGGCGGCGTCCGCGCTGCCTCCGGTGCCCCAGACCTGGAACTCGTAGAGCGAGTAGCCGAACTGGGCGGTGGCGGGTGCCGGGTTGTAGAAGGAGCGGCGCTCCACGCCGAGCATCCGCACGTAGCGGCCGGTCGCCGGGGTGGGCAGGGTGACGGTGTCGTGGCGGCCGGCGGCCTCGCCGGGCGCCTTGATGTCGGCGCGGCGGGCGGCGACCTCGTCGGCGGTGGGCTGGTGGACGGTGCGCCAGGTGCTGTTGTCGTCGGAGACCTGGATGCGGTAGTCGACGCCGTACGCCGCCTCCCAGTACAGGTCGACCGAGTCGATGGTGGAGGTGGCCCCGAGGTCGACGCTCACCCAGCGGTCGGCGTTCCAGTCGCTGGACCAGCGGGACTGGCCGCCCCTGAGGTCGGCCGGCCAGCCGCCGTCGGTGACGAAGGCGGGTGAGCTGCCCGCGTCCTGGTAGAGGTTGCCGTACGCGGGGTGGTTCAGGGCCAGGTTGGTGCGGGTGGTGGAGGCGGGTGCGGGCTCGCCCCCGTACACCTTGAAGGAGGCCAGTGCGTAGCCGCCCGCGGTGGCGCGTTGGACGCCGCGCATCCGGACGTAGCGGCCGGTGGTCTCCTGCGGGTAGGTGTGGGCGGTGACGCTGCCGCCGGTGCCGTCGTCCTCGGTGTAGAACGTCGTCCAGTCGGTGCCGTTCCTCGACACCTCCAGGGCGTACTGCTTGCCGTACGAGGCCTCCCAGTCCAGGGTGACCCGGCTGATCCGGAGCGTGGCGCCGAGGTCGACGCGTAGCCAGGCGTCGTCGGCGGCGTCGCTCGACCAGTGGGTGGCGGCGTCGCCGTCCGCGGCGGCGCCCGGTCCGGTGGCGGCGTTCTCGCTGCCGGACGCGGTGACGGCGTCGGGGTCGGCGGTGTAGGCGGAGGCCGCCCGGTCGGTGTCCCAGGCCGCCGCCTGCGCGGCGGCCCGTGGGGAGGGCGCCGCGAAGGCAACGGGGGCGGCGAGGGCGATCAGCGCGGCGGTGGTGGCTGCCAGAGTCGTACGAGAGGGCACGGTGGGGCTCCCGTTCGTATCCATGGGGCTGCGCGACTGCGCGCGGGCGCAGCTACGCGTTGCGGGTGTGATGGATGGTGTCGCGGTACCACTTGGCGCTGTCCTTGAGCGTCCGCACCTGCGTGTCGTAGTCGACGCGGACGATACCGAATCGCTTGTCGTAGCCGTAGGACCACTCGAAGTTGTCCATCAGCGACCAGGCGAAGTAGCCCCGGACGTCGGCCCCTTGTGCGCGGGCGGCGGCGACGGCGGCGATGTGGTCGGCGAGATAGGTGGTGCGGTCGGCGTCGTGGATCCCGCCGTCCGCGGAGACGGTGTCGTCGAAGGCGGCGCCGTTCTCGGTGATGACCGTCGGGAGACCGTAGTCCTTCTCCAGCCGGACGAGCAGGTCGGTGAGGGCGGTGGGGGTGATCTCCCAGTCCATCGCGGTGCGGGGCAGGTCGCGCTCGACGACGCGGGTGACGGGCAGGCCTTCGGCGTCCGTCGTCGCGCCTTCCTCGGTCACGCCGGAGAAGAGGGTGCCGCGGTAGAAGTTGACGCCGAGGACGTCCAGCGGGGTGGCGATGACCGCCAGGTCGCCGTCCTGGACGGGGAGTTCGACGCCCTGCGCGGCGAGGTCGGTGACGATGTCCTCGGGGTAGGCGCCCTTGACGACCGGGTCGAGGTAGAGGCGGCAGCCGAGTCCGTCGGCGCGGCGGGCGGCCTCGGCGTCCTCGTGGCTCTGCGTCTCGGGGGTGGCGGTGCCCAGGTTGAGGGTGAGGCCGAGTTCGAGTGCGTTGCCCCGTGCGGCGGCCTGCTCCCGCAGGTACTGCGAGGCGAGGCCGTGGCCCAGCAGGAGGTGGTGGACGGCGTGGATCGCCTCGCCGAAGTTCTGCCGGCCGGGGGCCTGGTTCCCGTAGGCGTAACCGAGCATCGCCGAGCACCACGGCTCGTTCAGCGTGGTCCAGTGCTTCACCCGGTCGCCCAGGGCGTCGTAGGCGAGGGCGGCGTACTCGGCGAACCGGTAGGCGGTGTCACGGGCGGGCCAGCCGCCCGCGTCCTCCAGCTCCTGCGGCAGGTCCCAGTGGTAGAGGGTGATCCAGGGGGTGACGCCCTTGGCCTCCAGCTCGTCGACCAGGCGCTTGTAGAAGTCGAGGCCCTTCGCGTTGGCGGGGCCCCGGCCGCCGGGCTGGATGCGCGGCCAGGCCAGCGAGAAGCGGTACGTGTCGACGCCCAGGTCGGCGATGAGCGCGACGTCCTCGGGCATCCGGTGGTAGTGGTCGCAGGCCACGTCGCCGTTCTCGCCGCGGACGACCATGCCCGGCACCCTGCAGTACGTGTCCCAGATCGAGGGCGTTCTGCCGTCCTCGGCCGCCGCTCCCTCGATCTGGTAGGCGGCTGTGGCGACGCCCCAGCGGAAGTCGGCGGGCAGACCGGACACGGCCTGGGCGGTGATCTCGCGGGCGTAGGCCTGGGGGGTGACGAGGTTCATGGTTCTCCTGTGGTGTTCGTGGCGTAGTGCGCCAGGTCGTGTCGTCAGACGCCGCGCGGCAAGCGGAGTTCGACGACACGGCCTAGGGCCTGTATGGGGTTGTCACGCGGAAGGAGGAGCGGGGCTGGGTGCGTGCGATCGCAAGGCGCCGGAGCGCCCTTGTAGCGGAGCTACCAGGGCGTTTCGGCAACGCTGCGAGCGTGCGTGCCCAGCCCCGTGACGCCGCGGGACAACCCCATACAGGCCCTAGGACCGGGCGGCCGGGACGGTGGCGGCGGCCGGGGCCTCCCGGTGGAGCCAGCAGGCCACCGAGCGGGAGCTGTCGCCGTCCGGCGCGGCGAGCACCGGGACGTGGGTGTCGCAGCCCTCGACCTTCTTGGCGCAGCGGGGGTGGAAGGCGCAGCCGGCGGGCATCGCGGACAGGTGCGGGGGCGAGCCCGGGATGCCGCTGAGTTCGCGGCGGGGGCCGTGCAGGGCGGGGAAGGAGTGGAGCAGTCCGTCGCTGTAGGGGTGGCGGGGGTCGCGGTAGATGTCGGAGGACCCGGCCTCCTCGACGATCCGGCCGCCGTACATGATCGCGATCCGGTCGGAGAACTCGATCAGGAGCGAGATGTCGTGTGTGATGAAGACGACGGAGAAGCCGAGTTCCTCGCGGAGTTTGACCAGCTGGCGCAGGATCTGGCGCTGCATGACGACGTCCAGGGCCGTCGTGGGCTCGTCCATGATGACGATCTCGGGTTCCAGCGCGAGTGCCATCGCGATCATCACGCGCTGGCGCATGCCGCCGGAGAGCTGGTGCGGGTAGGCGCCGAGCCGGTCGGCGGAGATCCCGACGAGTTTCAGCAGTTCCTCGGCGCGGGCGGTGCGTTCGGCCCGCTTCATCTCCGGGCGGTGGGCCTGGAGTACGTCGGTGAGCTGGCTGTGGACCGTGTGGACCGGGTTGAGGGAGTTCATCGCGCCCTGGAAGACGATCGACAGCTCCTGCCAGCGGAAGGCGCGGAGCTCGGGCGCCGACAGGGTCAGCAGGTCGAGCGTCTCGCCGTCGCGCTGGTGGTAGCGGACCTCGCCGCCGGTGATCACGCCGGGCGGGGAGAGCAGCCGGGTGACGGCGTACGCCAGGGTGGACTTGCCGGAGCCCGACTCGCCTGCCAGGCCGAGGACTTCGCCCCGGTGCAGGGTGAGGTCGATGTCGCGCAGCGCGTGCACGGCGTCGTCGCCGGTCCCGTAGTCGACGTTGAGGCCGCTGATGGTGAGGACGGGCTCGCTCATGAGCGGGTCTCCTTGTCGTGCCTGCCGCTCGCCGCGGCCCTGTCCGTGCCGCGTGCCACGGGGGTGAAGCCGACCCGCATCCGGACCTTGCGGGAGCCGCCGGTCTCGGTGCGCAGGCGCGGGTTGACGAATTCGTCGATGCCGAAGTTGATGAGGGCGAGGGACATGCCGAGCAGGGCGATGCAGAGCCCGGCCGGGACGAACCACCACCACGCGCCCTGGGCCAGGGCCTGGTTGGACTGCGCCCAGAACAGGACGGTCCCCCAGTTCCAGTTGGAGATGTCGGCGACGCCGATGAAGGCGAGGGTGATCTCGGAGAGGATGGCGAAGATGACCGTGCCGACGAAGCCGGAGGCAATGACGGCGGTCAGGTTGGGCATCACCTCGAACAGGATGATCCGCCACGTCGACTCACCGGTGGCGCGGGCCGCCTCGATGTAGTCGCGGCGGCGCAGCGAGAGCGTCTGGGCGCGCAGCACGCGGGCGCCCCAGGCCCAGGAGGTCAGGGCGATGACGGTCGCGATGAGCAGGTCGCCCGCGTCGGAGACGAAGCTGGCGATGATGATGATCAGCGGCAGTCCGGGGATGACGAGGAAGACGTTGGAGAGCAGCGAGAGCACCTCGTCGGCGGTGCCGCCGAGGAAGCCGGCGCTGACGCCGATCAGCACGGACAGGATCGTGGCGAGGATGCCGGCGATGAATCCGACGACCAGTACGCCCCGGGTGCCGACGAGGATCTGCGAGAGGACGTCCTGACCGGTCTGGGTGGTGCCGAACCAGTGGGCCCCGGAGGGCGGCTGGAGCAGTTCCTTGCCCATGGTGTCCGGGTCGTACGGGGCGATCCACGGGCCGATGACGGCGATCAGCACGAAGAAGAGCAGGATGCCGAGTCCGATGACGGTCTTGCGGCCGCGCAGGAACCGGAACTTGCGCTTGCTGGGCGCCAGGGTCTCGGCGGTGTCGAGTACGGCGACTTCGGTGGCGGTGACGGCCATGACCTAGGCCTCCCTTCGGGTACGGGGGTCGAGGATCATGTAGAGCACGTCGGCGAGGAGGTTCGCGGCGAGGACGGAGAGGGTGATGATCAGGAAGACGCCCTGCATCAGGGGGTAGTCCTTGGCTCCCACGCCCTGGAAGAGCTGGTATCCGATGCCCGGGTAGGAGAAGACCATCTCCACCAGCAGGGTGCCGCCGACGATGAAGCCGAGCGAGAGCGCGAAGCCGGAGATGTTGGGCAGGATCGCGTTGCGGGCCGCGTACCCGAACATCACCCGGCGCTCGGAGAGCCCCTTGGCCTGGGCGACCATGACGTAGTCCTCGGAGGAGACCGTCACCATCATGTTGCGCATGCCGAGGATCCAGCCGGCGACCGCGCTGAGCACGATGGTGAGGCCGGGCAGCACCCCGTGGTAGAGCGCGCTGGAGATGAACGGCCAGTCGAAGGCGGGCACGAGCGCGTTGTCGTAGCCGCCGGCGGCCGGGAAGAACGGCCACTTCACGGCGAACAGCGAGATGGCGATGAGGCCGAGCCAGAAGTACGGGATCGCGGAGATGAAGGTGGTGACGGGCAGCAGGCTGTCCAGCCAGGAGCCGCGCCGCCAGCCGGTGAAGACGCCGATCCCGGTGCCGAGGACGAAGCTGATCAGGGTGGTGATGCCGACGAGCGCGAGCGTCCACGGCAGCGACTGGGCGATCACCTCGCTCACCGGCGTGGGGAAGAAGGTGAAGGACAGGCCGAGGTCGCCGTCGAGCAGATGACCCCAGTAGGAGGTGTACTGCTCCCAGAGCGACTGGTGCTTGTCCAGGCCGAAGAGGGCCTTGAGGGAGGCGATGGCGCTGGTGTCCAGCTGTCCCTGGAAGCGGGCGATGAGGGCCTGCACCGGGTCGCCGGGCATCAGCCTCGGGATGAGGAAGTTGATGGTGATCGCGGCCCAGGCGGTGACCAGGTAGAAGGCGAGCCTCTGGAGCAGGTACTTCACTTCGCGGCCTCCTTCTCGTGGTCACCGGCGGGGCCGGCGCCGTCGGCGTACAGCCAGCAGGCGGCCCACTGGCCGTCGGCCAGGTCGAAGCGCGGCGGCAGTTCGGTGCGGCAGCGCTCCATGGCCTTGGGGCAGCGCGGGTGGAAGCGGCAGCCGGCCGGGGGCGCGATGAGCGACGGGGGCTCGCCGCTGCCGGTCTCCTCCTGCTCCTCCTCCGCGACCACCCGGTCCGGGTCGGGCGCGGAGGCGATCAGCAGCTGGGTGTAGGGGTGGGCGGGGCGCTGGGTGACGGTCTCGCTGTCCCCGCCCTCCACGATCCGGCCCGCGTACATCACCAGCGTGGAGTCCGCGAAGTAGCGGGCGGAGGCGATGTCGTGGGTGATGTAGAGGATCGCGAGGTGCATGCGGTCCTTGAGGTCCTTGAGCAGGTTGAGCACCCCGAGCCGGATCGAGACGTCCAGCATCGAAACGGGCTCGTCGGCGAGGAGAACCTGGGGGTCGGCGCCGAGCGCGCGGGCGATGGCCACGCGCTGGCGCTGACCTCCCGACAGCTCGTGCGGGAACTTGTCCAGGTACTGATGAGGAGGAGTCAGCTGGACGCGGTTCAGCAGAGCGGTCAGGTTCTGTTCCAGTTCCGCCTCGCCGTTCCCCGCCCGGCCGTGGATCCTCAGCGCCCGGGTGAGGTGGTAGCGCACGGTGTGCACCGGGTTCAGCGAGGCGAACGGGTCCTGGAAGATGAGCTGGACCCGTCGTACGTAACTGCGGAAGGACCGGCCACGTCCGGCCTTCACCGGCTGGCCGCCCAGGTGGATCTCGCCCTCAGTGAGCGGATACAGCTGGGCGAGCAGTCTGGCGACGGTGGACTTCCCGGAGCCCGACTCCCCCACCAGCGCCGTGACGGTGCCGCGCCGCAGTTTCAGCGAGACGTCGTCGACGGCGTGGACGCTGCGGCGCTTGCCCGCGAGGAGATCGCGGCCGGTGCGCCGCACGGCGAAGTGTTTGGTGACTCCGCGTGCTTCGAGCACGACGTGGTTCTTTTCCTGCTGTTCAGACATGGCCGGTACCTGGATCCCTGGGTGCTACTTCTTCGACGGCTTGAGCTTCAGCACGACTTCCAGCGACGAGGGCTGGGTGTGCTGCGGGTCGGCGTACGGGTCGGCCTCCGTGGGCCAGCCCACCCAGTTCTTGGTGGAGTACTCGGCCCCGATGGGGGCGGCGGCGGTGGGGATCATCGGCGCCTGCTCGACCATGATCTTCTGTAGCGTGTTCATCGCGGTGATGCGCGTGGTGTCGGTCGTGGCGTTGGCGAAGTCCTTGAGCGCCTCGGTGGCCTCGGTGTTCTTGAAGCGGCCGAAGTTGCCGAGCTGGGAGGCCTTGCCGATGGGCTGGAGCAGCGCGCCGTCCATGATGTTCTGGTACATGTCGTACGGGGTGGCGCCGCTGTTGGTCCAGTGCAGGGTGGCGTCGAAGTTGCCGTTGGCGACGTCCGCGCCCCAGGCCTCCGCGGTCTGGGTCTTGACCTTGGCCTCGATGCCGAGCTTCTTGATGTTGTCCTTGATGATCGCGAGGCCGGTGATGTAGTCGTTCCAGCCGGCCGGGTCGGTGAAGGTCAGCTTCACCGGCTTGCCGCTCGGGTCCTTCAGCACTCCGCCGCTGAGGGTGAAGCCGGCCTTGTCGAGGATCTTCTTGGCGCCCTCGACATCGGGCTTCGTGGTGGCGTCCTTGTACTCGGGGGCGATGAAGGACTTGCCGGCGGGCAGCGGGATGCCGGTCGGGTTGGTGATCTCCGGGTAGAGGGTCGCCTCCGCCTGGGTGTAGATCGCGTTGCGGTCGACGACCATCGCCATGGCCTTGCGCAGCGCCGGGTTGTCGAACGGCTTGCGGGCGGTGTTGAACCACAGTCCGTGGATGCCGAGCCCGGAGGGGAACCACAGCTTGTGGTTCTTGGGGTCCTTGGCGATGTACAGCTGCTTGTAGTTCGGCATGAAGACGAACGACCACTCGAGCTTGCCGCCGGCCAGTGCGGTGGTGGCGGCGCTGTTGTCGTTGTACGTGCTGTACCGCAGCTCCTTGACCTTCGTCGCACCCTTCCAGTAGGTGGGCGTGGCGGTCAGGGTGGTGGTCTGCGGGGTGAACGTCTTCAGCTTGTACGGGCCCGAGCCGACGGGGGTCCGGTTCGGCCAGGTCTCCGGGTCCTTGACGCCTTCCCAGATGTGCTTGGGCACGATGAACTGCTGGATGATCTTGTTCTGGTTGACGTACTGCGAGTCGTCGAAGGTCAGCACGACCTTCTTGTCCTGGACCTCGACCCCGCCGAAGGCGATGCCGTTGCCGTTGAGCGCGGGGTGCTTCTTCAGCAGGTTGAACGTGAACGCCACGTCCTCGGCGGTCAGCGGCTTGCCGTCGGCCCACTTGGCCTTGTCGTCGAGGGTGAAGGTGACCTTGGTGAAGTTGAGGTCCCACTTCCAGGACGTCGCCAGCCACGGGTCGGCCTTGTCGGCGGGCCGGATCTGGCTCGTCATCGCCAGCGGCTCGTAGATCATGTAGCGGTAGCCGAGGGTGGCGCCCGCCGAGGTGTTGAGGAACGGGTTGCTGTTGTTCGTCTGCGGCCCGTCCGGCTTGCCCAGCGTCAGGACTCCTGACGCGGCGCCGCCGCCCTTGTTGGCGTTCGAGTTGGCTGACGAGCATCCGGCGGCGAGCGCGACCACCGCGGTGGCGAGCGCGACCGCTCTGAGCGTGTGGTGACGGCGTGCGGACATGGCGACTCCAGGAGGGACTGGCGGGTCTGGGAGATCCGGGAACGGGCAGCGCTCGGCGCGCCGGGTACGGGCGGTGCGGGTGCGGTGCGGGTGCGCGCAGCCGGCTGCTGCACGGAGTACGGGAGCGGTGGGGCCGGTCCGGCCCCGGCCGCTAGGGCGCCGAGTGGCGCACGACCAGTTCGGTGGGCAGCACGAGGGGTGCGTCGGGTACGGCCGTGCCGCCGAGGTGGGAGAGCAGCATCCGTGCGGCCGTCTCACCCATCTGCCGGGTGGGCTGGCGCACGGTGGTCAGCGGCGGTTCGGTGTGCTCGGCCATCGGGATGTCGTCGAAGCCGACCACCGCGATGTCGCCGGGAACGGACCGTCCCGCGGCGCGCAGCGCCCGCAGCACGCCTGCCGCCGTGATGTCGTTGTGTGCGAAGACCGAGTCGAACTCGACTCCGGAGGCGATGAGTTGCTCCACGGCCAGCCGGCCGCAGATCTCGGTGAAGTCCCCGCGGACGATGAGGTCCGTGGGCAGCACGGAGACGAATCCCGCAAGCCGGTCGCGTACGCAGCCGAAGTCCTGGGGGCCCGTGATGACCAGGGGCCTGGTGCGGCCGGCAGCCCGCAGATGGCGGGCGGCCGACGCGCCTCCTTCGTGGTTGGTGGTCACGACGGAGGGGAACTCGGGGTGGTGGCCGCGATCGTCGATCAGCACGATCGGCAGACCACCGCGGTGCAGTGCGGTGAGGTGGTCGAGGGTGTTCTCGGGTTCGACCACGACCAGTCCGTCGAAGGCCCGCGCCGACACCTGGCTGGTGAAGCGCTCCACGGACTCGGCCCCGCGGTTGCAGGTGAAGAGCAGCAGCCCGTAGTCGGCGGCCTCGACGGTGTCGACGACGCCCTGAAGCACCTCGCCCATCCACGGCCAGGTCAGCGAGGGCACCAGCATGCCGACCGTACGGCTGCTGCCGCGGGCCAGACCGACGGCGCCCGAGCTGGGCACATAACCGAGATGTGCGATCACTTCACGAACACGGGCGGCCGTTGAACCGTCCACTTCGCCCTTGGTGTTGATGACCCGGGACACGGTCGTCTTGCTGACGCCGGCCTCGCGGGCGACATCAGCGATGGTGACACGCATCGGGGGCCTCCAGGACACAACAGGACAGAGGGAGCAGCCGGTCGTGGAACCGGTACCGCAACCGGTTCCGGAACCGGTACCGGCGTTGGTGGCGTGAGTTAACCCCGCTGGAACAGAGCCGTCAATACTTCACACCGAGATTGGTCCGTACCCATCCCGCGAGCTGCGGGGAACGCCAATGTGTTCAAGTCCTGAACGCGGACCCTCTTGACGTGAGCACGTAAGAGCAGTTCACTCACGCCTCGTTCGACGGCACGTTCCCCACGCTCCCGCCGAGGAAGGTCTTGAGCATGATCCGATCAGGAAGAGCCGTACGGGCGCTGCTCGCCGCAGCGCTCGCCACCGCCGGCCTCACCGGGCTCTCGTCCGGCACCGCCCAGGCCGCGGGCGAGACCGTCAACATCGCCCTGACCACCACCGACGACTCGGGCGGCCGCCACGTCACCCGGGGCCTCCAGGCCCAGACCCCGGTCGCCTTCACGGCCGGGAGCGGCGGCGGCGGTACGAACATCACCGTCGACGAGAACACCCGGTACCAGACCTTCACCGGCGGCGGCGCCTCGTTCACCGACACGGCCGCGTACCTGATGAAGAGCAGCGGGGCGCTGAGCCAGGCGACCCGGGACGCCACGATGAAGAAGCTGTTCTCCCCCACGGACGGCATCGGGCTCTCGTTCGTACGCAATCCGATGGGCGGCTCCGACCTCGCCAGGACCGGTTACACCTACGACGACATCCCCGCCGGGCAGACCGACCCGTCGCTCGGGAAATTCTCGATCGCACACGACCTGGAGGACGTGCTCCCGCTCACCAGGCAGGCCAGGGAACTGAACCCGGCCCTGACGACGGTGGCGTCCCCGTGGACGGCTCCGGCCTGGATGAAGGACAACGGGCAGCTGAACGGCGGCTGGCTGAAGGCGGAGAACTACGGCGCCTACGCCGACTACTTCGTGAAGTACCTCCAGGCCTACCGGGACCAGGGCGTTCCGGTCGACTACGTCACCGCGCAGAACGAGCCGACCTGCTGTTCCGGCTACCCCTCGATGAGCTGGAACGGCTCCGGGCTCGCCTACTTCACCAAGAGCGAGCTGCTGCCCAGACTGCAGTCGGCCGGCCTCTCCACCAAGGTGCTGGCGCACGACTGGAACTGGGACACCTACGACGAGTACGCCGCGGCCACCGTGAACGACGCGGAGGTGCGCAACCACCCCAACTTCGGCGGGGTCGCCTGGCACGGGTACGGCGGCGACGTCTCCAAGCAGACGGCGGTGCACGACCAGTACCCCTCGATGGACGCCTTCCAGACCGAGCACTCGGGCGGCACCTGGATCGCCGACCAGCAGCGCGAGGACATGCTGAACATCATCGACTACACCCGCAACTGGGCGAAGTCGGTGACCAAGTGGTCCCTGGCGGTGGACCAGAACCGCGGCCCGCACAACGGCGGCTGCGGCACCTGCGACGGGCTGATCACCGTGCACAACGGCGACGGCAGCAGCGGACAGGTCGACTACAACATCGAGTACTACACGATGGGCCACCTGACCAAGTTCGTCCGCCCGGGAGCCTCCCGGATCGCCTCCACGGCCAGCTCCACCGTGCCCAATGTCGCCTGGCGCAACCCGGACGGCTCGAAGGCGCTGATCGCGTACAACGGCGGCGGTTCGGCCCAGCAGATCACCGTCAACTGGGGCGGCAGCACGTTCACTTACTCACTGCCGGCCCGCACGTCCGCGACCTTCACCTGGTCCGGCACCCCGTCCGGCTCCGCGGGCACCTCCGGGGCCCTGGCGACGGGCGGCAAGTGCCTGGACGCCACCGGCAACACGGCCGCCGACGGCACGCCGGCCCAGCTCTGGGACTGCACCGGCGCGGCGAACCAGCGCTGGACGCTGCCGGGCGACGGCTCGGTCCGCACGCTGGGCGCCTGCCTCGACGTCACGGGCGGCTCGACGGCGAACGGAGCGAAGGTCCAGCTGTACACCTGCAACGGTTCCGCGGCGCAGCGCTGGACGTACGACGCGTCGACGGGTGCCGTCGTCAACCCGGCCTCGGGCAAGTGCCTGGACGTGACCGACCGGTCGACGGCGAACGGCGCCCGCACCCAGATCTGGACGTGCACGGGGGCGGCCAACCAGAAGTGGCACCTGGGGTAGCCGACGCGCGCCACGGCCGCGGACCGGGCCGGTCCGCGGCCGGGGCGCGCCCGCGCTACTCCGTCGGCTCGATCCCGGCCCGCAGCAGACCGAAGGTGTACGCGTCCTCCAGCGCCTGCCAGGAGGCCGCGATGATGTTCTCTGCGACGCCCACGGTCGACCAGTCGGCGGTGCCGTCGCCGGTGGTGATCAGGACCCTGGTCGTGGAGTCGGTGCCGGTGCGCCCCTCCAGGATGCGGACCTTGTAGTCCACCAGCTCCAGCTTGGCGAGCTGGGGGTAGATCCGTTCCAGGGCGACCCGCAGCGCCCGGTCCAGGGCGTTGACCGGGCCGTTGCCCTCCGCGGTCGCGACGATGCGCTCGCCCTTGGCCCAGAGCTTCACGGTCGCCTCGTTGGCGTGCGTGCCGTCGGGGCGGTCCTCGACGATGGCCCGCCAGGACTCGGTACGGAAGTAGCGGCGTACCCGGCCCTCCACCTCGGCCCGCAGCAGCAGCTCGAAGGAGGCGTCGGCCGCCTCGTAGGTGTAGCCCCTGAGTTCGCGCTCCTTGACCCGCTCGACGACGCGCCCGACGAGCTCGCGGTCGCCCCCGAGGTCGATGCCGAGCTCCTGGCTCTTGAGCTCGATGGAGGCGCGGCCCGCCATGTCGGAGACGAGCATCCGCATGGTGTTGCCGACCAGCGCGGGGTCGATGTGCTGGTACAGGTCGGGGTCGACCTTGATCGCGGAGGCGTGCAGCCCGGCCTTGTGCGCGAAGGCCGAGACACCGACGTAGGGCTGGTGGGTGGAGGGGGCGAGGTTGACGACCTCGGCGATGGCGTGCGAGACGCGGGTCATGTCGGCGAGCGCGCCCTCGGGCAGCACGGTCTTGCCGTACTTGAGCTCCAGCGCGGCGACGACGGGGAAGAGGTTGGCGTTGCCGACCCGTTCGCCGTAGCCGTTCGCGGTGCACTGGACGTGGGTGGCGCCCGCGTCGACCGCGGCCAGGGTGTTGGCGACGGCGCAGCCGGTGTCGTCCTGGGCGTGGATGCCGAGGCGGGCGCCGGTGTCGGCGAGGACGGTGGAGACGACGGCCTGGACCTGAGCGGGGAGCATCCCGCCGTTGGTGTCGCAGAGGATGACGACGTCCGCGCCGGCCTCGGACGCGGTCCGGACGACGGCCTTGGCGTACTCGGCGTTGGCCCGGTAGCCGTCGAAGAAGTGCTCGCAGTCGACGAAGACCCGACGGCCCTGCTCGCGGAGGAAGGAGACGGTGTCGCGGACCATCTCCAGGTTCTCCTCCAGCGTGGTGCGCAGGGCGAGTTCCACATGGCGGTCGTGGGACTTGGCGACCAGCGTGATCACCGGCGCGCCCGACTCCAGCAGCGCCTTGACCTGCGGGTCCTCGGCCGCCTTGCCGCCGGCTCTGCGGGTCGCGCCGAAGGCGACCAGCTCGGCGTTGCGGAATTCGATCTCCTGCTGGGCGCGCGCGAAGAACTCGGTGTCGCGGGGGTTGGCACCCGGCCAGCCGCCCTCGATGAAGCCGACGCCGAAGTTGTCCAGGTGCCGGGCGATGGTGAGCTTGTCGGCGACCGTCAGGTTGATGCCTTCACGCTGCGCGCCGTCGCGCAGCGTGGTGTCGAAGACATGGAAGCTGTCGTCGGTGGGCTTGGCCTTGGTGGTCATGCTGGTCTGACTCCTGTCGGATGAGTGGATCCGGACGATCTGGCTCCACTTGCCCCCATCATCCCGCGCGCCTCGCTCCGGCCGAGGTGAGGGCCGGAAAACAAAAAACCCCTCGCGGGTGCGAGAGGTCTGCGCGCGGGTCTGGGGCACGATGGCCGCGCCGTACATGGTGGTACGGGACGGTCACTGCGGACCGGCGCGCCTGTTGCCAATAATCATGACGAACGAGGACACGGAGGCAGTCTCGCACAGGACGGCCTCCGTGCCGTGTCCCGTCTCAGGATGCGGGCGTGATGGTGGTCGCTCCGGCCTGCTGGGACCGCTCCCGCGGCTGTCCGGCCGCGGCGACCCGGTTCAGGTCGATGTCGCGGGTCTCGCGCATCGACAGGTAGACGATCAGCGAGACCGCGGCGCAGCCCGCCACGTACCAGTAGAAGCCGGATTCGGCGCCGGCGTTCTTGAACCAGAGCGCCACGTACTCGGCGGTGCCGCCGAACAGCGCGTTGGCGACGGCGTACGAGAGACCGACCCCCAGGGCGCGGATGTTGGTCGGGAAGAGCTCGGCCTTCACACAGGCGTTGATGGAGGTGTAGCCGGTGACCACGACCAGGGCGAGGAGTGCCAGGCCGAGCGCGGGCCAGAAGGTGTCGGCGTGCTTGAGCATCGTCATGATCGGCACGGTCAGGAAGGTCGAGCCGACGGCGAAGGTGATCAGCAGCGGACGGCGGCCGATCCGGTCGGAGAGCATCCCGGCCAGTGGCTGGACGCACATGAAGACGAACAGGGCGCAGAAGCTGACGAGCGAGGCGGTGGACTTGTCCATGCCGGCGCTCTTGGAGAGGAACTTGGTGAGGTAGGTGGTGTACGTGTAGTAGGCGACGGTCCCGCCCATGGTCAGCGCCATAACCAGGAACGCCTCGCGCCGGTGCTGCCAGAGCACCTTCAGCGTGCCGCGGTCCTCCTGCTCCGCGGCGCCGGACTCGGCGTACACCTCCGTCTCCAGCATGGAGCGGCGCAGGTAGAAGACGATGGCGGCGCCGAGCGCGCCGACGACGAACGGGATGCGCCAGCCCCAGCTGTGCAGCGCCGCGTCGGACATGTTGCGCTGGAGGACGATCTGGAGGCCGAGGCCGACGAGTTGGCCGGCGGTCATGGAGACGTACTGGAAGCTGGAGGCGAAGCCGCGCTTCTCGGGGGCGGAGGCCTCGGTGAGGTAGGTGGCGCTGGCGGCGTACTCGCCGCCGACCGAGAGCCCCTGGAGCAGCCGGGCGAGCATCAGCACGGCGACCCCGCCGTATCCGGCGACGTCGTAGGTGGGAGCGATGGCGATCAGGATCGCGGAGGCCGACATGAGGGTGACGGTCAGGGTGAGCGCGGCCTTGCGGCCCTTGCGGTCACCGATCCGGCCGAGCAGCCAGCCGCCGACCGGTCTCATGAAGAAGCCGACGGCGAAGATGCCCATCGTGTTCATGAGATTGGCGGTCTCGTTGCCCTCGGGGAAGAACGAGTCCGCGAAGTAGACCGCGAAGGTCGCGTACACGAACCAGTCGAACCACTCGACCATGTTGCCGGCGGAGCCGACCCAGATCTTCTTCCACTGCTCTCGTCCCATGGTTGGTCACCGTGCCCCAACGGCCGGAGAACTAACAAGGATGCAGAGGACAACGATCGGGCGTACTTATGTGCGTTGCGTTCACCGAAGGAGGTAGTCCCGCGAGAACTTCCCTGCGCAGTAGGGGAGTTGTGGGCCGGCCGGGCTCGTGGACGAGCCCGGCCGGCGACGCGGCACGCCTGTCTAGCCGAGCGGGTGCATCCAGCCGTGGGTGTCCTCGGCGATGCCGCGCTGGATGTCCAGCAGGCGCTCGCGCAGCTTGAGGGTGACCGGGCCGGGGTTGCCGTCGCCCTGGATCCACTCGCCGTCGGCGCTCTTCACCGTACCGACGGGGGTGATGACGGCGGCGGTGCCGCAGGCGAAGACCTCGGTGAGCGTGCCGCTCGCCGAGTCGTCGCGCCACTGGTCGATCGAGACGCGGCTCTCCTCGGGCTCGTAGCCGAGGTCCTGCGCGAGCTTGAGCAGCGAGTCGCGGGTGATGCCGGCGAGCAGGGAGCCGGTGAGGGCCGGGGTGACGATCCGGTTCCCGTACACGAAGTACAGGTTCATCCCGCCGAGCTCCTCGACCCACTTGTGCTCGACGGCGTCGAGGTAGGCGACCTGGTCGCAGCCCTTCGTGGCGGCCTCGGCCTGGGCGAGCAGGGACGCGGCGTAGTTGCCGCCGGTCTTGGCGTCGCCGACGCCGCCGGGGACGGCGCGCACCCGGTCCTCGGAGAGCCAGATGGAGACCGGCTTCACACCGCCGGGGAAGTACGCGCCGGCCGGCGAGGCGATCACCAGGAAGAGGTACTCGTTGGCCGGCCGGACACCGAGGCCGACCTCGGTCGCGATCATGAACGGGCGCAGGTACAGCGACTCCTCGCCGCCGTGCTTCGGGACCCAGGCCTCGTCCTGCTGGACGAGCGCGTCGCAGGCCGCGACGAAGGTCTCGACGGGCAGTTCCGGCATGGCGATCCGGCGCGCGGAGGCGCGGAAGCGCTCGGCGTTGGCCTCGGGCCGGAACGTGGCGACCGAGCCGTCGGGCTGGCGGTAGGCCTTGAGGCCCTCGAAGATCTCCTGGCCGTAGTGCAGCGTCATGTTGGCCGGGTCGATCGACAGCGGCGCGTACGGGACGAGCTGGGCATCGTGCCAGCCGCGGCCCTCGGTCCACTTGATCGTCACCATGTGGTCGGTGAAGTGGCGGCCGAATCCGGGCTCGACCATCATCGCCTCGCGCTCCGCGTCGGACAGCGGGTTCGAGGAGGGCTTGAGCTCGATCGTGGGCGTCGTCATGAGTGCGTGTCCTTCACCGGTTTTGTGTGTGTAGGACCGCGCACACGCCCACTCGTGCCGGACAGGTGCTAGGACGTCCGAGCTTCGTGACGAGCCACGGCCCCGTTCGATTATCTCTCGCGGGAGGCCGTGCACGAAATGATGTGTGTGCGGTCCAGGATTCGATGGTGACACCCGGGGCCGCACGTGAGAAGCCGCCGGGTGCCTGTGGGACCCGGCGGCTTTGAGGCAGTCGTCGGATCAGCCCGCTACGCGTACCGCGAGCGCGTCGCCGATCTCCTCGGTGGTGCGTGCGGTTCCCTCGCGCTCCGCGAGGTCGGCGGAGACGGCGTCCTCGATGCGCACGGCCTGGGCCTCGTGACCGAGGTGCCGCAGCAGGAGGGCGACGGAGAGGATCGTGGCGGTCGGGTCGGCCTTGCCCTGGCCCGCGATGTCGGGGGCGGAGCCGTGGACCGGCTCGAACATCGACGGGAAGGCACCCGTCGGGTTGATGTTGCCGGAGGCGGCCAGGCCGATACCGCCGGAGACGGCCGCGGCGAGGTCGGTCAGGATGTCACCGAAGAGGTTGTCGGTGACGATGACGTCGAAGCGCTCCGGCTGGGTGACGAAGAAGATCGTCGCGGCGTCGACGTGCAGGTAGTCGGTGGTGACCTGGGGGTACTCGGCCGCCACCTTGTCGAAGGTGTTCTTCCACAGGTGGCCCGCGTACACGAGGACGTTGTTCTTGTGGACCAGCGTCAGCTTCTTGCGCGGGCGGGCGGCGGCCCGCTCGAAGGCGTCCCGCACGACCCGCTCGACACCGAAGGCGGTGTTGAGGCTGACCTCGGTGGCGACCTCGTGCTCGGTACCGGTGCGCAGCGAACCGCCGTTGCCGGTGTACGGGCCCTCTGTGCCCTCGCGGACGACGACGAAGTCGATGTCCGGACGGCCGGCCAGCGGGGTCTCGGTGTTCGGGAAGAGCTTCGACGGCCGCAGGTTGATGAAGTGGTCGAAGGCGAAACGCAGCTTCAGCAGCAGCCCGCGCTCCAGGACCCCGGACGGCACCGAGGGGTCACCGATCGCGCCGAGCAGGATCGCGTCGTGGCCCTTGAGGGCCTCCAGCTCCGCGTCCGGGAGGGTTTCACCGGTGCGGTGCCAGCGCTGGGCGCCGAGGTCGTACTCCTTGGTCTCCAGCTTCACGTCCTGCGGGAGAACAGCGTTGAGGACCTTGAGGCCCTGGGCCACGACCTCCCGGCCGATACCGTCACCGGGGATCACTGCGAGATTGATGCTGCGAGACATGCCACGCAGCGTACTGCGCGTCCCACCCCATGACACGTCGCGTCCACCATACGGACACATGGGCAGGTGTACGTGTACCGTTCACCCACTCGACGGGAGTGCGTCAGAGAACGGGTGGAGGTTGTCGCCCATGGACATCCCCCGTTTCGGAATCCCCGAGAAGCTCGCCGACCGCATGAGCATGGCCGAGCAGCACGACTACCTGCGCACCCGGCTGACCCGGCGCGGCGTGCTGCGCACGAGCGTGGCCACCGCCGCCGTCGCCGGTCTCGGCACCTCACTGACCGCCTCGCCCGCGTACGCCGCGCCGACGGTGCTCACCTCGCGCAGCTCCACCCGGGTGGACGGTTCGCTGGTCGCCCCGTTCGGCCGGCACCTGGCCTACGGAGCCGACCCGAAGACACAGATGGCGGTGGCCTGGCAGGTCCCGTTCGCGGTGCGCCGCCCGTACATCCGGATCGGCCTCAAGCCGTGGGCGCTGAGCCGGAAGATCGACGCCGAGGTACGTCACCTCACCACGCCGCTGCTGAACGACGGCAGGATCGCGGCCGCCGAGCAGTTCTACGTGCACGCGGGCCTGGAGCGACTGAAGCCCGGCACGACGTACTACTACGGTGTCGGCCACGACGGCTTCGACCCGGCCGACACCCGCAACCTGGGCACGCTCGGCACCTTCACCACCGCGCCCTCACGCGCCGGGAACTTCACCTTCACCGCCTTCGGCGACCAGGGCGTCAGCTACCACGCGCTCGGCAACGACCAGCTCATCCTGGGCCAGAACCCCGCCTTCCACCTGCACGCGGGCGACATCTGCTACGCCGACCCGTCGGGTTCCGGCCAGACGAGCGACACCTACGACGCCCGCACCTGGGACCAGTTCCTGGCGCAGACGGAGACCGTGTCGAAGACCGTGCCGTGGATGGTGACCACCGGCAACCACGACATGGAGGCCTGATACTCGCCGGACGGCTACGGCGGCCAGAACGCCCGCTGGACACTGCCGGACAACGGCCCGGACCCGGTGAACCAGCCCGGCGCCTACTCCTTCGTGCACGGAAACGTCGGCGTGATCGCGCTCGACGCCAATGACGTCTCGTACGAGATCCCCGCCAACTTCGGCATCAGCGGCGGCAAGCAGACGCGCTGGCTGGACCGCCGCCTGGGCGAGCTGCGGTCGCGCCACGACATCGACTTCCTGGTGGTCTTCTTCCACCACTGCGCCTTCTCCACGACCAACGCGCACGCCTCGGACGGCGGGGTGCGGGACGCCTGGGTGCCGCTCTTCGAGAAGCACCAGGTGGACCTGGTCATCAACGGCCACAACCACGTCTACGAGCGCACCGACGCGATCCTGGGGAACACGGTCAAGCGGAAGGTGCGCATCGGCGAGCGCACCGACCCGACGCGGGACGGCATCGTGTACGTCACCGCGGGCGGCGCGGGCAAGGCGCTGTACGACTTCCCGGCACCCGACAGCTACGAGGGGCATGTCGCGGACCAGGAGAGCGTGAACACGTACCACGTGGTCAAGGGCGGCGGTAAGGCCACCGAGACCGTCGAGTGGTCACGGGTGCGCTACACCGGCTTCTCGTTCCTCGCGGTGGAGGTGGAGGCCGGGCGGCACGCCCGGATGAAGGTCACCGCGCTCGCCGAGTCCGGCGAGCGCATCGACCACTTCGAGATCAGCCGGGGCTGATCCGGTCGCCGCGGCCGGGCCGCGGCGGGCCCGGTCAGTGACCGGTGGAGCCGCCGTTGTCCCTGCGGTCGAGGGCACGCTGGAGGGCGGCGGCGGCGTTCTGGCGCTCCGACTCGGTCGGGCGGTGGGCGTGACGGACGCGGCGGACAGTGGTCTCGGCCATGGTGGATCGACTCCTTGAGATCGCGCGGATTTCGAGATCGGAACTTCGCGAACGGTGATTTCGAGATCAGTGATTTCGAGGTGCCGGAAGGGGCGGGAGCGGATGCCGCAGGGGTTACCTGCACAGGGGCACGCACTCGCAACGCCAGTCGCTGGTTCAGCGATACGTTCGGCTTCTACAAAGCTAAGGCAGCCCCGCCGTTCTGTCTCCACAATTACTCGGACTTCCTACTATCTGAGACGGAGGTTTGGCTCAGCCGGCCCGCGGTTCACGGATGAGAGCCCGGACGGCGAGCGATCGTGCCTGCTCAGAGGTGGTGACATGGCCCACGGAACGCATGGGGCGCTCCGGTACGAGAGCCAGGTGTACGGCGCCGGGGGCCCCATGGAAACCGCCTCCCGGCCGGCAGGGGAACCGGTCGGGAGGCGGGACTCGTGGCGGGGCGCCGGGATGGCGGCGCCCCGGGGGTGTCAGCCCTGGTGGGGGTAGGTGTAGTCGGTCGGCGGGACCAGCGTCTCCTTGATGGCCCGGGTCAGGGTCCAGCGCTGGAGGTTCTGCGGAGCGCCCGCCTTGTCGTTCGTACCCGAGGCACGGCCGCCACCGAAGGGCTGCTGGCCGACGACGGCACCGGTCGACTTGTCGTTGATGTAGAAGTTGCCCGCGGCGTACCGCAGCTTCTCCATCGTGTACGCGGCCGCGGCGCGGTCGCCCGCGATGACGGAACCGGTCAGGGCGTAGTCGGAGACCGACTCCATCTGCTCCAGCATCGCGTCGTACGCGTCGTCCTCGTAGACGTGGACGGCGAGGATCGGGCCGAAGTACTCGGTCGTGAAGACCTCGTTCTCCGGGTCGCTGCACTCGATGACGGTCGGGCGGACGAAGTAGCCCACCGAGTCGTCGTACGTGCCGCCCGCGACGATCGTGCACGCCGGGTCGGCGGCGGCGCGGTCGATCGCAGCCTTGTTCTTCGCGAAGGCACGGTCGTCGATGACGGCGCCCATGAAGTGCGACAGCTCTGTGACGTCGCCCATCGTGATGGAGTCGACCTCGGCCGCGAACTTCTCCTTGAAACCGGAGTTCCAGATGGAGGCCGGGACGTACGCACGCGAGGACGCGGAGCACTTCTGGCCCTGGAACTCGAAGGAGCCACGGGTCAGCGCGGTCTTCAGGATCGCGTGGTCGGCCGACGGGTGCGCGACGACGAAGTCCTTGCCGCCGGTCTCGCCGACGAGGCGCGGGTAGGTGCGGTAGTTCGCGATGTTGTTGCCGACCGTCTTCCACAGGTGCTGGAAGGTGGGGGTCGAGCCGGTGAAGTGGATACCGGCCAGGTCGCGGTGGTTCAGGGCCACCTCGGAGACGGCGATGCCGTCGCCCGTCACCAGGTTGATGACGCCCTTGGGGAGACCGGCCTCCTCCAGGAGCTGCATCAGCAGCACGGCGGCGTGGGTCTGCGTCGGGGACGGCTTCCACACCACGACGTTGCCCATGAGGGCGGGGGCGGTGGGCAGGTTGCCCGCGATGGCCGTGAAGTTGAACGGCGTGATCGCGTAGACGAAGCCCTCCAGCGGGCGGTGGTCCATGCGGTTCCACACGCCCGGGGAGTTGGCCGGGGGCTGCTCGGCCAGGATCTGGCGTGCGTAGTGCACGTTGAAGCGCCAGAAGTCGACGAGCTCGCAGGGGGTGTCGATCTCGGCCTGCTGGGCGGTCTTGCCCTGGCCGAGCATCGTGGAGGCGGCCAGCGTCTCGCGCCAGGGGCCGGCGAGCAGCTCGGCGGCGCGCAGGATGATCGCGGCGCGGTCGTCGAAGGCCATCGCGCGCCAGGCCGGAGCGGCGGCGAGGGCGGCGTCGACCGCGTCCTTGGCGTCCTGCTCTGTGGCGCCGGCGAACGTACCGATGACGGCCTTGTGGTTGTGGGGCTGCACGACGTCGAAGCGCTCGCCGCCGCCCATCCGCTTCTCGCCGCCGATGGTCATCGGCAGGTCGATCGGGTTCTGGCTGAGCTCCTTGAGCTTCGCCTCCAGGCGGGCGCGCTCCGGGGAGCCCGGGGCGTAGGAGTGGACCGGCTCGTTGACCGGCGCGGGGACCTGGGTCACAGCGTCCATGAGTTCCGTTGCTCCTTAGGTAGGGAGGGGGAGGGGGCTCAGCCCTTGGTGAGAATGGAGCGGCCGAAGAACAGCAGGTTGGCCGGCTTCTCCGCGAGGCGGCGCATGAAGTAGCCGTACCAGTCGGTGCCGTAGGCGGTGTAGACGCGCATCCGGTGGCCCTCGGCCGCGAGCCGGATGTGCTCCTCGCTGCGGATGCCGTACAGCATCTGGAACTCGTACTCGTCCAGCTTGCGGCCGGCCTTGCGGCCCAGCTCCTGGGCGATGGCTATCAGACGCGGGTCGTGGGACCCGATCATCGGGTAGCCCTCGCCGTCCATCAGCGTCCGCAGGATGCGGACGTACGCCTTGTCGGTCTCGGCCTTGTCCTGGTACGCGACGGAGGCGGGCTCCTTGTAGGCGCCCTTCACGATGCGGACGCGGCTGCCGGCGGCGGCGAGGCGGCGGGCGTCCTCCTCGGTGCGGAAGAGGTAGGCCTGGATGACGCATCCGGTCTGCGGGAAGTCCTTCCGCAGCTCCTCGTGGATGGCGAACATCGAGTCGAGGGTGGTGTGGTCCTCGGCGTCCAGGGTGACCGTGGTGCCGATCTCGGCGGCGGCCTCGACGACCGGGCGGACGTTGGCGAGGGCCAGCTCGTGACCGCCCTCCAGCGCCTGGCCGAACATGGAGAGCTTGACGGACATCTCGGCCCTGGTGCCCAGACCGAGGTCCTTGAGGCGGCCGATGAGCTCCAGGTAGGCGTCCCGGGCCGCGGCGGCCTGCTCGGGCGTGGTGATGTCCTCACCGACCACGTCCATGGTGACTTCGAGGCCCTTGCCGGCGGCGTCCTCGATGATCGGGACGACCTGCTCGACCGTCTCACCGGCGATGAACCGGCCGACGACCTGCTTGGTGCCCGGGGCTGCCGAGATGAAGCGGCGCATCTTGTCGCTGCGGGACGCGGCGAGAATCACGGGACCCAGCACGGGGCACCTCCACGGAAAGTACGAACGAAGGCCGTACCGCCGCAAATGAAACATAAGGAACAGAAGCGGTACAGCACGGAGAACCACCGTGAAATCTAAGGATCTCTCCGATCCTGGGCCATCGACAGCTGTCACGCATCCGTGCCCTGGATCTCAGACATATGTCTGAAGGGGTGCGAGAATGGCCGGGTGAAGGGCGATTACCAGGAGCTGGTCGACGAGATCTCGGGGCTGCTCGGCGCGCCCGCGACGCTGGAGAACCGGGACTTCGGCCTGGTCGCCTTCGGCGCCCACGACAGCGACGACGCGTCCATGGACCCGGTGCGCACCCGGTCGATCCTGACCCGCCGCTCGACCCCGGCGGTCCGCGCCTGGTTCGAGAACTTCGGCATCACCCGCGCCACCGGCCCCGTCCGCATCCCGGCCGCCCCGGAGGCCGGCGTCAACCGGGACCGGATCTGTCTTCCGGTGCGCCATCGGGGTGTGGTGCTCGGCTACGTATGGCTGCTGGACGCCGACCCCCGGCCGACCGACCGGCAACTCGACGCGGCGATGGAGGTGGCGGCCCGGATCGGGGCGCTGCTCTCCGACGAGGCGCGGGCGGGCACGGACCTGTCACGGGAGTTCGGCGCGGTCCTCACGGCGGGGCGCGGCTGGCAGCGCGACATGGCGGTGGCCGCGCTCAGCGAGGCGCTCGGCCAGGACGCGGAGGGGCTGCACACCGTGGTGTGCGTGACCCCGTGGACGGACGATCCGCCCTCGGCGCGCACGGTGCCCTCGGCGGCGGCCCTGTCCGGCACCCCGTCCGCCGACGGGGCGGGCACCGCCGCCCTGGCCGCGCTGGTCCGGCTCCGCTCCCCCGACGTCCTGGACCCGGCACTCGCCGCCGCCGACCGGCTGCGCGCCACCGCGGGGGCTGCCGCAGGGGCTGCCGCCACCGCCGGGATCGCGGTGCCGCGCCGGGGCCTGGCGGAGCTGGCCGACGCCTGGCACGAGGCATCCGCCGCGAACCGGGCGGCAGCGGCGGAGTCCCGGTTCGGCCCGGTCGCCCAGTGGTCGGCCATCGGCCCGTACCGTCTGCTGACCGCGCTCGCCCCCGGCACGGCGCCCGACCACACGGTCCGCCCCCTGCTCACCCCGGCGCACCGGGATCTGGCCCGTACCGCCGAGGTGTTCCTCGACTGCGCGGGACAGGCGTCCCGGACCGCCGGCGAGCTGGGCATCCACCGCCAGACGCTCTACTACCGCCTCTCCCGGGTCCAGCAGCTCACCGGCCTGGACCTGAACGACGGCGAGGAC
This sequence comes from Streptomyces sp. NPDC087428, assembly GCF_044744085.1. Lineage (NCBI taxonomy): Bacteria > Bacillati > Actinomycetota > Actinomycetes > Kitasatosporales > Streptomycetaceae > Streptomyces > Streptomyces sp. NPDC087428. The sequence continues at coordinate 260,817 of NZ_JBIUXR010000015.1, forward strand.
CGGCTGCTGCTGCACATGGCGCTGAAGGCGGCCCGGCTCTGAGGTCCCTGCCCCCGCCCCTGCCGGGGCGAGGCCCTACAGCCAGGACGGCGGCTCGGGAGCGACGACCGGGTGGTCGCTGACGACGGCGGCCATGACCAGCGGCGCGTCCCCGTCGCTGTGTCCGACGCTCACCCCGGCCCAGCGCCCCTGGCCGGACACCGGACCCCACACCGCCAGGTCGCCGTGGCAGTCCTCGTCGAGCAGCGCCTGGAACAGCGCGGGCACCGGCTCCCCGTCCTGTTCCAGGAGGAGCGCCACATGCACCGCCACCTGGCGGTGAGCGCCCCAGCGGCTGTCCAGTACCGCCACGAGCGAGGCGAGCTTCGCCTCCGCGGCCTCGATCGCGTCGTCCCACTCGGCGCCGTGCATCCCGTCGAGGGAGTCGCTCTCCCAGAGCGGGACGATCCGGAAGCCCTCGCCGGCGGTCACCGTCCACTCCCCCGTGTCCGGGTCGCCTTCGGCCACCGTCGGCCCGATGTCCGGCAGCGGAGCGGCGAGCAGCGTCTCGATGTCGGTGACGGCCCGCACGACGTCGAACGTCTCCCCGGCCCGGACGCTCACCGCACGGCCCCGCTCACGCCGCGCGGGAGCCGCACGGGCCCGTCGGCCGTACGAAACACCATCTCGCAGCACCCCACTTCACGTATCAACCGCTGTACCTGTGCCCCCTGTTGCCGGTCGCCCACCACATCACCGGCAACAGGGCCGCTCGTGGCGCCGCCACTACCGCTCCCGGCCCTCCAGGACCACCTTCAGTCCGTCCGTCAGGTCCTTCGCGGACGGCGCCGAGTCACGGTCCATCATCCACTGGACCATCACACCGGCGAGCAGCGCCTGACAGAACAGTCCGGCCACCCGCGCCCGCTCGGGATCGGTCTCCGGGTCGATGCCCAGCATGTTCTCGGCGAGCCCGTTCCGGCCCTCGCGCTGCGGGCCGGCCAGGGCCTTCTGCAGTTCGGGGTCGGTGTCGATCCTGGAGATGACCTCCATCTGGAGCTGCCAGACCGAGCGGGTCTGCTCGTAGCTGCCGATCACCCGCTCCCAGGTGTCGCGGAACTGGTCGAGCGGGGCCCTGGACGTGTCCTCACCGGCGGCGGCGCCCTCGGCCCCGTCGGTCAGCACGTCGCCCCACTCCTCCGTCACCTTGATGAAGGCGAGGTTGAGCAGGGCTTCCTTGGAGCCGTAGTGGTAGCCGATGGAGGCGAGGTTCGTACCGGAGGCAGCCACGATGTCGCGTGCCGTCGTCCGGGCGTACCCCTTCTCCAGCAGGCAAGCCTTGGCGCCTTCGAGCAGATCCTCACGATGTCCCATGACAGCAGCGTACCCGGCACGCAGACGTCTGTGTAAGACACACGTCTAGATGCCGGGTACGGAGGTTGCGGAGGGGACTCAGTCGGTGAGGTTCACCGAACGGGCCGAGGCCGCGCCGATCTCGGCCGAGATCTCGGCCAGCACCGACGGCGGGACGTCGTCGTCGACGGTGAGGACGACGAGCGCCTCGCCGCCCACGTCGGCCCGCGAGACCTGCATGCCGGCGATGTTCAGCCCGGCCTCACCGAGGATCTTGCCGACCGCGCCGACGACACCGGGGCGGTCGTCGTAGCGCAGCACGACCATGTGGTCGGCGAGCGCCAGGTCCACGTCGTGGTCGCCGATCGCGACGATCTTCTGGAGGTGCTTGGGGCCGGCCAGCGTGCCGGAGACCGCGACCTCCTCGCCGTTGGCGAGCGTGCCGCGGACGGTGACCACGTTGCGGTGGTCGGGCGACTCGGAGCTGGTGGTGAGGCGGACCTCGACACCGCGCTCCTGCGCGAACAGCGGGGCGTTCACGTACGACACGGTCTCGTCGACCACGTCCTCGAAGACGCCCTTGAGCGCGGAGAGTTCGAGCACCTTGACATCGTGCTGGGTGATCTCGCCGTACACCTCGACGTCGAGGCGGGCCGCGACCTCGCCCGCGAGCGCGGTGAAGATCCGGCCGAGCTTCTCGGCGAGCGGCAGTCCGGGACGGACGTCCTCGGCGATGACGCCGCCCTGGACGTTGACCGCGTCCGGGACGAGCTCACCGGCGAGCGCGAGGCGCACCGACTTGGCGACCGCGATGCCCGCCTTCTCCTGGGCCTCGTCGGTGGAGGCGCCGAGGTGCGGGGTGCAGACGACCTGGTCGAACTGGAACAGCGGGGAGTCCGTGCAGGGCTCCTTGGTGTACACGTCGAGGCCGGCTCCGGCGACGCGGCCCTCCTTGAGGGCGGAGGCGAGCGCCTCCTCGTCGACGATGCCGCCGCGTGCGGCGTTGACGATCCGCACCGAGGGCTTCACCTTGTGCAGCGCCTCGTCGCCGATCAGGCCGAGCGTCTCCGGGGTCTTGGGGAGGTGCACGGTGATGAAGTCGGAGACCTCAAGCAGCTCGTCCAGCGAGAGGAGCTTGACGCCCATCTGCGCGGCACGCGCCGGCTGCACGTAGGGGTCGAAGGCGACGATCTTCATGCCGAAGGCCGACATGCGCTGCGCGACCAGGACGCCGATGCGGCCGAGGCCGACGACACCGAGGGTCTTCTCGCTCAGCTCGACGCCGGTGTACTTGGAGCGCTTCCACTCGCCGTTCTTGAGGGCGGTGTTGGCCTGGGGGATGTTGCGCGCGGTGGCGACCAGCAGACCGCAGGCCAGCTCGGCGGCGGTGACGATGTTGGAGGTCGGCGCGTTCACGACCATCACACCGGCCTTGGTGGCCGAGGAGACGTCGACGTTGTCCAGACCGACGCCCGCGCGGGCGACGACCTTCAGCTTCTTCGCGGCGGCGATGGCCTCGGCGTCGACCTTGGTGGCGGAGCGCACCAGGATGGCGTCGACATCGGCGATCGCGGGGAGAAGCTCGGCGCGGTCCGCGCCGTTGCAGTGCCGGATCTCGAAGTCCGGGCCCAGGGCGTCCACCGTGGCGGGCGACAGCTCTTCAGCGATGAGTACGACAGGTTTCGAGCTCACGTGAGTCCTCACAGGTCCAGTGCGGACGGCCGTCCCGACGGCCGCAGGCGGTGGAGGGGCTTGCCGCGTGGAAGACGCACGACACTGTGGGCCTGACGCGTGTATGTGTGCAGAAGTGTAGTCATGCGCGGCGACGCATACTGCGCCCCGTTGGAAGGATCACCCGCATGAGGCTGGACGACTTGTACACACGTACGACGCCGCCTCTTCCAGCGGTGAAGCAGGGCTGACGCCTCAAGGGCGGGTCCGGGGACCCGCCCTTGAGGCATCGGTGTTACGCGTCGTCGTCGTTGACCCAGCTCATGAGCTTGCGGAGCTCGCGGCCGGTGGTCTCCAGCAGGTGGTCGCTGTCGGCCTTCTTGTACTCGTTGTACTTGGGCAGACCGT
>NZ_JBIUXR010000016.1:0-224976 GCF_044744085.1 Streptomyces sp. NPDC087428
GGCGGTCAGCGCGGTCGCCTTCGGCGAGACGGTCGCGGAAGTCGGCCAGCACGCTGTGATGGAACCCGGGATCGTCCAGTTCCATCGCCATGGCGTACTTGAAGTCGATGCGACAGCGGACTGCCTCGGCGGCCTGCCGGTCCGACAGGCCGAGCAGGAACTGCAGCACACAGACGGTGGCCAGTTGAGCAGGCGAGAGCCCCGGGCGCCCATCCCGTGGGTACCAGTCGGCGAAGTCCTCGTCGCTCCACAGCCCATCGAGGCGGTCGCGTACCCATATCGCCGTCGTACCGCCCGGATTGCTCGCCCGCGCGATCCGCGCGGTCAGAGAAGGGACTTGCTCACCGGAACGGGGGCGAAGGGACAACGGGCACCTCGACAGCTGCATCGGTCGGCGGAACTACCCGAGCATGCCCGTTGATCATGCTGCTGCACCGAGGAATTCCAAGATCCCCGACAGAGTCAAGCTAGTCGTTTTCGGTCTCGTAAGGCGTAGGTCCGGGGTCCGAGTCGCTAGGGACTTTTCAGGGACTTTCAGCTCTGTCGGAGGGACATCCGAGGGAGCTTTCGCAGTACAAGCAGGGAAGGCTGCGACAGCGCTGAAAGGCCCAGAGCTTCGGGCCCGCCCATCCGCGCCGTCGCTCCGTAGCGCTCCGGCACGGCGTCGGATCGGCAGTAGAAGACGAGGCTCTTCGGGGCCGCGCACGGTCCTGACCTCGGGAAACGTGCCTCCACGGGCCCGGCGGCTTCAGCGCCGGGCCCGCGTACGGACTGTCAGGCGTACGGGTAGAAGCCCGAGCCCGTCTTGCGCCCGAGCCGGCCCGCGTCCACCATCCGCTGGAGCAGCGGGGGAGCGGCGTACAGGGGCTCCTTGTACAACTCCTACATGGAGTACGGCGGGACGAACTGGGGATGGACCGGCGACCCCGGCTCCGGGTTCACCTCCTACGACTACGGCGCCGCGATCTCCGAGAACCGCGCCGTCACCCCCAAGCTCGCCGTCCAGAAGGAATTCGGCTACCTGCAGAACGCCGTGAAGCCGATCGCCTCCGCCGACGCCGTCACCGCCCCGCCGGTCACCGTCACGGGCGGCGGCCCCGTCAAGGCCCAGCAGCGCCTGTCCACCGAGCACGCGGGCGACACGTCCGTATCGGGCAACGGCATGCGGCTGATCACGCTGCGGCATCCCGATTCCAACGACACCTCGACCAGCCGCGTCACCTTCCCGCTGGACCTGGCAGACCCTCCCGGACCGCCGGAGGACGCCACCTACCGGTGGAACGACTCGGACACCGGAGCGCTGAAGTTCACCGGCTCCTGGGAGCACGCCACCGGCGAATCCTGGACCGGCGGGGACTACCGGAACGACGAGACGTTCTCCGCCACGGCCGGCGACAGCGTCGAGGTCGCCTTCGACGGGCCGGCCGTGCGCTGGATCGGACCGGACTCCTCCAACCACGGCACCGCTGACGTGTACATCGACGGCGTCAAGAAGGCGACCGTCGACAGCTACGCCGCGTCCCCCGAATTCCGGCGTGTGCAGTACGAGGCGAACGGTCTCGGCGACGGATCACACACCCTCAAGATCGTCGCCACCGGCGAGAAGGGCACATCCGCCTCTCAGGGAACGTTCGTCTCCGTCGACGCCATCGACACGAACCCGAGCGCGGGAACGCCCACGGGCGACACCGCCTACCCGCGCGTCCCGCAGAAGCCGGACACCGCGATCACCGTGGACGGGCGTGACGCCGAGACCCTGGTGGCGGACTACGCCTTCGGAACGCACCGGCTCGTCTACTCCACCTCCCAGGTGCTCACCCGGCTGAACGCCGGACGCGATCTCCTCGTCCTGGACGGGGCGAAGGGCACGGACGGCGAGACCGTCCTGCGCTACCCGAACAAGCCCGAGGTCACCGCACTCGACGGCACCCCGGTGGAGAGCACCTGGGATCCGGAGCGCAAGGATCTGCGGCTCAACTACGTGCACGGCGACACCCGGACGGTACGTATCACCGGCGGCGGCAGCGAACTCACCGTCGTGATCCTTGACCGTGACGCCGTCGCGGACACCTGGCAGCTCGACGCCGGGAACAGCGATGTGCTGGTCCTCGGCCCGGAACTCGCCCGTACCGCCAGGCTCACCGGATCCCGGCTCGATCTGACGGGTGACACCCGCCGGGCCGGCCGGCTGAGGGTCTTCGCTCCCACCGGCGTGGACGTCCTCACCTGGAACGGCCGCCCGCTGCCTGCGAGCCGGGACAAGGCCGGAGCGCTCGTCGCGGATCTGCCGGGTCCCGCGGCCGTGTCGCTGCCGGCACTGAACACCTGGCGCACCGCGGCCTCGGATCCCGAACGTGCGACCGGATTCGACGATTCGGGCTGGACGAAGGCGGACCGGACCACGGCCGCGAACCCGATGCACGGGCCGGGCGCGGCATCCGGCGTCGTCCTCGACACGGACGAGTACGGATTCCACGAGGGCGACACCTGGTACCGGGGCCATTACACGCCCACCGCCGCGGGCAGCACCGTCAAGGTCACGGTGAAGACCGGCACGGCGGGTCACGCCCTCGTCTGGCTGAACGGCCGCTACCTCGGAGCCCAGGGCGACGGAACCGCCACCCACGCCGTTCCGGCGGGATTGACCGAGCCCGGCAAGCCCGCCGTGCTGGCGGTCCTCGTGCGGAACATGGGCCAGTACGAGGACTGGAGTTCCGACGGCCGGTCCAAGGGAGGACGGGGTCTGGCCGACGTCGAGGTCGCCGGAGCCGGCAAGGTCGACTGGCGGATCCAGGGCGCCGCCGGCGGGCCGAAGCCCGTCGACACCGCTCGCGGGCTCTACAACAACGGAGGCCTGTACGGAGAGCGCATGGGCTGGCATCTGCCGGGCGCACCGGAGTCGTCATGGGCGCGGACGGGCTCGCTCAAGAGCGGCCGCCCGGGTGTCCAGTGGTATCGCACCACGGTCCGGCTCGACCTGCCCAAGGGCTCGGACACGGCGGTCGGTCTGCGGATCAACGACGACGGGGGCACGGCGGACAAGTACCGTGTCCAGATCTTCGTCAACGGCTGGAACACCGGTCAGTTCGTCAACAATGTCGGTCCTCAGCGGGAGTTCGTCATCCCGTCCGGCTTCCTGAAGGCCGACGGCGACAACACCGTCGCGCTGGCGGTCACCGCCGAACAGAGCGGTGTCGGACCCGACTCGGTCGAGCTGGTGAACCAGGGCACCGTACGAGGCGGTGTCCCCGCCGGGCGGAACGCCTCACCGGACTACAAAGCGGTCTTCGGCAAGCGCACCGCGCGCGACGGCTGACCGTCGGTCCGGGCCCCGTGCCCGCCCGGCATCCGGACCGCCGGGCGGGCACGGGTGTCCGCCTCTCAGCCGAAGAGCTTGGCCACGAACGCGGAGAGGTTGGCCGTGGTGCGGGCGATCTGCTCCTCCAACGTCAGTGACTCCTTGAAGCGGGCGCCCGAGGGCACGGCCTTCTTCCCCCGCACGTAGAGCGAGCAGGCCAGGTCGGTGCACATGTACAAGCCGACCGAATTGCCCTCGCGCCCCGCCGGTCCGGCCTTGCGGGCGGTCATCAGCGAGACCCCGCTGCCCGGGTGCGTGGTCAGGCAGAGCGAGCACATGCTGCGGTGCAGAAAGCCGCGCTGCTGGGAGGGGAAGCGCAGCGTGATGCCCGCGGGCTGTCCGTCGTGCTCGGTGACGATGTAGCTGCGCCCGGGAGCGGAGAGATCACGCCAGCCGAGGAAGTCCAGGTCCTCCCACGGCAGCTCCTCGAGATCCCGGGGGAGCGGCAGGCGCTTGGCCTCCCCCTTGGAGCAATTGATGAACGATGCGCGGATGTCCTGTTCGGTCACGGCCTTCATGTGACCGACGCTAACTCTGCCTATGACCCCTAGGCAAATGAATAAATGATTTAGGGTTTCACCTTTGTATCCTCGGGCAGTACGGAGAGCCGGTGGGCCGGCGGGTGCTCGATGCCGAGGTCGGGGCGCCAGGCCGCGAGGATCTGTGCCGAGGGGTCGAACAGCGGGGTCGGCAGCGCCTCGGGCCGGACCCACTGCCAGGCGCTGATGAGATGGGGTTCGGTCACCTGCGGGCTGCCGGAGTCAACCGTGACCAGGGCGGCCATCGATACCCGGTTGATCCCGCCGACCACGTCGTGCAGCATCGCGAAGACGCCCATGTCGCGCTCGGTGACCGCGAGCCCCGTCTCCTCGCGGAGCTCCCGCACGGCCGCCGCCGCGATGGACTCGTGCGTCGGATCGACCTTCCCGCCGGGCAGCTCCCAGGTGCCGCTGTGGTGCCGGCCGAGCAGGATGCGCCCCTGTGTGTCCTGCACGATCACGCCCACGCCCAGCGCGGCCTGGGCCAGTGGCGGTTCTGAGTTGCGGGCGGGGACCTGCGACGCCGCAGCGCTGTTCATGACGCTCCTCGTGATGATCGGTGACCGGTGGTCCGGTACGGGCGTCGAGCCTACGGCGCGCCACGGGGAGGGCTGCCCCGGCGGCGGTCACACGGTCAGCCGCAGTGACGTGGGTGAGATGCCGAGCCGCACGGTCTGCCCCCACGTCAGCTCCAGCGCGTCCGCCTCCATGCCGTCACCGAAGACCACCACCCGGTCGGACTCCACGGTCAGCCGCAGCCCCTGCCCGAGTCCCAGCTCGCCCGAGACCAGCGAGGTGCCGGTGACCGGCGACGGCCAGGCCTCCCTGACGAACCAGAGCAGCCGGGAGTCCGTGGGGCCCGGCAGGGCGAGCGGGCTGCGACGCTCCTGCCACACGGAGCGCAGCCAGCCGGTGGCGCCGGTGCCGGTACCGACCAGGACCCCGGAGGAGGCCTGCGGTTCGGCGGGGGAGTCCGCCGTGTCCGGGCCGAGCCGGTAGCGGGCCGTCTGGTGTCCGGACGGGCCGAGGTAGATCTCGTTGAGGGCCAGCAGCCGCTGGGTGTCGTCGGCCACCGCCTCGACCATGGTGAGCTCGTCCGCCGTGCCGCCCGGCGTCACGGCCGCCCGCAGCAGCGCGGCCGCGTCGGCGGGCCGGTGGCGGACCAGCACTCCGGGATTGCGGCCGGGATCGGTGTCGATGCCGACGACCGGCTGGCCGGAGAGGTACTTGGCGGCGTTGGCGACCAGGCCGTCCTGGCCGACGACGACCACCACGTCCTCGGGTGCGAACAGGAACCGGTCCAGGTCCTGGCGCTCCACCCGCGACTGGCGCCACTGCAGCGGAACGGCCGCCGCCACATCGGCGAGCGCCTGCCGGCTCCGCTCGTGGCGCCGGGCGACCTCCTCGATGGACCGGCCCCGGCTCGTCAGGAAGAACGCCGCCTGGCCGTGGGTGCCGTGCCGGGCGAGCAACTCCTCGTACTCGGTGGTGCGGTGCACCAGAACAGCTCTCGGGGCCAGGCTCATGCCCGGGTCTCCGGGGTGGGCCGGCCGAGCTTGGTGAGCAGGCCGGTGAGGACATCGGGCGAGAGGGTGAGGCTGTCGATGCGCGGCAGGTTCTCCGCGAGCCGGGTGGCCGCCAGCGCGTGCAGGGTGACGGCCTCCGCCTCTCCGTGCACCCGCAGCCAGGCCGCCTGGGACTCGGCGCGGGCCGCGCCGATCTCGCGCGCCGATTCGGCCTCGGCACGGGCGAGGCGCACCTTGCGCGCCGCCTCGGCCTCGGCGCGTACGCCGTCGGCCGCCGCGTTCTCCTCCGCCTCGCGCCGGGTGTTGGTGCCGCGCTGCTCGACCAACTGCTCCTCGCGGCGCGCGAGTTCGATCTGACTGGCGAGCTCGTTCTCGGCGATGGTCCGCTCGCGCTCGACGGCCACGGCCCGCCGTTCGTACGTCGCCCGGTCGGCCTCCTGCTGGATCTGCTCGCGGGCGGGGGTGCGCAGGGCCCGCTCCACCTCGGCCTCGGGCCGGATGGCGACGACGCGTACCGCCACGACCTCGATCCCGGTCGCGGGCAGCCGGGGCTCGTCGGCCAGGCCCGCGGCGACGCGTTCGCGTACCGCGGCGACGCCGTCGACCAGCGCACCGGCCAGCGGGGTGCGGGCCAGCACGTCCAGGGTGTGCTGCTGGGCCGTCTCCGTGAGCAGCGTCGCGATCTGTTCCAGCGGTGCGCCGCGCCAGACGCCGGAGTCCGGGTCGACGGAGAAGTCCAGGCGCGCGGCCGCCTCGGCCGGATCGCTGATGCGGTACGTCACGGTGGCCTGCACGGTCACGTCCTGGAAGTCGGCCGTACGGGCGTGGAAGGCCATGGCCAGCTCACGGTCGTTGACCGGCACCTCGGAGAGCGCGGCACTGAGCGACCGGTACCAGAAGCTCAGTCCCGCTCCGTCGTGGGCGAGCCGGCCGCGCTTGTGGTGGCGGATGTGAGCGGTGGGCGCGGAACGCAGATGGCGCCAGCCGAAGCGCCTGGTGATGTCGGCCATGAGAGGACCCCCTTGTTTTCGTCATTGAGACGATAATGGGGACGATAGCGGGGATCGCACCATATCGTCAAGAGGACGAGAAGGGTTGGGTGCGCGGGGGTGACGGATACCGGCGGAGCGGGCGCACGAAAACGGGCGGCCGGTGACCTCCGAAGAAGTCACCGGCCGCCCGGACGGTGCGCCGCCCCCGTCCCCACGGTGCGGCGCGGGCGGGCCGTCGTCATCCGCTGGGACGACGGCCCACGTCTGTCAGGACCCGGACGCCGTGGCGTCCAGTCCGAGTGCGGGAAAGACCGCGCCCTCCACGAAGCGGACGAGGAAGGTCTCATCCGCGTAGGCCCCTTCGAGCAGGGGCCGGGCGCGCATCACGCCCAGCAGCTGCGCGGAGACGAACTCCACGGCGGGGTTGTCCGCCGCCACCTCGCCTCGCTCCACGCCGCGTCCGACCATGGCGTCCAGCGCCGCCAGCTCCGGCAGGATCAGCGCTTCGCGCAGCGCGCACAGCAGCTCCGGACTCTGGAGCGCGGCGTGACTCAGGGCCAGCATCAGCGGGGTGTCGCGTCCGGAACCCTCACCGATGGCCTTCGCCGCCTCGCGCAGGTCTCCCGCCAGGGTGCCCGTGTCGATCCTCGGCAGCAGTCCGCGCCGGGTGCCGTGCAGGGCGGCGACGACCAGCTCCGGCTTGGAACCCCACTGACGGTAGAGCGTCGACTTGCCGCAGCGCGACCTGGAGGCGACACCCTCCATGGTGAGTGACTCGTAGCCGCTCTCCCTGAGCATGTCGAGGACGGCCGTGTAGAGCTCCTGTGCCCGCTCCGGCGTGATCTTCGAGCGGCGTGGCGCGGGGGCCGTCTCCTGCTCGGTTTCCTGCGACGACATGCGCGTTCCCTCTCTGCGACTCTGCGACGAGGTCCATCGATACGCCAGTGTACCGATACGCAAGTGTTCCGATACGTTCGCGTATCGGTACACTGGCGTATCGATACGGCATGGACCGGTCCATGCCGCCGTAACACCGCTTCGTCAGCAAAGGGGCACCGGGTGATGTTCGCCGGTAGCAGGCCCGCAGATCGGGAGCCGGACAGTTCTGCCCGACCGCCCCTCGTCCGCGAGCTGCTTCTCGTCGTAGGACTCTTCGTGATCTACAAGTTCGGCCGCCAGGCGGCCAACGGTCACGTCGATGAGGCGTTCCACAACGCCGGACGGGTCTGGGACCTCGAACGCGCCGTGCCCCTGCCCGGCGAGGGAGCCGTACAGGGCCTGCTGCTCCACAACGAGACGCTGATCCACCTGGCGAACACCTACTACGCGACCGTGCACTTCCCGGCCACCCTGCTCTTCCTCGGCTATCTCTACTGGCGCCGCCCCCGGCACTACATCTGGTCGCGGCGCGTCCTCGCCGCACTCACCGGCGCCGCGCTCGCCCTGCACCTGGTCTTCCCGCTCGCCCCGCCGCGGCTGCTCGCCGCGACCGGGCTGGTGGACACCGGGCAGGTGTACGGGCCGACGGTGTACGGGGCGACGCCCGCCACCGACTCGATGGCGAACCAGTTCGCGGCGATGCCCTCACTGCACTTCGGCTGGGCGGTCATGGTGGGTGTCGGCCTGGTCGTCGCGACCCGCTCCCGGTGGCGCTGGCTGTGGCTGCTGCACCCGGCGATCACCCTGTTCGTCATAGTCGGCACCGCCAACCACTACTGGCTCGACTCGATCGTGGTGGCCGCACTGCTCGCGGTCGCTCTCGCCGCCCTGCGCCTCCCGCGCGCGGAACCGGTCCGGGCGCACATCCCCTGGCCGGCCGCCACCGGCTACTCCACCCCCGCACAGGCCAACGGCCGCTCCCCGTCCTACGCCCCGTCCGGAGCCGGACGATGAACGCCACCCTGATCGCCGTCGCGCTGTCCCTGGTCTCCGCCGCCGCCTACGCGTCGGCCGCGGTGGCACAGGCACGGCTCGCCGGGCGCACCGCACCCGGGACGGGGACGCTCCGGCTGCTCGGGCGCGGCGCATGGTGGTCGGCCGTCGGGCTGAACGCCGGCGGCGCGCTGCTGCACGTCGCCGCGTTGAACTACGGCCCGCTCACCCTCGTCCAGCCGCTCGGCGCCCTCACCCTGGTGGCAGCCGTCCCGCTGGGCGCCCGCGCGGCCGGACGCCGCGTCTCCACGACCGAATGGCGCGGCACCCTGCTCACCCTGCTCGGCCTCGGCGCCCTGCTGATGACCGCGGGCGGTTCCGCCCCGCACGAGACCCTCACCCTGGTCGAGGCCCTGGCCGTCGGCGCCGGAACCATGGCGGTCGTCGCGGGCCTCAGCCGGCCGGGCGCCCGCCCGGGGCTGCGGCACGCGGCGGCCTCCGGCATCACCTCCGGTGTAGCCTCCGCGCTCACCCAGACGCTGACCGTCGCCGTCACCGACCACACCACGGGCCCGCTGTTCACCTGGCGCCTGGTGGTCGTCGCCGTGCTCGTGTCGGCGTTCGCGATGGGCGGGCTGCTCCTCTCCCAGACCGCCTACCGCGGCGGCCTCGGCGCACCGCTCGCCGTCGTCACCCTCGCCAATCCGGTCGCCGCGGCGGCCATCGGCCTGGCCCTGCTCGGGGAACGCCTCCAGGGCGGGACGATCAGCCTCGTCCCGGCGCTGCTGGGCGCGGCCGCCGCGGTACGCGGAGTGTTCCTGCTCAGCCGCGCACAGGCCGGCACGGCACCCGCCGCCGCTGCGGCCACGCCCGCTCCCGCCGCACCGTCGCGCGTCGTCATCAGGAGCCCGCGCGCCCTCCGCCCGCAACACGGACACCTCCGGCGGATCAGGGCCGGCCGGTCCTGAACCGGATCCTCAGGCTCCCGCCCCGTCCTGAAGCATGAGGCGAGGCTCCCGCCCGGTCCGCCTACTCCGGCTCGGGCGCCGCCGGCACGGCGTCATCGGCCAGCGCGCGGGTCAGCCAGCCGATCCAGAAGTTCTCCAGATCGATGCCTCCCCGCAGCACCAGATGCCGCAGCCGGTCCTCGGCCGCGGTGCGCTCCGGCGGGAAGTCCCGTTCCTCGATCGCCAGGTACTCCGCGAGCTGCCGCCGGTGCAGCGCCAGATGCCGGCGCAGCTCCGCGTCCAGGCCGGGCGCTCCGACGACCGCCGCCGCCCGCATCCGCAGCAGCAGCGGGTCGCGCACCTGTCTCGGGTCCTCCGGGCGGGCCACCCAGGCGGACAGCGCCTCGCGGCCCGCCGGCAGCACCTCGTACTCCTTCTTCTGCCCCCGCGCGGACTGCGCCGGCACGAGCGCCCTGATCTGCCCGGCCTGCTCCAGCTTTCCCAGCTCCCGGTAGATCTGCTGGTGCGTGGCCGACCAGAAGTAGCCGATCGACCGGTCGAACCTGCGGGTCAGCTCCAGCCCCGAAGAAGGCTTTTCGAGCAGGGCGGTGAGGATCGCGTGCGGGAGTGACATGGGGTGCATCCTAAGGACGGCCGGGCGGGCGGGCCCGCGGCCGCGGGCCGTCGAGAGGCGCCTGCTCAGAGCGCGGCGGCGAGTTCCGTGCCCTGGCGGATCGCCCTCTTGGCGTCCAGCTCGGCCGCGACATCCGCGCCGCCGATCAGATGCGCGGGACGGCCCGCGGCGAGCAGTTCCTCGTACAGGTCCCGCCGGGGCTCCTGGCCCGCGCACAGCACCACCGTGTCCACCGGCAGCAACCGCTGCTCGCCGTCGACCGTGACATGCAGACCGGCGTCGTCGATCAGGTCGTAACCCACGCCCGCCAGCATGGTGACGCCGCGGTGCCGGAGTTCGGTGCGGTGGATCCACCCAGTGGTTCTGCCGAGCCCCGCACCGACCTTGCTCGCCTTGCGCTGGAGCAGATGGACCGTGCGCGGCGGCTCCGGGCGCTCGGCGGTGCCCAGTCCGCCCCGCTCCCGGTACTCGGTGTCGACACCCCACTGCCGGAAGAACACCTCGGGGTCCAGGCTCGCGCCGTCCCCGCCGTCGGTCAGGAACTCGGCCACGTCGAAACCGATCCCGCCCGCCCCGACGAGGGCGACGCGGTCGCCCACCGGCGCCCCGTGGCGCAGGACGTCGAGGTAGCTCACGACGCTCGGGTGGCCGACGCCCGGGATCGCGGGGGTGCGGGGAGCGACCCCGGTGGCCAGGACGATCTCGTCGAAGCCGTCGAGCTGCCCAGAGGTGGCCGGGGCACCGAGCCGGAGCTCGACCTTCTCCTCCGCCAGCCGGGTGCGGAAGTAGCGCAGCGTCTCGTTGAACTCCTCCTTGCCGGGCACCCGGCGCGCCACATCGAGCTGCCCGCCGATCTCGTCGGCCGCGTCGAAGAGCGTCACCTCGTGACCGCGCTCGGCCGCCGTCACCGCACACGCCAGCCCGGCGGGACCGGCACCGACGACCGCGATCCGCTTGCGGGTCCTCGTCGGTGACAGCGTGAGCTCCGTCTCGTGGCAGGCCCGCGGATTGACCAGACACGAGGTGACCTGGCCGCTGAAGATGTGGTCCAGGCAGGCCTGATTGCAGCCGATACAGGTGTTGATGGCGTCCGCGCGGCCCTCGCTCGCCTTCACGACGAAGTCCGGATCGGCGAGGAACGGCCGGGCCATCGACACCATGTCCGCGCGCCCCGCCGCCAGGATCTCCTCCGCGACCTCCGGGGTGTTGATCCGGTTGCTCGTCACCAGCGGCACGGAGACGGCGCCGCGCACCTTCTCGGTGACCCAGGTGAAGGCGCCGCGCGGCACCGACGTCGCGATGGTGGGGATACGGGCCTCGTGCCAGCCGATGCCGGTGTTGATGATCGTCGCCCCGGCCGCCTCGATCTCCTGGGCGAGCCGCACGACCTCCGGCAGCGACGATCCGCCGGGCACCAGGTCCAGCATCGAGAGCCGGTAGATCAGGATGAAGTCGCTGCCGACCCGCTCACGGACCCGGCGCACGATCTCGACGGGGAAGCGGATGCGGTTGTCGTAACCGCCGCCCCACCGGTCGTCGCGGTGGTTGGTCGCCGAGGCGATGAACTCATTGATCAAGTAGCCCTCGGAGCCCATGATCTCGACGCCGTCGTACCCCGCGCGCCGCGCCAGCACGGCCGCCGTGACGAAGTCCTCGACGGTCGACTCGACCTCGTCGTCGGTGAGCGCGTGCGGGGTGAACGCACTGATCGGGGCCTTGACCGCGCTCGGTGCCACCAGGCCGGGGTGGTGGGCGTAACGCCCGAAGTGCAGGATCTGCATGGCGATCCGGCCGCCCGCCGCATGCACGGCCGAGGTCACCCGCGCATGCTGCGCCGCCTCCGCCTCTGTGGTCATCTTCGCGCCCCCGGGGAACGTGCAGCCCTGTTCGTTCGGCGCGATGCCCCCGGTGACCATGAGGCCCACGCCGCCCCGGGCGCGGGCGGCGTAGAACGCGGCCATGCGCTCGAAGCCGTTCTCGACCTCCTCCAGGCCGATGTGCATCGATCCCATCAGGACCCGGTTCGGGAGGGTGGTGAACCCGAGGTCGAGCGGGCTCAGCAGATGCGGGTACGGGCTCATGCGGCGGCTCCTCGCGCAGTGTCTTCGCACCAGTTCTAGAGCACCGCGACGCCATTGTGCAACAAGTTGCACAATGGCGTACGTCGCACTGCGCCACGCGTCACGCCCCGTCCGGCCACGCGGACGGCGTAACAACGTGCCGCTCGGGGCCGCGGCGGCGCGGAGAGTGGACACGTAGCGCACCGCACCCGGGCCCCCTCGTTCGCAGCGGGCCCCGAACCCTCCCGGAGACCCCATGGGCAGCGTGAACCGTCGTGACCTCGGCCTGCTCCTGCTGCGCGTCGGAACCGGCGCGGTGCTGGCCGCGCACGGCAGCCAGAAACTGGCCGGCTGGTTCGGCGGCGGAGGCATCGAGGGAACCACCGCCGCGATGGAGGCCATGGGCTTCCACCCGCCGAAGCACAGCGCGGTCGCGGCCGGAGTCGGCGAGGCCGGCGGCGGCGTCCTGCTGGCCCTGGGCCTGGCCACACCGGCGGCCGGAGCGGCGGCCGCCGGTGCCATGGCGGGAGCCGTGGCCGTCCACGCGCCCGCCGGATTCTTCGCGCAGGGCGGCGGTTACGAGTATCCGGCCTTCCTCGGCTTCACCGCTGCGGCGATCGGCCTGATCGGCCCCGGCCGCTACTCCGTCGACCAGGCCACCTGCCACCTGTTCAACCGGCCCTGGACGGTGGCTCTGGCCTTCGCGGGCGGTGCGGTGGCGGCCGCTGCCGTCGTCGGCAAGCGGGCCAGGGCGCAGGTCCCGGCTCCGGAGGAATTCTGATCCCGCACGATCCGTCGTCGGCAGGCCCGGTCAGTCCGGCGGTCGCCGGCGGCCGCCCTTCGCCGCCGCGACCAGCGCGGGCACCGTGGCGAGTCTGACCCGTGGACGGCCCTGCTCGCGGCCGCCCGCCAGTTCGGCCCGGTCGATGGCCGCCTGGCCCCGGGCGTCGACGACGTCGAGGCCGCGCCTCCGGACGAGACGGTGGAACGCCCTGGGCGGGGGCGCGGGGGAGGGCAGCACCCCTGCGACGGCATCGTCCAGGAGAGCGCCGACGGTCTCGGCGGCGCAGGTACGGTTGGCCCCGATGCCGCCCGACGGGCCGCGCTTGATCCAGCCGACGACGTACGTGGCCGGCAGGCCCGTGACCCGGCCGCCCTCGTGCGGGACGGTACCGGTCGCCTCGTCGAAGGGCAGTCCCGGCACCGGCAGACCCCGGTACCCGATCGCCCGCAGGAACAGGCCCGCCGCGATCTCCTGCTCGCCCTCGCCCGCCGTCACCCGCACCGCCTCGACGCGGTCATGGCCGAGCACCTCCACCGGGGCCGAGTGGAAACGGAACACGATGCGCCGTCCCGCGGCCGGAGGGAGCGACCAGTCGACCGCCTCCCGGCGCGCGTTCCTCAGCAGCGCGGCCTTCTCGCCCGGTGCGGCGCCGTCGACCGCCGCACCCGTCCTCGGATCGCTGTCGTCCACGACCAGTTCCACACCCGGCAGATGGGCGAGGGCGAGCAGCTCGGAGGACGTGCAGGCCGCGTGCTCGGGGCCGCGTCGCCCCAGCAGCACGACCTCGCGCACCTTCGAGTCCCGCAGGGCCGCCAGCGCGTGATCGGCGATGTCCGTGTCCGCCAGGGCGGCCGGATCCGTGACGAGGATGCGCGCGACGTCGAGCGCGACGTTGCCGTTCCCGGCGACGACCACCCGCTCCGCCGTCAGGGCCACGGTATCCGCCGGTGCCTCGGGGTGGGCGTTGTACCAGGACACGAACGAGGTGGCCGAGATACTGGCCGGCAAGTCCTCGCCCGGCACACCGAGCCGCCGGTCGGTGGAGGCGCCGACCGCGTATATCACCGCGTCATGGTGGGCGGCGAGCTCCTGCGCGGTGAGGTCCCTGCCCACCTCGACGCCCAGGGCCATCCGCACCCGGGGGTGCGAGTGGAACCGTGCGAACGTCTCGCCGGCCTTCCTTGTCGCGGGATGGTCGGGCGCGACGCCGTACCGGACGAGTCCGCCGGCCACCGGCAGCCGGTCGACCAGGGTCACCTCGGCGTTGGTGTGCAGCAGCAGATCCTCGGCGGCGTACATCCCGGCCGGTCCGGTGCCGACGACCGCCACCCGTATCGGCGCGAAGTCGGACGGCAGGCTGCGCGGGAACGACGGCTCGCCCCAGGCATGGAAGTTCGGCCCGGCCACCGGCTCCGGCTCCCGGTCCTCGAAGTAGGCGGCATTGATCGCGGCGTACTCCTGCTGCGCCCCGAAGAGGCTGTCCACCGGGAAGACAGCGTCGACCGGGCAGGCATCCGCGCAGGCTCCGCAGTCGATGCAGGTCGCCGGGTCGACGTACAGCATCTCGGTGCTGCCGAAGGCCTGTTCCTCCGGCGTCGGGTGAATGCAGTTGACGGGGCACACGGCGACACAGGTGGCGTCGCTGCAGCAGGTCTGGGTGATGGCGTAGGTCATCTCGTCAGCTCGGGTCGGTGGGTCCGGGTCAGATCAGTGAGGCGCGCTTGTAGAAGAACAGGGCCGGCTTGGTGAGGAGCCGGGCCGAGGCGAGGAACTCCATCAGACCCGAACAGCTGGACCGCATCAGGGACTTGTGGTGCTCGTTGGTCCCGGCCTCGGCGCGGGCGCGCTCGCCGTCCAGCCCGGCGTTCGCGTAGACGTCCCGGTTCACCATGCTGGTGACGATGTAGTACGAGGCGATCGCGACCACGAGGGAGTTGATGTGCCGGCGCACCGGACCCGCGTTCCGCAGGCGCCTGCGGGTCTCGTCACGGGCGAACTTCATGTGCCGTGACTCCTCCACCACATGGATGTTGTTGATGGTGCGGACGAACGGCGCGACGCGCTCGTCCCGCATCCAGTCGCGCTGCATCACGTCGAGCACCTCCTCGGCGACGAGGATCGCGGCGTACGCGGCCTCGCCGAAGGCAAGTGTCTTGAAAGCCCTGCCCAGTTCGACCACCGCGCGGCGCGGCCGGTAGGCCGGGGCGCCGAGCTTCGCGGCGCCGCGGGCGAACATGATGGAGTGCCGGCACTCGTCGGCGACCTCGGTGAGCGCCCACTGGAACCGCGGATCGGTCGGGTCCTCCGCGTACATGTCGCGCAGCACCATCTGCTGCAGGATCATCTCGAACCAGATGCCCGTGCTGGCGACCGACGCGGCCTCCTGGCGGGTCAGCGCCTTGCGCTGGGCATCGGTCAACTCCTGCCAGTACGCGGTCCCGTAGAGCGTGCTCCACTCCGGGCTCGCACCATGGTGGTCCGTGTCCAGGGGGGTGTTCCAGTCCACCTCGGTGGCCGGGTCGTACGACAGCTTCGCGGCCGAGTCGAGCAGACGCCGGGCGACGTCCTGTTCGGCGCGCCGTTCCTGGTTCCGGTCCTCCGGGCGAACCGTGCTGCTTGCCATGCTGCGGCTCCTTGAATCGAGAGAGATCGACCCGACGCCGCCCGGCCCGTGTCTCATTCCGTGCCCACGCGATGAGACAGGTGGCCGCCGAACGCCGCCCTCGCTTGTTAGACGTCACGTCTAGCAAGCTGTTAGACGGAAGGTATAGCAAGAGCGGGCGGGGGCCTACCCCCGTGCGGGAAATCCGTACGGTCTCTCCACGCCGTGGCAGCACCGCGGCCGCGGCTCCGCTCGCCCGCACGGGTGGTCGGGCGGGCGGGCCGGTGGCTGGGGTGCCACCCCTCGCCTGCGTCGACGTGCCGTCGGTTCGCGGCACACTTCACCGCGGTGAAATGCACCCGTTCAGGTGAATCCTGATGGATGTTTCGTGCAGGGATGAGCGTCGGCCGGATAGTAAAGGGACGGCCGGAGTCCGGAGTCCGGATCGGGCCGGTAAGTGCGGTGACCGATCATTCATTGATTCCTTTTGTGCCACCCGGCAAGGCGTGGCCAAAAGAAAGGTGGCGGGGCTGTGCGCGTAGAGGCGACCCATCGGGTCAGGCTCGTCTTCACCCTGTTCGACGCCGACGGAAACGGTGTCCTCGAAGCCGACGACTTCGAACTCATGGCAAGCCGTGTCGTCGAGGCGGCACTCGATTCCGACGACGCGGCGAAGGAGGCGATGGTGGCCGCCTTCCGGCGCTACTGGTCGACCCTGCGCGCCGAACTGGACGCCGACGGCGACGGCAGGATCACCTACGACGAGTACGCCGCCTGCGTCCTGTCACCGGAGCGTTTCGACCTGACGATCAGCGAGTTCGCCGAGTCCCTCGCCGCGCTCGGCGACCCGGACGGGGACGGGCTCATCGAGCGGCCCCTCTTCATGGCGCTGATGACCGCGATCGGTTTCGGGCGCCCGAACATCGACGCACTCTTCGACGCGTTCGAACCCTCGGATGCCGATCAGGTCGAGGTCGCGACCTGGGTCATCGGCATCAAGGACTACTACAGCCCGGACAAGGCGGGAATTCCGGGTGACCACCTCGTCGGCAGCGCGGCAGTCTGAAACACGGACCCTTTCCCAAAAGGAATCCGTGACGGATTGACGTACCGCACTCGGTCGGAATCCTCCGGAATCCGCCGGAATTCGCCGGGCGGCTGGAATTCTTCAGCCGGTCGGAATTCGCTCCATCGGTGCACCGCGGGGCCGGAATGCGCATTTCTCGCTCTTCGTGGTCCCGGCTCGTCTCACGTGCGTGGTCCCCAGCTCGGCTCAAGAAGGGCACGTGGTCGGCATGGCGCAACGGGACACCGGGGTGGAGGAGGGGGTCGGCCTGACCGCCCTCCTGGTCGCCGCGGCACGGGCGATCGAGACCCACCGCGACGACTCCCTCGCGCGGGACGTCTTCGCGGAGCACTTCGTGCTCGCCGCACCGGCGTCCGCGGGCTGGCCGGTCCGTATCCAACAGGCTCCCGACGGGGACGCGAACCCGCTGTGGGGGCGGTTCGCGCGCTACTTCGGTCTGCGGACGAGGGTCCTCGACGACTACCTCCTCCGGTCGGTGCGCGCGGGCGCCCGCCAAGTGGTCCTGCTCGGAGCCGGGTTGGACTCCCGAGCGTTCCGGCT
The DNA here is from genome assembly GCF_044744085.1 of Streptomyces sp. NPDC087428. NCBI lineage: Bacteria > Bacillati > Actinomycetota > Actinomycetes > Kitasatosporales > Streptomycetaceae > Streptomyces > Streptomyces sp. NPDC087428. The sequence continues at coordinate 16,942 of NZ_JBIUXR010000016.1, forward strand.
CGACTGGCCTCCCGGCTGCGTGATCTACGAGATCGACCGGGAAGGCGTGCTGGCGTTCAAGCACGGGGTGCTCGACGGGCTGTCGGCCGCCCCCAAGGCGGCACGCGTGCCCATCCCGGTCGATCTGCGCGCCGACTGGGCCGGGGCGCTGACCGACGCCGGGTTCGACACGGCCGCACCGACTGTCTGGCTCGCCGAGGGACTGCTGTTCTACCTGCCCAACGCCGCCGAGACCTACCTCATCGACACGGTGGACGGATTGAGCGCGGGAGGAAGCGCCCTGGCCTTCGAGGTCAAACTCGACAAGGACCTGCTGGAATACCGCGACAGCCCCCTCTACACCTCGACGACACAGCAGATCGGCATCGACCTGCTCAACCTGTTCGACAGAGAGCCGCGGCCCGACTCCGCCGGCCATCTGGCGGACCAGGGCTGGTCCCTATCGGTCCACACCCCCTTCGACTTCACTCGCCACCACGGACGCGGTCCGCTGCCCGAGCGGAACGACGCCCTGGCGGGCAATCGGTGGGCGTTCGCGAACAAGCCACACCCGTGACCCCGCCACCGGCCGGCCCGGTCCCTCTCCTCCGCCCCTTCCCTACGGAATCAGGACCGGTTTGACCACGCGGCCCGCGTCACAGTCGCGCTCGGCCTCATTGATGTCGACGAGCGGGTACGTCCGGATCAGCTGGTCGAAGGGGAACCGCCCGGCCTGCCACAGCCGGGTCAGCCTCGGGATCAACAGCCGCGGCACCGCGTCCCCCTCGCAGATGTGGGAGATCCTGCGACCCCGGTCCAGCGACCCCGGTTCGATCGGCAGAGCGGTGCGGAGCCGTGCCACCAGCCCGAGATGGCCGGTCGGGCGCAGGGACCGGAGCGCTTCGTCGACCAGCGGTGCGGAACCCGTGGTGTCCAGCGCGTACTGCGCGCCGCCGTCGGTCCGGCCCACGATACGGTCGGCCAGCCCGGCGGACCCGGTGCGCAGCGGGATCGCGCCGAACCACTCGGCGAGGGCCAGCCGTTCGGGGAACCGGTCGACGGCCACGGTCACCGCCCCGGCGGCGGTGGCCGCCATCACCGCGGCGAGACCCACCGCCCCGGCGCCGAAGACCGCGAGGGTGTCGCCGGGGCCGACCCGGAAGGAGTTGAGGACTGCTCCGGCGCCGGTGAGGAAGCCGCAGCCGAGCGGGCCCAGCAGTTCCAGGGGCAGCGAGGGGTCGACCCGGACGGCGTTGCGGGCCGGCACCATCGCGTACTCGGCGAACGACGACTGGCCGAACCAGCGCGGTGCCAGCCCGCCCCCGCCCACGTCCTTGAACCGCGCCGCGTGCTCCGTGCGCCCGCCGAAGAGGTTGAGCGAGGCGAAGGAGTCGCAGTAGGCGGGGGCCGCGCCCAGGCAGGTCCGGCAGTGGCCGCAGGAGTCGAAGCCCAGCACGACATGGTCACCGATGCCCAGGCCGGTGTCCGGGCCACCCGTCTCCACCACCACCCCGGCGCCCTCGTGGCCCAGCACCGCAGGCAGCGGTGAGCGCCCCGCCGAACGCCGTACCGCGAGATCGGTCCGGCACATCCCGCAGCCCGCGATCCTGACCAGGACCTCGCCCTCGGCCGGCCCCGCGTTCAGGACCACCTCCTCGACGGCGAACGGGCTCTCGTACGCACGCAGGACCGCCGCGTCGAACTTCATCGTCAGACCTCCCGCGGACGGTGCACGACGAACGGCCTGAGGTTTCCGTAGAGCCCCCACGGCCCGCCCGCGACGCCGACCCCGCTCTCCTTGACGCCCGCGAAGGGCTGGGCGAGGGACAGTTCCGCGTGGTGGTTGATCCACGCCGTTCCGCACTCCAGCCGGTCGGCCACTGCCTCGGCCCGGTCGACATCGGTCCCCCAGACCGAGCCGCCCAGCCCGTAACAGGTGTCGTTGGCCGCCTCGACGGCTTCGTCGAGGCTCCCGTACGGCAGCACCGGCAGGACGGGGCCGAACTGCTCCTCCGTCACCACCGGACTGTCGGACGGGACATCGGCCAGGATCGTCGGGGCAAAGAAATAGCCCGGCCGGTCCAGCCGGTGGCCACCGGCGACAGGCCGGCCGCCGTCCGCCAGGGCCTGGGCCGTGAGGTGCTCGACCCGGGCCAGCTGGGCGGCGTTGTTGACCGGCCCCAGCCGCGTGCCCGGGTCGAGCCCGGCTCCCACGACGGCGGACTTCGCGTACTGCGCGAGCGCCTCGGCCACGGAGGAGCAGAGCCGGGCCGGGGCGTAGACGCGCTTGACCGCCATGCAGACCTGCCCGCAGTTGCGGAACGCCGCCCAGAACAGCCGCTCCGCGATCCGCTCCACCTCCACGTCGTCCAGCAGGATGGCGGCGTCGTTGCCGCCCAGCTCCAGCGTGACCCGGGCGAGCGAGGCCGCCGCTCCCTCGGCGACGGCCCGACCGGTGGGTACCGAACCGGTGAAGGTCACATGGCGGATCCCCGGATGGGACGCGAGGCGGGAGCCGAGGGGTTCACGGCCGGTGACGACCGTCAGTACGCCCTCGGGGAGGGCGGCGGAGACGACGGACGCCAGCAACCGGGTGGCAAGGGGGGTGAACGGGGATGGTTTTAGCACCACCGTGTTGCCGGCGGCGAGCGCGGGAGCGAACTTCGCCGAGGCGAGCTGGAGGGGGAAGTTCCACGGGACGATCGCGGCGACCGGCCCGAGCGACCGCCAGCGGATCTCGCTGCGGACCGGCCGGCCGTCCGTGATCGGCCGGGGCCCGGGGGCCGGCTCCGCGAAGTGGCGCAGGCGGGCCGCCGTGCGGGCGATCTCCGCGTACGACTCGGCCAGAGGCTTCCCCTGTTCGCGGGTGAGCAGGGGTGCGAGGCCGGCCCCGGCGGCCTCCACGGCGTCGGCGGCCGCGAGCAGTGCGGTGACGCGGGCGGCGGGGTCGGTCCGCCAGCTCCGCCAGGCCTCGTGGGCCCGGCCGACAACGGCGTCCAACTCGCCCGGCTGCTGGTCGGGGGCGTCGTCGAAGGCCTCGCCCGTCGCCGGATCGATGACGGTGAAGCGCCCGCCGCGCGTGTGGGGCGCGCGGCAGGGCCGGCAGTTCGGCATACCGGCGGTCAGCCCGCGGCAGCGGGAGCGGTCGCGGCGTGCTCCCGGGCCTGCCGGTCCATCTCGGCCCGGAAGGCGGCCACCAGCTGCGGCCGGATCCTCCCGGCGTTGCGGTCGCCCCTCTCGCAGACCGCCCCGCGCACCCCCACGATGTCGGTGCCGATGCGGGTCAGCGCGCCGAGGTCCGCAGCCTTGACGCTGCCCGCGAGGGCGGCGAGCAGACCGGCCGCGTGCGCCAGCCGGACGAACTCCGCGCAGCCGTCGGGCGGAACGTGGTCGAACAACCGGGTCCCGTCCTTGACCGCGGTGTCGAGCATCACCGCGTCGGAGCCGGAGCGACGGGCGATGTCGGGCAGCGCGAGCGGGCTGACACAGCCGATCCGGTGGGCGTCGGCGTACCCCGAGGCGACGACGAACGCGTCCGGCCGGTAGTCCTTCACCGCCCGGACGACCCCTCGCATGACGTCGACAGCCTGCTCGGGCGTCGTGCATCCGTAGAGGCCGACCTTGATGTACGTGGCCCCGGAGACAGCCGCACCGAGTGCCGCCTGCGCCACCGTGCCGGGCTTGTACGGCACGTCCCCCACGGTGGCGGAGACCGGCTTGTCCGCCGGGACCACATCGCGGATCTCCCTGATGACCCAAGGGAAGTTCGCGCCGAGCGACCCCTCGTCGGGCTTCTTGACATCGACGATGTCGAGGTGCTCCGCCGCCTTCGCGCAGTCGAGGGCCTCCTCGACACCGTCCGGGGAGATGAGAAGCAACAACGTGGATTCCTTCCACCGCAGGTCCACCGGCCCAGGGGCCGGCGTGCGGAGCCGTGGATCACTTGCCGTCCGCTCATCATCGCGGCGGGCCGTCGTCCCCGGCAGGGCGTGCGGAGTCAGAACGGGTCACTGCCCCGGCCCGGCCACGCGCCGCAGGCCGCCGTCCACGCCGGTCCGGACCAGGTGCGCGGCCGCGAGACGAGATCACGGCCGCCGCACCCGTGGGCTACTTGCCGACGTTGAAACCCTGATCGCTGCCGTATTTGGCCGTCTTCTTCTGCCAGTCCTCAAGTCCCTTGCCCAGAGGCGTCGATGAGACGTACGCCTTCCCGACGGTGTCGTTGAAGACGGAGTTCGCGTACACCTGGTACGGCAGGTACGACCAGCCGGTGCCGACATCGGCGGCCGAGTCCGCGAAGATCTTGTTGGCCTTCTGGCCGTCGAAGTAGGGGAACGGGGTCTCCAGGAACGCCTTCGACTCCAGGTCGGCCTTCGTGGCGGGGAAGGCGCCCTCGGCGACGCGGGCCGAGGCGCCGGCGCCGGTGGTGGCGTACTTGATGAAGGCGTAGGCCAGTTCCTTGTTCTTGGCGGCCTTCGGCACGGCGAGGGAGCTGCCGCCGTTCTCCGCGCTGGACGTGTCGCCCTTGGTCCACTGCGGGAGCGGGGCCACCCGCCAGTCTCCCGACGCCGACGAGACGCCCGAGGTGAAGTTGGCGGGCATCCAGGCGCCTATGGCCAGGGTGGCGATGCTGCCGTCGGCGAGGCCCTTGTACCACTCGTCGCTCCAGGAACTGATCGGGGCGACCAGGTCCTCGTCGAGCAGCTTCTGCCAGGTGTTCGTGTAGGTCTTCGTGCCGGCGTCCCCGAAATTGATCGAGACGTCGGTGTCCTTGGCCTTGTAGGGCCGGCCCCCGGCCTGCCAGATGAGGCTGGTGGTGGCGCCCGCGTCGCCCGTGTCGTTCGTGATGAAGATCTTCGGGTCGGCCTTGTGCAGGGTGCGCGCGGCCTCCACGTACTCGTCCCAGGTCGTCGGGATCTTGAGGCCGTGCTTGTCGAAGACCTTCTTGTTGTAGAACAGCGCCATCGGCCCCGAGTCCATCGGCAGCGCGTAGACGGACTTGTCGTACTTCACCGCGTTCCACGGACCGGTGGTGAACGTCTTGTCGTACCCGGCGGCGCCGTAGCCGGAGAGGTCCTCCACGGATTTGCCGATCGCGAACTGGCCGAGCGCGTAGTACTCGATCTGCGCCACGTCGGGGGCACCCGAACCGGCGGCGATGGCGTTCTGCAGCGCGGTGTACTGCTTGTCGCCGGTACCTGCGTTGACGAGTTCGATGTCGACCTTGGGGTACTTCTTCTCGAAGTCGGCCGCCACCTTCTTGAGCGTGGGCTCCCAGGCCCACACGGTCACCTTGCCGCCCTTCCGCAGCGCGGACTTGACGTCCTTCTCGGTGCCGCCGTCGGTGGCCGGGTCGGACGAGCCGCAGGCCGTCGCGCCGATGGCCAGCACGCAGGCCGTGGCGACGGCACCGAGAAGCCGTCGGGTGCTGTTCGTTCTCATGGGTGGTGCTCCTGGTTCGGTGTGCGCGAAAGGGAAAGGGATGGAGCGGTGAGGAGGGGCGGAGGTCATTCCTTGACGCTGCCCGCGGCCAGGCCCGACTGCCAGTACCGCTGGAGCAGGAGGAAGATCGCGACGATCGGTACGATCGTGAGGAGTGAGCCGGTGATGATGAGGTCGAAGACCGCCTCGCCGCCGGCCGTCTGCGCCTGGGAGTTCCAGGCATTGAGGCCGAGCGTGAGCGGGTACCAGTCCGGGTCCTTGATCATGATCAGCGGCAGGAAGTAGTTGTTCCACGTCGCCACCATGGAGAACAGCAGCACGGTGACCGTTCCCGGCATCAGCAGCGGCAGCGCGACGCGGAAGAAGGTCCGCAGCTCGCCGGAGCCGTCGATGCGGGCCGCTTCGAGGAGTTCCGTGGGTACGGCCTCGGCCGCGAACACCCACATCAGGTAGAGCCCGAACGGCGAGATGAGGGAGGGGATGATGACGGCCCAGGGCGTGTTGGTCAGCCCCATGTTGCTGAACATCAGGAAGGTCGGCACCGCCAGGGCCGTGCCCGGCACGGCCACGGCACCGATGACGACCGCGAACACCGCGCGGCGTCCGGGGAAGTTGTACTTGGCCAGCGCGTAGCCTCCGAGGACGGCGAGGACGGTGGCGCCGCCCGCTCCCGCGGCCACGTACAGCAGGGTGTTCAGCAGCCAGCGGACGAAGACGCCGTCGTCGTAGGAGAGCGTGCGGGAGATGTTGTCCCAGAGGTTGAAGCCGTCTCCGAACCACAGGCCGAAGGAGTCGAGCAGGCTCTTCTGGTTCTTGGTCGAGTTGATGACCAGCCAGGCGAGCGGAAGCAGCGTGTAGACAAGGACCAGCCCGGTCAGGAAGGTCAGCCGGATGCTCGGGCGCGGGTTGAGCGGGGTGTGGGGGCGGCGTCGGCGCCGCGGAGCCCGCGGACCGGCGGCATCGGTCGTCCCCCTGGAGGCCGAGGGGCCGGAAGGGTCCGTGGGGTCGGAGGGGGTCGAGACGGTGCTGGAGACGTACGCGCTCATGGCTCAGCCCTTCCGCATGCCGCGCAGCTGGACGGTGTAGGCGATGATCGCGGTGATGACACCCATCACGATCGCCACGGTCGCTGCGTAGTTGTGCTGCTGACCGGAGAAGGACAGCGAGTAGGTGTAAAGGTTGGGTGTGAAGTCGCTCGTGATCGCGTTGGGGGCGAGCTTCTGCAGAATGCTCGGCTCGTTGAAGAGCTGGAAGCTGCCGATGATCGAAAAAATCGTCGCGATGACCAGAGCGCCGCGGATGGCGGGCAGTTTGACCGCGGTCACGAGCCGCCATTCGCCGGCTCCGTCGAGCGCGGCCGCCTCGTACAGGGACCGGGGGACGACCTTCAGCGCCGAGTAGAAGATCAGCATGTTGTAGCCGACGAACTCCCAGGTCACGATGTTCCCGATGGAGGCGAGCACGAGCGAGGGGGAGAGCGGGTCGGGCAGGGAGACGCCGAACGCGTCGTTGATGTTGCCGACCAGGCCGAACCTGGTGCCGTAGATGAAGCCCCACATGAGGCTGGCCACCACGGCGGGCACGGCGTAGGGAAGAAAGATGGCGATGCGGAAGAAGGCCTTGCCGTACAGCCTCCCGCTGTCGATCGCGAGCGCGGCCAGCAGCGCGATGCCCAGCATCACGGGCACCTGCACGGCCAGGAAGAGCCCGACCCTGGCCAGCCCCTCCCAGAACTGCGGATCGGTCAGCGCCTGACGGTAGTTGTCCAGTCCGACGAAGGAGTTGCCGCCGATCAGCCGGTCGCGGAACAGGCTGAGGTAGAGGGCGTATCCGATCGGCGCGAGGAAGACGAGCGCGAAGACCGCGACGAACGGACCGGCGAATCCCCAGCCGACGAGGGCCTCCCTGCGGAGGCGGGATCGTACGCGTGGGCGGGGTGGTGGTGCGGCCTTCGCGGGCGTCGACAAGAGCGTCATGACTGGTTCCTTGTGTCGGTGACCGACCGGTCCGGACTAGGGGAGAGGGGAGGGGCCTTCGGGCCCGAGACGGTCGGGTGGAGGCTGGCCCGATGTGAAATGTTTACGTAATCATCGGTAGCGTGATGGTGACACTCCCGCTGGGGGGCGTCAAGCACGAAGCGGTAGTGAGAGGAAGGATTCTGGTGACGGACAAGGACACGGCCGCTCTCGGGAGGACGGCCGACAGCGAGGGCCGGCGTACCGCGAAAGGGCGGCAGCGCCGCGTCTCCATGGCGGACGTCGCGCAGGCCGCCGGCGTCTCGTCGCAGACGGTCTCCCGGGTCTCCAACGGTGACCCGGCCGTCATCGACAGCACCCGGCAGAAGGTGCTGGACGCGATGAAGGAACTCGGCTACCGGCCCAACAGCGCCGCCCGCGCCCTCAAGCGCGGCGACTTCCGGACCATCGGCGTCATCACGATGAGCCTCTCCAGCACGGGCAGTGTGCGGACCCTGGAGGCCATCGCCAACTGCGCGTCCCGGGCCGGCTACGCAGTCACGCTGATCCCGCTCGACGCCCCGACCCAGGACAACGTCAGAGGAGCGTTCACGCGGCTGGGCGAGCTCGCGGTGGACGCGGTCGTCCTGATCATGGAGGTGCATCTGGTCGACACGACGTCGCTGACGCTGCCGCCCCATGTGAAGGTCGTCGTCGTGGACTCGGACGCCGGTGATCGGTTCCAGGTCGTGGACACCGATCAGCACCAGGGCGCGCGCCTGGCCGTGCGGCACCTGCTGGAGCTCGGGCACCGCACGGTCTGGCACCTGGCCGGACCCGAGGAGTCGTTCGCGGCGGGCCGTCGCGAGGCCGCCTGGGCGGCGGCACTGCGCGAGGAAGGGTGCGAGGTGCCGCCCCCGCTGCGGGGCGACTGGACCCCCGAGTCCGGCTACGAGGCGGGTCTCCGGCTGGCGGACGAGGCCGACTGCACCGCGGTGTTCGTGGCGAACGACCAGATGGCTCTGGGGGTCCTGCGGGCCCTGCACGAGCGCGGCAGGCGCGTGCCGGAGGAGATCAGCGTCGTCGGATTCGACGACATCGCGGACGCCGCCTCCTACATCCCTCCCCTGACCACGGTCCACCAGGACTTCGCCAGGGTGGGGGAGCTGTGCGTCGACGCGGTGCTGCGGGAACTCCGCGGCGGGAGCCCCGGGGGTGGTACGACGCTCGTGCCGACCCGCCTGGTGGTCCGCAGGAGCACGGCCTCGTGCCCGGCGGACGCCGTCGGGGAGGAGTGAGGGGGATCAGGGGGAGTGCCGTGGCGCAGGGCGTGCGCCTCGGGCCGAAGCGGTTGACTCCTCGTGCTCAGGAGCCCGGTCCGGCCGCTGGGGGTGCCGTGCTGGCCCGTACGACGAGGGCGGGCTCCACGGCCATCCGGTGCGGTCCGTCCGTCCTGCCGTTGATCTGGTCGAGCAGCAGGGCGACGCAGTGCCGTCCGACGACGTCGAAGTCCTGGTGCACCGTGGTCAACGGAGGGTGCAGGAACGCGGCCTCGGAGATGTCGTCGAAGCCGGCGACGCTGATGTCGCCGGGCACGTCGCGGCCGGCCTCGTGCAGCGCCCGCATCAGGCCGAGCGCCATCTGGTCGTTGGCGGCGAACACCGCGGTCACTTCCGGCCGGCCGGCCAGCTCCCGGCCCGCCCGGTACCCCGACTCCGCGGTCCAGTCCCCGTGCAGCACCTCGGGAACCGGGGCGCCCGACTCGGTGAGGGTGCGCTGCCAGGTCTCGGCGCGCCGCCGTGCGGCGAAGGAGTCGCGGGGTCCGGCGACATGCCAGACCGTACGGTGGCCGAGGCCCAGCAGGTGGGCGACCACGCTGTGAGTGCCGTGGGCCTGGTCGAAGTCGACGTTGGGGTAGCGGTGGCCGGTGTCGCCGTCCGCGACGACGACGGGCATGGTGGGGGGCAGGTGCAGTGACGGGGTGTCGAGTATCTGGGACTCGATCAGCACGATGCCGTCGACGGACTGAAGCATCAGATGCTGGAACGCCTGCCGTACGGCGGCCTCCGTCTGGGTCCGCACACCCATGAAGTTCACGGAGTAGTCGGCCTCGCGGGCGGCGTCGGCGATCGCGGCGAGCGTCCTGGCGTTGCCGTGCGCGCCGACGTCGAAACTGACGACACCCAGGGCGCCGAACCTGCCGGTCACCAGTGCGCGGGCCGCGGTGTTGGGGCGGTAGCCGAGATCGCGCATCGCGGAGAGCACCTTCTCGCGCGTGGCCGCGTCCACGTTCTCGCGGTTGTTCGCCACCCGGGAGACGGTCTGCGACGAGACGCCGGCCCTCGCTGCCACGTCCGCCATGGAGGGCCACTGGCGGGGCGGGCGCGAACGCGGCGACCTGGGTCTCTTCTCCGTCGCCATGTACGGGCCTTTCGCTGGGACTCAGGATTCTGACCGCTGCACGGCAGCAGCCTGTTCCGCCTGCATGGTGACGCAAACATAGCGGCGGGTCAAACCGGTGGGCGTTCTTGCGCAAGTCCTTGACAGGCCTGGGCGACACTCCCAAACTCTCCCCCGAAACCGCTCGTGTTTACGCGAACATGAAGGGTTGATCCACCAACGCGGCGGAGCGGCCGTCTTCCGCACCCCGGCCTGGGGGCCGCACTCGGGCCTTCTTCCGCTGCCCGTCCCGGCTCGGCCGCCGCGCCTGCTCCAGCAGGTTCTTGCCTGGCTCATGCGCGGTCCTGCTCTGTCCACCGAACAGTCAGAGGTACGCGATCATGCGACGAAAGCCCTTCGGGGTGGCAACGGCCATGGCCGTTCTGTCCGCCCTCCTGCTGTCCCTCCTCGGCGCCCTGGGCACCGCTCAGGCAGCCTCCCTCACCGTCACCAACGCCACTCAGTTCACCGATCCGAACGGCGATCCCGTGCACGCCCATGGCGGCGGGGTCGTCAAAGTGGGGCAGTACTACTACTGGTTCGGCGAGAACCGGAACGCCGACAACTCCTTCCGGTACGTCTCCGCCTACCGTTCCACCGACCTCAAGTCATGGGAGTTCCGCAACCACGTTCTGACCCAGGCCACCGATCCGGAGCTCCGGTCCGCCAACATCGAGCGGCCCAAGGTCATGTTCAACAGCGCGACCGGCCAGTTCGTGATGTGGATGCACAAGGAGGGCGCCAACGACTACTCAGAGGCGCGGGCCGCGGTCGCGGTCTCCTCGACGGTGGACGGTGACTACACCTGGCGCGGCAGCTTCCGTCCGCTGGATCACATGTCACGCGACATCACCACCTTCGTCGACACCGACGGCACCGGCTACATGGTCTCGGCGGCCAACGAGAACGCTGATCTGCACGTGTACCGGCTGACCGCGGACTACACCGCAGTGGAGTCGCAGGTGCAGAAGCTCTGGGCGGGTCAGTCGCGCGAGGCCCCGGCCATGTTCAAGCGCAACGGCGTGTACTTCCTGCTGACTTCCGGTGCCACCGGCTGGTCACCGAACCAGCAGAAGTACGGCACGGCCACCAGCGTCACGGGATCCTGGAGCGGCCTGAAGGACATCGGCGACACCACCGCGTACGGCTCGCAGACCGCCTACGTCCTGCCCGTCCAGGGCGCCTCGGGCACCTCGGGCACCTCGTACCTGTATATGGGAGACCGCTGGGGCGATTCCATGGGCGGCACCGTCGAGGACTCCCTGTACGTCTGGCTGCCGTTGACGTTTCCCACCGACGACACGATGAGCATGGAGTACTTCCCGCAGGTCGGCATCGACACAGCGGCGGGCACGGTGAAGGGCCTCGGCACCTGGGAGACCCTGTCGGCCGCGCACAGCGGGAAGTGCGCGGATGCCGCCGGCCGGTCCACCGCCGACGGCGCTGCCTTGATCCAGTGGTCATGCGATGCGAACGCCGTCAACCAGCAGTTCTGGTTCAAGGACGCCGGGAACGGCTCGGTGCGGATCATGCTGCGGCACAGCGGCAAGTGCCTCGGCGTCCGCGACGCGTCCGAGGCCGACGGCGCTGCTGTCGTCCAGTCCGGCTGCGACGAGAGTGCGGCCGCTCAGCGGTGGACCGTGACCGCGACGGGCACGACCGTACAGCTCGCCGCCCGGCACAGCGGCAAGTGCCTCGACGTCACCAACCAGTCCACCGCCGACGGCACGCCGCTTGTCCAGTGGACCTGCAACGCCGGTGACAACCAGAAGTGGCACCGCTCAGCCGCCTGACCGGCGCGGGCCCCCACCCGTCCGGCCCTCAGCGACGCACGGCACGACTGCGCGGGCGAGTTCCCGTGTTCCCGGCGCGCACCCGCACGGCGCCGGGAACACGGCCGCGCGACCTCGCGGAAGGTGCGCCGCCACCCGGCCCGTCCCCCCCCACACATCAGGGAGCAGTACGTGAATCCCACCCGCAAGCGATCCTCCGCGCGCCTCCGCGCCCCTCTTCCCCGCCCCGTCGGGTCTCTCGCCGCCGCCGGCCTCGCGGCCGCGCTCGTCGCCGCCGGACTCACCGCGCCCGCCGTCGCTGCCAGCGCCGCCGGGACCGTCACCGTCCGCCTGGACCCCAGTTACCAGCAGCCGCCGTTCCAGGGATGGGGCACCGCCCTCGGCTGGTTCGCCAACGTCACCGGCGGCTGGCCCGACGACCGGCGCGACCGGCTCGCCGACGACCTCTACGGGGCGGACGGGCTGGGGTTCACCGTCGCTCGCTACAACATCGGCGGAGGCGACAGCCCGGAGACCGCCCCCTACATGCGTCCCGGGGCAGCGGTTCCCGGATACTGGAACCGGCCGGGCGCGGAGACCCCCGACTGGTGGGACCCGGCCGAGCCCGACCACTGGAACCCGGACGCCGACGCCAACCAGCGCTGGTGGCTCGGTGCCGCCAAGGCGCGCGGCGCCGACACCTTCGAGGCGTTCTCCAACTCGGCTCCCTACTTCATGACCAGCAGCGGACGCGTGTCCGGCGCCGAGAACGGGACCCAGGACAACCTTCGGCCCGATCAGTACGAGCGGTTCTCGGCCTACCTCTCCGGCGCTCTCCAGCGCGTCCAGGACTCCACCGGCGTGGCCTTCGATTCCCTCTCGCCGGTCAACGAGCCCAACACCGACTACTGGCACGCCGGCGGCCGCCAGGAGGGATCCCACTGGGACCCCGCCTCCCAGGCGCACATGATCTCGGCCCTTCGCTCCGCCCTCGACGAGAAGGCCATGTCCACCCCGATCGCGGCCATGGACGAGACGAACCCCGACGTCTTCCGCACCGACTGGGAGGCGTACGGCCCCACCGTCCGCGACTCCGTCGGCCGGCTCAACACCCACACGTACGCAACGAACGGCCGCACCGGAGTACGCGACATCGCCAAGGGCGAGGCCACCGCGCTGTGGATGTCCGAGGTCGATGTCGGCGGGAGCGTCCCGCAGAGCTTCACCGACATGAGCCCCGCCTTCGACCTGGCCGCCCGCGTCAACGACGACATCCGGGAGCTGGAACCCCGGGCGTGGGTGCTGTGGCAGGCCGTCGAGGACTACGAGAACATGAACCCGGACCACGAGAACTCCAACTGGGGCCTGATACAGGCCGACTTCACCCCTGAGGACGCGGCGACCGAGCCGCTGCGCAAGAACAAGAAGTACTGGGCGATGGCCAACTACAGCCGCTTCGTCCGCCCGGGATCCCGCATCATCAACACCGACGACCCCCAGACCCTGGCCGCGCTGCGCCCCGGCGGGCAGGGCACCGTCGTCGTCCATACGAATCCCACCGGCGAGGAGCGTGAGGTCACCCTCGACCTCACGGGCTTCGAGAGCGTCGGCAGCGCGCCTGTCGAGCGGTACACCACGGACACCACCAAGAACCTTCAGCGCGAGAGCGACGTCACCACGGACGGGAAGGTCCTGAAGGCCACGGTCGGCGCCGGATCCGTCACGACGTTCGTGCTGCCGGGGGTCGGGGGCGTGAACACCGATGCCACGACCGCGCCCACCGGAGCGGCCCGCCAAGTGGTCAGCGACAACGGCGGGATGGCGCTCGCTGTCGCCACGGACGGCGACAAGAGCCTCCCGGTGCAGCGCACTTCCGACGCCGCGGACACCGCCCAGCAGTGGAGGTTCACCAAGTCGTCCGCGTCCGACTGGAGCAACACCGCCGGCTACCGGATCACGAACGCGAAGACGGGCAAGGCCCTTTCGGTGTCGGGCGACACGCTCACCTTCGCGACACCCGGAGGCTCGCCCCAGCAGCAGTGGATCCGATCGACCACCGGTGACGGCCACGCCACGCTGATCAACAGCGCCACCGGGAAGCTCCTGGACGTCACCGGCGTCGCCACGGACGACGGATCTCCCGTCGGGGTCTACCGGCCCACAACGGGTGCCAACCAGTCCTGGACCTTCCGCGGCACCGGCCGGTAGACCCGACGGCCGAACGGCCGGGCACCGTCCCCGAGGGCGGTGCCCGGCCGGGTCGGGAGCCGGGCCCCGCCCTGTGCCGCGCCTCCGGTCCTACTCCTCGGTCGGGCCGAGGTCGGGCGCCTGCCTGAGGTCGACGGTGCGGGAGCGTCGGGAGGCGTGCAGTTCGAGCACGGTGATCTCGTTGCTACCCGTGCGCAGCACGGGCGCGGGGACGTACAGCGACCGCTGGGGTCCCCGCGACCAGTAGCGGCCGAGCGCGAAACCGTTGATCCACGCGTTCCCCTTCCTCCAGCCGTCGAGGTGGAGGAAGGTATCGGCGGTCCCTTCGAGTTCGAAGCTTCCACGATGGAAGGCCGGACCGGTCGGCGCCGTCGTGGCGGCGGTGAACCGCAGCGCGTCCAGGGACGTCAGCGGCAGCGGCCGGCTGGTCCAGCCGGTGTGTTCCGCGCCGTCCACCAGGACCGCGCCGGGAAGCCCCTTGCGGTCATGGATGCCGGGCCCGTAGTTGACCCGGCCCTGGTTCTCCACGAGCAGGCTCAGGACGCTGCCGGCACGCGGCACGGTGAAGGCGAGGGCGTGCTCATGGTTCTCCCGCTCCAGGACCCCGACGGGCTGTCCGTCCAGGAAGACCTGGGCACGGTCACGGACCTGCTCCAACTCAAGGAGTACGGGACCGGGGGAAGGCAGGACGGTCTCGTACAGGACGAAACCGAAGTCCTGCCCGAGCTGCTCCATGGTCAGTGGTCGTTCGGACTCGACGGCGTCCCCGAGCACCGCGGCGGAGTCGAACATGCCGGCACTCGCGGTCAACGGGATCGAGTGGAGGGCGAGCTTGGCCGAGCGCGGAGGCACGGGCTCGGCGGGAACCGGCGCGTACTTGGCGATGACCTCACGGAAGGCGGTGAACTTCTCCGTGGGGTCGCCCGCCTCGTCCAGGGGAGCGTCGTAGTCGTAGGAGGTGACGGTGGGCCGGTAGGTGTGCTTGTCGTTGGCCCCGTTGGTGAAGCCGAAGTTCGTGCCCCCGTGGAACATGTAGAAGTTGACCGAGGCCCCGGTCGCGAGCAGTTCGTCGAGCTCCTGGGCCGCCTGGACCGGGTCCCGGAGCACATGGTGGCCGCCCCAGCGGTCGAACCAGCCGATCCAGAACTCGGTCGACATCAGGGGCCCGTTCGGGCGGTCGGCGCGCAGGGCGGTGAGGTTCTGGGCGGAGCGGCTGCCGAAGTTGGCCGTCGCGAGGACGCCCGGTATCGCGCCTCGTTCCAGGTCGGCCGGCTGGTCGCAGGTGAACAGCGGGACGTCCACGCCGCACCGGCGCAGTGTGCGGGCCAGGTGCTCCAGATAGGCGGTGTCCTCGCCGAAGGCTCCGTACTCGTTCTCCACCTGCACGGCGAGAACCGGGCCGCCGCGGGTGGCGAGATACGGCTGGAGCGGGGTGAGCAGCCGGGTGAAGTAGGCGTCGACCGCCGAGAGGAAGAGAGGGTCGCGGGTACGCAGCCGGATGCCGGGTTCGGCCAGGAGCCAGGAGGGCAGTCCGCCGCCTTCCCACTCGGCGCAGATGTACGGACCGGGGCGGAGCAGGACCTGAAGTCCCTCGGCGGCGGCGAGGTCGAGGAAGGCGGGCAGATCGACCTCGCCGTCCATACGGAAGACGTCCCGCTGAGGCTGATGGAGGTTCCACGGGACGTACGTCTCCACGGTGTTGAGGCCCATCAGGCGGGCTTTGCGCAGCCGGTCGGCCCACTGTTCGGGATGGACGCGGAAGTAGTGCAGCCCGCCGGACAGGAGCCGGAAGGGTTCGCCGTCCAGACGGAATCCGCTGTCGTCAATCTGAAGAACGGGCATGTGCTGCTGCTCCTGTGCTGAAGGGAGGACGCGGTGGAGGGTGGCGTGCCGGCGGGTAGACGCACCTCATAGGTATGTTTACGTAAACACTCAAGAATGGCAAGCCGTGGGTCATCCAGCGACGGAGCAACGGGGAAAGCGCTGTCGGACCAGGGCGAACCGGGCCCCGGAGACGAAGGGCGGCCGCATGCCTGCTTTGGGCGCGCGATGGCCGGGGCGGGCCCGCACTGTCGGCGGGCCCGCCCCGGCCATCAGAGGGTCAGACGCGGTCGGCTGCGATCAGGAGGTACTGGAACGAGCCGTCCCGGTAGGAGTTGATGAACGCGTCCTCGATCCCCGTCACCAGCGAAGACGTGGCCCGCAGTTCCCAGTAGGGGAGGGTGTCGGGAGTGAGGTCGACGATGGCCTGCGGCACGAGCCGGTTGTCGGCCATGGCGCGGAGGTACTCCCGGCGCGAGTGGATGTTGCACTCGAAGTGTGCGTTGATCTGCGAGACCCATTTCGACGGCTGGCCGTACCGCGGGTTCCAGCAGCCGGTGATGGTCACGTAGCGGCCGCCGACCTCCAGGACACGGGAATGTTCCGCGAACAGGTCGTGGAGGTCGACGTACATGCTCGACTCGTTGTTCCACGAGGCCGCCACCGACCCGCTCTCGAACGGCGTGGCGAGCATGTTGCAGACGCGTGCTCTGACGTGGTCCTGCAGGCCGAGTTCGCGGGACCGGCCGTTGGCGAAGTCGGCCTGCTTGGCCGACAGCGTGACGCCTTCGACCTTGCACCCGAAGCGCTGGTGGGCCATCACCATCGAGCCGCCGCGGCCGCAGCCGGCGTCCAGCAGGGTGTCCGTCCCCTTGATGTCGCCGAGGTGACCGAGGAGGTACTCGGCCTGCGCCGACTCCAGCCGGTGGAGCTCGGAGACCAGCTTCTTCTCGCCCGCGCCGTCCCCGGTGTCGCCGAGTGCGGCGGAGTCGATCTCACCGATGCCGTAGTGGTGGTGGTACAGACCGTCGACATCACCGAGGCGCAGATTCACGGGCCTGGCCTCACCGTCCCAGTAGCGGGCGATGTCTCCCTGATAGGGCGTCGCCGGGCTGGGGATGCGCAGCGAGGTGGAGCCG
This sequence comes from Streptomyces sp. NPDC087428, assembly GCF_044744085.1. Classification (NCBI taxonomy): domain Bacteria; kingdom Bacillati; phylum Actinomycetota; class Actinomycetes; order Kitasatosporales; family Streptomycetaceae; genus Streptomyces; species Streptomyces sp. NPDC087428. The sequence goes on from NZ_JBIUXR010000016.1 coordinate 33,697, forward strand.
GCTGCGGGAGCGGAGCCGGCGGTGGCGGTGAGTTCGGCGTTGGTCACGGATGAGTCCATTCTCTTACCAGAAGTCGGGAAGGCTGTAGCGGTAGGTGTTCGACTGGTGCCAGTGGTGATTGCCGTCGACCCAGGCGGCCACGCCGCGAAGGAAGCGCAGTACCCCTGGAAGGGGCAGGTCGGCGGCGAGGGACGCGGCCGCGGTCTCGAAGTCGTGCATGAGCTCGTTGTGGATCTCGACCGACTTCAGATAGGCGTCCCGCTCGGAGAGCCCCTCGCGTTCGCGGAGCACGACGGGGAGGTTCAGGTGCAGGCCCGGCGCGTCCAGTTCCTTGGTGTACGAGTACAGGTCGTTCACGATGGTCGTGGCGTTTCCCGCCAGGGCGATGACCTTCTGCGTGTCCGGCCGGGCGTGCAGGTCCGCCGGGAGCTCGTAGCCGCCGACGGTGTCGGTGATGGTGGGGCAGGGGCGGAAGTTGTTGAACTGGCGCATCGCCAGGTACTCCCACACCTCCGGTACGTGGTCCATCTGGGCCCAGGCCGCCTCGGCGAGGTATCCCAGGTGCAGCCGGGCCATGTCGTGCCGGAGCCGGTCCGCCTGGGAGGGGCCGGCCGCCTGGACGAAGTACTCCATGGCGGAGCGGTAGGCGCGCCGGGGCGCGTCCGCGTGCAGGGACTTCGCCCAAAGCGGCTGGTACTCCGCGGCGGTGTGCAGGGCGTCCAGGGCGGTGTGCGCCAGCAGCAGCCGCTCGCCGAGGCCGATGGGCGATCCGCCGTGGTCCTCGCAGTAGCAGTCGTCCACCGCGTTCTCGGCCACCATCAGGCGGGTGGCGATCATGAGGTGATCGATGCTGGGTGCGTCCGGATGGCAACCGACCATGTAGCGGCCCACGGAGAAGCCGTCGAACTGCTCCTCCCAGTCCTCGGGATACAGGGAGACCTCGTCCAGGGCCCAGGACTTGATCCGTCGGCTGACCTCCTCGACCCGCACCGGGTCGGGCTCGGGGATCGGGTGGTGGTACAGGCCCGGGATCACCTTGCCTTCCGCGCTGCCTCCCGCCCTGCTCTCCGCCTTGCTCTCCTCCGTGGCTGCCGACGGCGCGGGGACCTTGTCCCGGAGGATCATGCGCAGGCTCGTGGTGCCGAGGCCGGTCGGCCCTCGCAGGATCCGCTCCGGCCCGGCACCCGGTGCCGGCGTCGCGGCCGGCGGTGCGGCGAGGACGGGCGGTGACGTCGTGCAGGGGGGTGGGCCGCCGGTGGCGGCCGTGATGTCGTGGGCGCGGGCCGCTGCTTCGGCGAGTACGTGCACCCCGAAGTGGGAAGCGGCCTCCGGCAGGCTCGACTGCGGAGGTGGCAGCTCGGGCGCGGGCATCCATGGCTCCTTGCTGGGGTGGGCGGTTTGACGACAGACCCGTGGGGCTCCGGGCGCGCGCGACCACCCCGCTGAGACCGGGGTGTCGCGCCACGCCGTACGGGCCGGGCCGGCTACTTGGGCCGCCGGGCGATCTGCACGTTCTCCAGCACGCCGACCGCGTCCGGCACGAGGATGGCGGCGGAGTAGTAGGCAGTGACGAGGTAGGACGTGATCGCCTTCTCGTCGAGGCTCATGAAGCGCACCGAGAGGCCGGGCTCGTACTCGTCGGGCAGCCCGGTCTGGTGCAGACCGATGACGCCCTGGTTCTCCTCGCCGGTACGCATGACAAGGATCGAGCTGGTCCGCTCCTGCGTGATGGGGATCTTGTTGCAGGGGAGGATCGGGACCCCGCGCCAGGCCGGGACCTGCTGGCCGCCGAGGTCCACGTGGTCCGGGTAGAGTCCGCGCGAGTTGAACTCTCGCCCGATCGCCGCGATCGTCCGGGGGTGCGCGAGGAAGAACTTGGACCCGCGCCGCCGGCAGAGCAGCTCGTCCAGGTCGTCCGGGGTCGGCGGGCCGGAGTGGGTCTGGATGCGCTGCTTGAAGTCGGCGTTGTGGAGCAGGCCGAACTCCCGGTTGTTGACCAGCTCGTGCTCCTGGCGCTCGCGCAGCGCCTCGATGGTGAGCCTGAGCTGTTCCTCCGTCTGGTTCATCGGGCCGTTGTAGAGGTCGGCGACCCGCGTGTGGATCCGCAGGATGGTCTGGGCGACGGAGAGTTCGTACTCGCGCGGCTTCAGTTCGTAGTCGGCGAAGGCACCGGGCAGGGCGTGCTCACCGACGTGGCCGGCCGACATCGCGATCTCGGCCTCGCCGCGATGGTTCTGCCGCTGGTGGGACCGCGATGCGAACGCGTCGAGGTGTTCCCGGAGACTCGGCGCCGCGGAGAGCACGGCCGCGAAGTCGGCACGCGACAGGGTGAGCAGCGTGCCCGAGGTCTCGGCGACGGCGGTGTGCTCCCACCGGGCGTCCTCGTCCAGCAGGGCGTGCTCTCCGAACCGGTCGCCGTCCGCGAGCACGTCCAGAGCGACCTCGTCGCCGTAAGTGCCCACGGAGGTCTGGCCGATGCGGCCGTGGGCGATCAGGTGGAGCTGATCCGCGGGCGCTCCTCGCTCGACCAGCGTCTCGCCGATCCGGAAGTCGCGTTGAACGCACCGGTCGGCGATGGCGGTCAGCACCTCGGCGTCCTCGAAGCCACGCAGGAAGGCCAGTTCACCCAGCTCCTGGGGGATCACCCGGACGTCGGCGCCGTCCTGGACGAAGTCCACCCTCCCGTCGCCGACGGTGTAGGCCAGGCGGCGGTTGACGCGATAGGCCCCGCCCTTGGTCTCCACCCAAGGGAGCATCCGCAGCAGCCAGCGAGAGGTGATCTCCTGCATCTGCGGTGCGGACTTGGTGGTGGTGGCGAGGTTGCGGGCCGCAGCCGTCCCCAGGCTGGATTGCCGGGGCAGTTCCACCTGCGTTTCCGAGGTCGAGTCAACAGTCATCGGGCAAGGGCTCCTTGGGCAGGGAGGTGACGGGAATATGCGAACACACCGAACAACAGGGCGAAAGCAGGGGATACGAACGGGAATCCGTTCAGATTCAGGGGAACAGTAATGGCCGCTTTGCCGTCCGGGCCAAGGAAATTCGCCGATATTAACTCGATGCGATGATCGTGTCCGTGTGATGTTTGACGTGGTCCCGATGGGATTCGGCCATGATTCGGTACTCCGGCCACGGGGCCTGGCTCTCAGTGGGTGAGGGTGCGTTCGCCGAGTGCGGCCGGCGGACGGGTGTCGCCTGGGGCGTAAGTGAAGAGAGCAATGCGGAGTGATCGAGCCGTAGATCATTTACGGTGGTGGCAACCTCGCCAGGCGCAGCCCGGCGTTCTTATGGGACGGCCGGGTTGGCTGTACTCGAGACGGCGGTGGCCCTGCCGTCTCTGCCGCGAGGCCATATCCTCTGAAAGGACACAACATGCCTCAGGACGTGCGGTTCGACCTTCCCTTCGAGACGCCGGTCAACCCCTATCTGGCATGGGCCCGGGAGCGGCATCTGCGGTGGGTGGTGGACAGCGGGCTGGTACGGAGCCAGGAGGGTTTCGACGAGTACGAGTCCTGGGACCTCGCGCAGGCTGCGGCGCGTACCTACCCGCACGCCTCTGCGGCGGACTTGAGCACCTTGATGAACTGGTTCTCGCTGGCCTTCCTCTTCGACGATCAGTTCGACGTCGTACGGCCGGACCGGATGGACCGAATAGCGGAGGTGGCGCGGGAACTGATCGTCACTCCGCTGCGGCCCGCGGGTACGGCGCCGCGGGTGGTGTGCCCCATCACCGCGGCCTGGGCGGAGGTCTGGGAGGGCCTCTCGCAGGGGATGACGCTGACCTGGCAGACGCGGTTCGCCGCGTCCTGGGGGCGCTTCCTGGTGGCGCACTGCGAGGAGGTGGACCTGGCGGGCCAGGGGCGTTCCGGAACGTTGGGGCTCCAGGAGTACGCCGCCTTCCGGCGCCGGACCGTCGGTATCCATCACAGCATCGACGCGGGTGAACGCAGTCGCGGATTCGAGGTGCCGCCGGCCGCGATGGCGCATCCGCTGATGGAGCGGATGCGTGACCTGGCCGCGGACACCATCGGGTTCATGAACGACGTCCACTCCTTCGAGCGCGAGCGGCGCCGGGGGGACGGGCACAACCTCATCGCCGTCCTGCACCGGGAGCGGAACTGCTCGTGGCAGGAGGCCGTCACCGAGGCGTACCGCATGACGACCCGATGCCTGGAGGAGTACCTCGCGTGCGAGGCCCGGATCCCTCGGATGTGTGACGAGCTCGGGCTCGACGCGGGCGGGCGCGCGCGGGTGCAGATGGGAGTGGAGGCCATCCAGCACTGGATCAACGGCAACTACGAGTGGGCGCTGACTTCCGGCAGGTACGCCGACAAGGAAGGCGCGGTGGCCACGGCCGAGCTGGCCGGACGTGGCTCGGTGGATGATCTGCTGACCATCTGAACGAGTGCCCGGCCGGGGGAGTCCCGGCCGGGCATCCGTGTCAGACGGGGAACTCGACCGGCAGGCGGTCCAGCCGTGACTCCCAGGTCGAGGCCGTGGAGGTCAGCTCCTGCGGCGGCACGGCCAGCCGCAGCCCGGGAAGCCGGTGGAGCAGGACGTCCACCGCTGTCTCGATGATGGCCGCGCCTATGTTCTGGGCGGGGCATTCGTGCGGGCCGGCACTGAACGCCAGGTGCGCGGCGTTGTCCCGGACCGAGACGCCGGTGTCCGGGCGGATATCCGGATCGTGGTTCCCGGCCGCGAGGCCCAGGACGAGCAGATCACCTTCCTTGACCGGGCAGCCCCCGAGCTCCACGTCGGCGGTGGCGAACCGCCCGGGGAGCACGGCGAGCGGCGGAGAGTTCCACATCACTTCCTCCACCACGGTGGACAGATTGAGCCGCCCGCTGATCAGCCCGGACAGCCAGTCGGTGTCCGTGAGGATCAGCTGGAGGGTCCTGGCCAGCACATTGCTGGTCGTGGTGTGGGCGGTGATCAGCACGAGGCGGAGGTGGTTGACGACCTCGTCCTCGTCGAGGCCGGAGTGGTGCTCGATGAGACCGGAGGTGAAGTCGGACCCGGGGCTCGTACGCTTACGGGTCGCCAGTTCACCCAGTATTGTCATGATGTGGCCGTTGTGGGTGAGGGCGTCCGCACCACCCTTGATGACCTGTTTACTGGACTCCGCCAGCGCCCTTCCGTCTCTCGCCGCCAGCCCGAATACACGGGTCAGTGCCAGCATCGGAAGGTACTCGGCGAAGTCCTCCACCAGATCGGCCCGGCCCGCCTCCGCGAACGCGTCGATCTGCTGGTTCGCGAAGTGCGTGGCGTGCCGGCGGATGCCCCGGCCGGCCACGGCATACAGGTTGTCCGTCACCGCACCGCGCAGCCGCCGGTGCGGTTCGCCGTCCTGCGAGACGCAGTCCGGGCGCCAGCCGACCATCTGCATCAGAGGCGACGCGGTATCGACTCGGCCCTCGTTGAAGTCCCGCCAGATCCGCGAGTCACGGCTGAAGTGGGAGGGGTTGTCCAGCACCCGCCGGTTCTCCCGGTAGCCGAGGACCAGCCAGGCGGGAACGTCGCCCTCCAGCAGTACGGGCGCGACCGAGCCGTGGTCCTGCCGCAGCTGCGCGTAGATGCTGTGGGGATCGGTCGCCGCGTCGGGGCCGTAGAGGCGGGTGGTGTCCCCGCCATGGACGACGGGGCAGCCGCCGGCCTGGAAGCTCTGATCGTTCATCGACCCTCCAGCGCGGCCGCCGCGTGCTCTTTCAGGTGGCGGACCAGGGTGACGAGGACCCCACGGCTGTCGGATCGGCTTCGGGCGTCGAAGGTGACGACCGGAGTGTCCGCGGGGATGTCCAGCGCGTCCCGGATCTCGTCGGCCGGGTAGGCCTGGGAGTCAGGGAAGACGTTCAGCGCGATGACGAACGGCACCTTCTGCCGCTCCATCTCCTCGATCGCCCGGAAGCTGGAATCCAGCCGCCGGGTGTCCACCAGGACGATGGCCCCGAGCGCCCCCTTGAACAGGCCGTTCCACAGGAACCAGAACCGCTCCTGTCCGGGGGTTCCGAACAGGTACAGCATCAACGTGTCGTTGAGGCTGATCCTGCCGAAGTCCAGACTGACAGTCGTCTGCGTCTTGTCGGCGACACCGATGAGGTGATCGACGTCGGCGCTGGCCTGGGTGAGCGTTTCCTCGGTGGTCAGCGGCCTGATGTCACTGACCGAGCGGACCATGGTGGTCTTGCCCGTACCGAAACCTCCGGCAATCATCACCTTCACCGAGCGGGCGCCCGCAGCCGAAAGCTGCTGCCCTGATTGGTCAAATCCTTTGGAGTCCACTGAGTACTTCCTCCAGGAGCGCGAAGTCGGGCCCCCGGCCGGCGTCATGCGCCGAGACAGGGTCGCGGGCCTCGACGCGGCCCGCCTGCAACAGGTCGGACAGCAGGACCGCGAGAACGTTGAACGGCAGGTGGAGATGGGCTCCGAGCTCGGCCACAGAATGCGGCTCACGGCAGCGCCGGATGATTTCCTCGTGCTCGTACTGCATGCCCGGTGACGCGGCGGCCCGTGAGAGCACGAGGGTCGCCACATCAAGGGTTGACGCCACATCACCCGGCTTGCTGCGCCCGCCGGTCACGACGTAGAAGCGCTCAAGACCGGACGGGTCGGTCCCACGGGGAGCACTCATCCAGAGCGCTCCTCCAGACGCGGCGTGGTGCCGAGGAGTTCACCCATTCGCCGAGCGAGGTCGTTCATCTGGTGCCCGAGAACTCCCTGGTCGAGACCTTCCCGCGCGATGACACCGAGATACGTCTCCAGGCCGGCACGGACGACGAACAGGTACCCGCCATCGACTTCGATCATCGCCAGCCGCAGCCCGCCGGCGTCCTTCTCGAAGTGCTCGGAGACCGGCCCCGCCAGCGACTGGAGCCCGGCCACCACCGCGGCGAGCCGGTCCACCTCGTCGCGGTCGTCATTGCCGAAGGAGGTGATGGCCTTGCCATCGCTGGAAGCGACGATCGCGAAATGGATCTCGCTGATGCTCTCGACGAAGTCGCGGAGCGCCCAGCTCACGTCGTTGGTGGTCGTCACTTGTTGCTCTCTTCCGTGTGGTGCTCGGCGGACGTACCACCGGTGGTCGAACCGGAGACCTTGGCGGGCTCGGGTTCCGAGGGTGTGGCGGCCGGGTGTGCTCGCGCGGCGGTGGCGAAGGCGGCCATGCCGGCGAACGAGGAGTCGGGGGGAACCATTGAGTCAGTGGTCCTCCCGGTGGGTACTGCCGACGGGGACTGGAGAGCCGGGTCGCTGCGGCGCCGGCGACGGGGCAGACCGCCCGGTGTGGTCAGTCCCTCGCTCTCGTCGGCAGGCCGGACCACGTCCGAAGCCACCGAAGCCCCCGAAGCCAACGGAGCCAACGAAGCCACCGGAGTGACGGGGGAGACCGCGGAGTTCCTCGGTGCGGGAACGGCAGGGGCCGCGACCGTGGGGGACGAAGGGCCGGGCAGCGGGCTGAAGTACTTGTGGGGGATGACGACCACGACGGAGGTACCCAGCCACGGCGAGTCGGCGAACGTGACCCGGATTCCGTAGCGGCGGGCGAGACGGCCGACGACCCGCAGCCCGACGTTGGCGTCCTCCGAGATGCCACCGAGACCCGCACCGGGCGAGGTGCCTGCCAGCGCGTGATCGGCCTCGCGCTTCTTCTCCTCGCTCAGGCCCTTGCCCAGGTCCTGGATCTGGATGCCGACGCCGTTGGGCACCTCCTTGCCCGAGATGGTGACCAGCTCGCTGGGAGGCGAATAGCGTGCGGCATTGTCGAGCAAGTGGGCGAAGAGCAGCGTCAGGTGATCCACCAGACCACCGTCCACACCGAGGTCGGGCAGCTGATCCACCTGCACACGGCGGAAGTCCTTGACCCGGCCGATGCCACCGCGCACGACGCTGCGCAGGTGCTGAGGCTCCTGCCACTGGCGGCCGGGCCGGTCGGAACCACCGAGCACGACGAGGCTGGCTGCCAGACAGTCGGCAGGGCCGACGGCCTGGTCCAGTTCCATCAGGCTCTGGGCGACAGCGGGGGACCGGTCGTGCTCGCCCTGCATTTCGTGGAGCCGCCCACGGAGCTGACTGGTCAGCACCTGGATGCGGTTGCCGACACCGATGACGGCCTGCTCGGCCGACGTGGAGCGGTTCAGCTCCTCCTCGACGCCCGTCAGCGCGGTGCGGAGCACCTTGTTGAGGACGGACTGCAGGCGGTCGTCGGCGGAGCCCTGCTGTTCCGAGACCGGCAGGATGTCGTCGATGGAATCGCCGTCCCGCAACTGCCCCAACGATGCCGGGAGTTGACTGTCGGCGAGCAGCGTCACCGCGGACAGGTATTGATCCAGTCGTTCCTGCCAGACACGATCACGCTCTTCGAGCTGGGACTCGAACGCGCCCTTCTGGTCGGACAGCTGCGTCGCGAGGGCGCTCGCCTGCCCCGCGTGATGCTCCTCACGAGCGGCGCTCTGGACGGTGAACCTCGTGCGAAGTTCGGCCAGTTGCTGCTGCGAGTCGCGCACCTGGTTGTCTTGTTCTGTTCGGTGAGCCGACTTGACCTGGCGGAGTTGCGCGCGGGCGCGCAGGAGAAGCTGCACACACAAGGCGCTGGTGGCCGTTGCCGCCGCACCGGCGACTGCCACGGCTATCCGCTCTGAGCTCATGAACGTGGCGGTGACGGTCCCGCCTCCCAGCCCCAGTGGCATCAGCCACCAGCTGTACCAGGCGATGGGGGCCCTCGCCGCCGGAAGCGGAGTGGAGTTTTCCATTGCATCCTTCGGAGCGAACGATCGGTATGAGGACACTGCACTCAGACGTACGGGATGCCCGGCAGAATCCCCCGTGCCGGGCGGCATATTCGCGGAGCATATAGGTTGCGGGGCCGGAATGATCAAACCGGCCGAGATGTGGGAGTGATGATCCCGCCACGCTCTGCCACCGCGCATAGCGGTCATAAATTGCCTTATGGGAACGGGGGTTAGGATGCCGTCCGGCCTGCCCACGGGGCGCGTTCCCGGGGTTCCGGGTGCCTTGTCGGCGGTCCGGCCGGCCGCGCCCTCGCGCAACGGCGATGACGTGTATCGCGACTGATGCGGCCCGAAATCGTCGTGCGGAAAGAGCCGTATTCGTGCGCTCGAAGGGCGCCGTAACGATCGCCGGAACTACGACTTCATGGCAGGGACGGCTGTCTTGGGCCGCGGAGGCGCCAACTGCCGCACAGCTGTCCGGCCCTGAGGCTCGCTCAGGAGAAGCGGGCGGGTTCGAGAACGGCGGTGTCCACCGTGACTGGCGGCATGCCCTCCACGGACATGCCCGTGGAGGGGAGAGGGACGGAAGCGAGCGCGCGTGTCCAGCCCGGCACCAGTGGGGCGGTGACCGCCTCGCTGGAGTGGAGCGATGTTGCTGCAAACCGTCGGCTCCGAGGCGGCTCAATGTAGGGTGAAGACTGCCCTTGACCTGCAGAAAGCGGGCAGGGAGCCGTCGTCCAGGAGTCCAGAACGCTGCATACCTTGTTCAAGTCGAAGGTCTGGCAATTTGGCGTCGCCGCAGGTCAGGGGCATCATGTGTCCCCTCAGCTCAGCAGACGGTCAGCATGCGTCCCGGACGTGTCCCCGCTTGCTGATCCGCGACCTTCAGTGTGGCGCCTGAGCATGATTCTTGGGCTGGAACGGATGGTGCGTCACATGGCCCGACAGCTCGCCCGCGGCATGGGGGCCTTCTTCGAGGACTGCGGCTGTGCCAAGCCGACCCGCTGCCCTCAGCCTTACCTGATCCGTATCCGGGACGCGCTCGGCAAGCAGCGCGAGGAGTCCGGATACGGCACGCAGGACGAGATCGTCATGATGGCGGGATGCGGTCTGAGGAACGGCGAGGCTCGGGCGGTGAACGTCAACAATGTCGTGGCGCAGGGCGTGTACCGGGTGCGCGGGCAGATCCACTCCAACACGCTGAAGCCGGCGAAGCTGAAGCACCGCAAGGTGGGGGAGTTCCGCGAGGTGTCCCTGCCCCGGTCGGTCCGGGAGGCGATCGAGCGTTACGCGACCAGGCACGGCACCACGAAGTACGGCTGCCTGCTACGCGGTCCGGGCGGCTACTTCACGGAAGGCATGGAGCGACGCCGGGTGAAGAGGCTCTTCAAAGGCCTCCCGCCGGAGGAGGTGTCGGAATGTATGGGTTCCGCCACTACTTCGCTTCGAACGCTCTCGGAAACGGCCTCCCCATCACCGACGTTGCGGAATGGATGGGCCACAAGTCCATCGAGGAGACGTACCGCACCTACCGGCACCTGATGCCAGGCAGTATCACCAAAGCCGCCCGGATCCTGGATGCCGGCCTCTGACCAGCGCCGAACGCGACGAACTGCGCCGGCTGCGCATGGGGAACCGCGAGCAGCAGCAGACGATGGAGATCCTGAAAAACGCGACGGCCTCCTTCGTGAAGGAGGGCGACCGGTGACCGCGTTGTATCGGTTGATCCACGCGGAGAAGGCGAACTATCCGGTCACGACGCTGGGCCAAGATCTTCGGCCACCTCACCCCGGCCGGGACCAGGCCGCGGCATCAACACGCCCTCGCGGCTCTGCGGACGAGTGTCCAGGAGCACGGGGAGCTTCATGACTCTGTGCCAGCGGTCGCGTCCGTCGGATCCGGGGCCGCAGACCATGGCGGCTCCCGCCTTGGACACACCTGCCGCGCCGGCCGGGGAGCAGTACGAGCCGGGGTGGACCGTGCCGACTCCACCGCTGCTGCCGGAACCTCCCGAGGACGAGTCGTCGCCGGTGGAACCGCCGCCCGTAGGGGAGCTGTCGTCGGTTCCGGTGTCGTGGTCCGGCTCGTCGGCCGGGATCTTGTAGGTGGTGTCCTTCGACGACGGGCAGTTCTGAACGAGGTCGGTGTCGGTCCACTGGCCGAGATCGAGGCCGACCGTGGTGGTCGAGGTGATCCGGTGTAATCGGCGGCCTCGGCGAGCATCGACGCGGTCGGGGACGAGGAGGCGGTTCGGGGACGCGCGCCGTCCTTCACGGGCTTGGCATCCGTCTGGCCCGCCCCGCTGTCGTCGAGCTGTCCGCCAGGCCCGCGCCGATCGTCAGAAGCAGCAGGGCTCCGAACGTCGCGCCGAGCCGGGCGAACCAGCGCCATGGCGGCAGCATCCACACGGCCACCTTGGCGGCGATCATGACAAGAAGACCAAGAGGCAGACTGAACCCGCTGAGCAGGCCCACTGAGGAGAGGACGCCGAGTGCGGCCGGTGTGGCCTTCCACCAGGGGCTGTGCGGGGCTGGGGTGTTGTACGGATTCACATGACGCTCAACAGCGAGAGCGTGGCCCCTGGTCATGGCGGGACAGTCCTCAGGTTCCGGGCGGCCCTGGCCCGCGGCAGCAGCGGCTCGATCCTCGCCCGTGGGGTGCCTGTCAGCGACACACATCGGACAGCGGGCCGACGGCCGTATCCGGCACCGTGGACCGGGCGGCAGGGGGGCGGACAGGCCGCGCGGTTCGCGCGGCTGTGCGACTCCGTGGGAGTGCCACTGCTCAGCCTCTCCGACGTACCCGGATGTCTGGCGGACGTCGCCCGGGAGCGGGGCGGCATCGTGAGGCGCGGGGCCGGGCCGCTGTACGCGCTCGCCGAAGCGGTGGTGCCGTGCGCCCCTGCCGTCCCGCAGAAGCCCTACGCCCGGGGGCGCCCGCATCGCCACGAACTCGCCCTGGAGGCGCCCAGGGTGGCCGCCCGGCCCGGACGCCCGGCCCGGACGCCGAGGCGGCAGTGAGGGGCGCCGAGCCGGCCGTCCGCAATCTGCGCGGAGGGGCTCGTCGCCGCGCCCGAAACGGGAGCAGAGCACTTCGCACACGCCTCATCGGCGAACAGGAGCGCCTCGCCGGCGGGGCCGACCCGCGGACTCGTGCTCGTAGTGATCGATGAGGTCATCGACCCGTCGCGGACCCGGGCAGCGGTGGCCGTCGCCCTCGTCGGCGCGGAATGCACGGCAGCATCCCGCGGTGAGAGCCCCGACAGGAGCTGGAGCCGCAGGTGCTGGACCCGAACGGAACGGCAATCGCTATGAACACTTCGAGGCCAGTTCCGATACGGCCCTCGTCGACGACCACGAACTGCGGGTCTACGTATGGACGCAGTGCACGTACGTGGCGGAGTGACGCGGCACGCACGCGACATGCACGGGCACGCGGCGGCCGACAAAGGAGGCAGGCGTTGAGATCGCCGCTGTCGTCGCTCAGGTGCTCACGGAGGCCGTCGGCGCAGGAGAACCGCGCTTCCTCCACGAGTCGATGAAGCGGGAGATCGTCGTTCTCGCCGAGAACGACGGCCGGACCCTGCGTGTCCCCGTGGCACCGGGCGCCACGGTGCAGGAAGGGGATCTCCTTGCGGAGGTCAACATCAACCACATGTGAATGCATGCCAGTTGTCCCCAGTACTGTCGCTGATGAAGCTGAGTCCCACCGGGGACCGGGTTCAAGCCGGCCCGACCTCGCCCGCCAGGGGTCGGGCACCGGTACGTGCGCACCTTCTCGGCCCCTGGAAGTGTGGGTGTCGCGCAGATCAACCTTTTGACCCGAAGGGAAGCCATGACCACCGAGACGCTGGAGTTTCAGGCCGAAGCACGACAGCTCCTGCAGCTGATGGTCCACTCGATCTACTCGAACAAGGAGATCTTCCTCCGCGAACTCATCTCCAACGCCTCCGACGCCCTGGACAAACGGCGCCTCGCCGCGCTCACGGACGAGAGCCTCAGGGCCGAGGACCCGCATGTCGCCATCGAGGCCGACAAGGAGGCCCGCACCCTGACCGTGCGGGACAACGGCATCGGCATGTCGCGCGACGACGTGGTGGGCCTCATCGGCACCATCGCGAAGTCAGGCACCGCCGAAGCCCTGCGCAAGCTGCGCGAGAACAAGGAGTCGGCCGAGCTCATCGGCCAGTTCGGGGTAGGTTTCTACTCCGTCTTCATGGTCGCCGACAAGGTCACCCTCCACACCCGCAAGGCCGGTGAGGCGGCGGGCGTGCGTTGGGAATCGGACGGCGACGGTACGTACACCATCGAGGCCGCCGACGACGTGCCGGAAGGCACGTCCGTGACCGTGCACCTGCGGCCCGCCGACGAAGAGGACGCGCTGCACGACTTCGCCGACGAATGGAAGATCCGGGAGATCGTCAAGCGGTACTCGGACTTCATCTCCTTCCCCATCCGGATGGGAGACGACACCCTCAACTCCATGAAGGCCCTCTGGGCGCGGCCGCGATCCGAGGTCAAGGATGAGGAGTACCGGGAGTTCTACCAGCACATCAGCCATGACTGGACGGAGCCGCTCGACATCATCCAGATGCGGGCCGAGGGCACCTTCGAGTACGAGGCCCTGCTGTTCATCCCGGCGCGCGCCCCGCACGACCTCTTCCAGCGTGATGCCCGCCACGGCATCCAGCTGTACGTCAGGCGCGTCTTCATCCTGGACGACAGCCGTGACCTCCTGCCCGGCTACCTCCGCTTCGTCAAGGGAGTCGTCGACGCCGCCGACCTGTCCCTGAACATCTCCCGCGAGATCCTCCAGCAGGACCGGCACATCCAGCTGATCCGCCGCCGCCTCACCAAGAAGATCCTTTCGACGATCAAGGACTTGATGAGGAAGGACTCCGACAAGTACCGCACGTTCTGGCGCGAGTTCGGCCCCGCCGTCAAGGAGGGCCTGCTCGACGGGACCGACGACCAGAAGGCCATCCTCGACATCGCGTCGTTCGCCTCCACCGTCGGCGACGAGCCCACCAGCCTCGCCGACTACGTCGCCCGGATGAAGGAAGGCCAGGACAAGATCTACTTCATGACCGGCGAGAGCCGCGCACAGGTCGTGAACTCCCCTCACATGGAGGCGTTCAAGGCCAAGGAGTACGAGGTCCTGCTGCTCACCGACCCGGTCGACGAGATCTGGGTAGAGGCGGTGCGGGAGTACGAGGGAAAGGAGTTCCAGTCCGTCGCTCGCGGCGCGGTCGACCTGCCCTCCGAGGAGGAACCGAGCGATGAGAAGTCCGGTGCCTACGCGGCCGTGCTCACCTGGCTCAACGAGACGCTCGACGAGGTCCAGGACGTACGTCTGACGACCCGGCTGACCAGCTCGCCGGCCTGCCTGGTCAGTGACGCGGACGGTCTCACGCCGACACTGGAGAAGATGTACAGGGCGATGGGCCAGGAGGTCCCGCCGGTCAAGCGCATCCTTGAGCTGAACCCCGAACATCCGCTGGTCAGCGGGATGAAGTCGGCGTACGAGCAGCGAGCCGCCGACCCGGATCTGGCGGAGACGGCCGAACTGCTCTACGGCACCGCGCTGCTCGCGGAAGGGGGCGATCTGGCTGACCCGGCGCGCTTCGCCAGGCTGCTTGCCGACCGCCTCAGCAGGACCGTGTGACCACCGGACGATGACGGCGAATGCCGCGAGCACATCCGTGCTCGCGGCATTCGTGTTCGACGGTCCCTGGCGGTGCCGGTCAGGCGGTGGCGCCGGGGGCTTCGGTCCCGAAATGCTGCTTCAGGACCTGCATGACCTCTTTACTCCGGTCGCTGATGAAGAAGTGCCCGCCGGCGAACACCCGCAGATCGAACGATCCGGTCGTGTGCAGAACGCACCTCGGTCATGATCGCCTCGTCGGTGCGATGAGAGATCTCGTCCCTGTGCATGTCGTCGACCGCGACGATGTCGCCGTACTTCTTGTGGAGGTGGTGCACTTCGATCACTGCGGACATGATCTTGTCTTTCCGGGGTCGGGGTCGGGGCCCGGGTCTGTGTGCAGTTGGTCAGATTGACGCTACGGAGAGTGATGTCACGGGGCAGTCGAGAGCATCGGTCCGGCGCGGGATGGACCGACATCGAACCGAGGCGCTCAGGAAGCGCTCAGGAGCTGTTCAGGACGGGGCTGCCGTTACTCGCCGTTCGGTTCCCCGGCGCCGAGGTAGGCGAGGACCGCCCGGACCCGGCGGTTGGTGTCGTCGTCGGTGACGAGGTCGAGCTTGGCGAAGATCGTGGTCGTGTACTTGCTGATGGCGCCTTCGCTCAGGAACAGCCGGGCCGCGATCGCCGTGTTGGAGAGGCCCTCGGCCATCAGGGCGAGCGCCGAGCGTTCCCGCTCGGTCAGCGTGGCGAGCGGATCGGCCCGCTTGGGCCGGCCGAGGAGTTTCGCCACGACCGTCGGATCGAGTGCCGTACCACCGCCGGCGACGCGGCCCAGCGCGTCCATGAACTGGCCGGCGTCCAGGACGCGGTCCTTGAGCTGGTAGCCGACGCCTCCGTGCCCGTCGGCGAGAAGTTCGCGCGCGTACAGCTGTTCCACGTGCTGCGAGAGGATGAGTACGGGCAGCCCCGGAATCTCCCGACGGGCCGCGAGCGCTGCCTGCAGTCCCTCGTCGGAGAACGTGGGGGGCAGCCGTACGTCCACGATCGCCACGTCCGGCCGCAGGGAGAGCAGTGCGTCGAGCGTGGCAGGCCCGGTGTCGACCGCCGCGACCACGGTGTGGCCGTGTGCCTCGACAATGCGGACCATCCCGTCGCGGAGCAGGAACAGGTCTTCGGCTACGACAACGCGCACGGCACCGCCACGATGATGTGAGTGGGTCCCCCAGCGGGGCTGTTGACTTTCAGACGGCCGCTGAAGGCCGCCATCCGACGCTCGATCCCGCGCAGCCCGGAGCCTGCCGAGGCGACGGCTCCGCCGATCCCGTCGTCGGTCACCGTCGCGGTGAGCATCTGCTGCGCATAGTTGAATTCGACGCTCACCTGAGAGGCCTTGGCGTGCTTGGCGACATTCGCGATCAGTTCCGCGACGGCGAAGTAGACCGCCGACTCGACGGGGCGCTCGACCCGGGAGGGAACCGTGCTGTATACGGAGATCTCGACCGGAGCGTCGAGAGCCAGGGCCCGGACGGCGTCCACGAGGCCGCGTTCGGCGAGCACGGGCGGGTTGATGCCACGGACGAGGGAGCGCAGCTCGGCCAGGGCGGTCACCGATGCGGTACGGGCCTCGGCGAGGATCGCCTTCGCGGCGGCAGGGTCGGTGTCGACGAGCTGCTCGGCGGCGCCCACCGACATGCCCATGGCGAGCAGCCGGGCCTGGGTCCCGTCGTGCAGATCGCGCTCGATGCGCTCCAGTTCGACCGCCTGGGTCTGGGTCAGGTCCGCCTGGATGGCCTCGAGCTCCTCCACCCGTCTGCCGAGCCACGAGCGCGGGATCGGCCCGAGGAACCGACGCGCCACGGGCCCGAAGACCCGCCAGGCGAAGGGGGCGGCCGCCAGACTCGCCACGATGAGGGCGATGCCGAATCCGATGAGATCCGGTGACAGCGTCATGTAGACCCCGCCGGCGAGACCGAGCAGCGGCAGGGTTGCGACGGGCAGCACCGTCGTACCGGCGACCAGACCCCAAAGCCCGTCCCAGTGCAACTGCGGATCATGGAATCGGGCGTGCACCCGGGCCCTGCGGCGTGCTTCCCGTTCGGACCGGTGGTACTCGTGGCCGTCCCACCAGTAACCCGTCGACATGCGGCTGACCTGCGGAATGGCGCGATACGTCACGTCGAGCCGTTCGCCGAGCCAGCGTTCCGCGCAGGCACGCGCGGCCTTGGCCAGGGGGCGGCTGGTCGGCGGGTGCACGATCCAGACGGCCACGGTGATCCACAGGATCACCATCAGGGCCTGCCCGACGGTGACCAGAGCCCGGACGATCATGGGCGCACTCATGCCGTCGGACCAGGAGCTGACCACGTGGGCGCCACCGAGTCCGACGCCCAGGCATACCGCCGGCATCAGCCAGGTCAGCCCGGCCAGTACCGCGGACCGGTACAGTCCGCGCACGATATGGACCCACCAGCGCAGTGGACCGCCTCCCGCGGGCAGTCTCATCCGCCTGAATCCTTTCGCCACGCCGTCATTCTGCCAGCCGGGAATCGGTGTACCCGACCTCTACTGGAGAACCTATGGCTCGGGCGGTACTTGCCGGTATCCCGCTACGCCCCTGGACGGGGTGGGCGTAGGCCCACCCCGTCCAGGGGCGTCGGAGCGTGATTCGGGGCCGGATCAGGAGTGGGGGATGGTCACCGCGGTGGCGACCAGCCCCTGGCGGGCGATCCACCGTCCCTCGAAGTGCGTGACCCGCCGGTTGCCCACCAGGGGCCCTTCGGCGAGCAGTTCGGCACGGAGGCGGCCGTGCGGCGCCGCCCCGGGGTCCGTACGGTCCGCGTAGATCTCGATGTCCGCCTCCTCGAAGCCGAGCCACTTCCCCGTCAGCGGGAACCAGGCTTTGTAGACGGACTCCTTCGCACTGAACAGCAGGCGGTCCCAGTGCACGTCGGGCTGCCGGGCGGCGAGGCCGGCCAGGCGTCTCTGTTCGGCGGGGAGCGCGATGCTGAGCAGGACGCCTTTCGGAAGCGGACCGGGGGGTTCGGCGTCGACACCGAGGGAGGCCAGGTCGGTGGCGCGGGCCAAGGCGGCGGCGCGGTAGCCGTTGCAGTGGGTCATGCTGCCGATCAGGCCGTCCGGCCAACCGGGGGCACCGCGTTCACCGGGCAGGATGGGCTGCGGCGGCACCCCGAGCTTCTCCATGGCGCGGCGGGCGCAGGTGCGTACGGCGGCGAACTCCCGGCGCCGCTTGACCACCGCCCGTGCGACCACCGCCTGTTCCTCGGGGAAGAGGGGGCCCTGGTCGGCTTCGTCGTCACCGTAACTCTCCACGACCACCACCGAGTCGGGGAGCAGTTCCTCGATCATCGGCCGCGTCCCTTCGCCGGGAGGATACGTCGAGGAATGCCGGGCGGATCCGGGCGGTTGCGCCACTCGCGGGGATAGCCCACCGACACCTCTTCGAAGCGGACGCCTTCGTGCCAGGTCGTGCGCGGGATGTGGAGATGGCCGTAGACCATGGCGGCCACGCGGAACCGGCGGTGCCAGTCGGCGGTCAGTTCGGTGCCGCACCACATGGCGAACTCCGGATACCACAGGACGTCCGTGGGGTGCCGGTCCAGCGGGTAGTGGTTGACGAGGACCGTGGGCAAGTCGTCGGGGAGCTCGGACAGCCGGCGTTCGGTCGCGGCCACCCGGTCCCGGCACCAGGCCTCGCGGCTCGGGTAGGGGTCGGGGTGCAGCAGGAACTCGTCGTTGCAGATGACACCGGTCTTGTGCGCGTAGGCCAGGCCCTCGTCCTTGGTGGTGCTGCCCGACGGCAGGAAGCTGTAGTCGTACAGCAGGAACAGCGGTGCCACGACGGCCGGGCCGCCGGGTCCGTCCCAGACGGGGTAGGGGTCCTCGGGGGTGACCACGCCCAAGTCGCGGCAGACTTCGACCAGATGCTCGTAGCGTGCGGCGCCGCGCAGGGTGACGGTGTCTTTCGGATGGGTCCACAGTTCATGGTTGCCGGGGGCCCAGACGACCTTGCGGAAGCGGCTCGCCAGCGTCTTGAGGGACCAGCTGATGTCGGCCACGGTCTCGGCGACGTCCCCGGCCACGATCAGCCAGTCGTCGTCGGACGCGGGCACCATGCGGTCGACCAGGGCACGGTTCTCGGCGTAACCGATGTGCAGGTCGCTGATGGCAAGCAACTGCCCGGTACCTTCGGCCATCGATGTCCCCTCGCCCTGCCCGCACACGATCGGAATCAAGAGAACACGCTTCGCCACTCCCGGACAAGGGTGTTCAAGTGGTGCCGGCGATCCCGGCTGGCGGCGCAGCTGCCGCGCGAGGAGTGGGGCTGGCCCCACCCGCGACGGGGAGTAGCGGGATATCAGGAGTGGGTGTGGCGACCTTACGTTCTTCAGCGTCGGCTGCACGCATCGGACCTCAGGAGAGCTCAATGTCACGCTCCGCGCGACTCGTCACCTCTCTTCTCGTGCTCGCCTTCCCGCTGTTGGCCATGACCGCCTGCGCCCCCGACAAGGTGGATGCCCGCTGCGCCGAAGGCACGTGCACCCTTCACGCGCGGTCAGGGACGTCGATCGCGATCCAGAACCTTGAACTGGACATCGAAGAGGTGAGCGAGACCTACGTGAAGCTCAGTTCGCACGGCGTGAGCCTCAAGCTGGCCAAGAAGCTCGACCTCCGGGTGGGAGGCCACCGACTGCACCTGGTGGGAACGCAGGGGGGAACGGCGGACATCGAGGTCGAGTAGAACGCGACCGGCGCGACCGAATCGACCACGCGGCCGGTGGACCGACCGACGCCAACGACCAACAGCCGTTCTGCTCGGGTGGCAAACACCCTCGGCAGAACGCCTGTTGGCGTGGCGGGAGGGGGCGGGCCGGGGGAGCCAACCCGCTCCTACCGGTGTGTTCGCGACGGATCGTCGGCGAACTGGTCCTTTTCCCGGCCCTGTTCAGGGAGCCGGTCCTGTGCCTGGCCGGGCACGTGCCCGCGGCCGGCGGACGTGCCGGTGGCGGGCTCCGCCGCCCTGTCCCCGTGCCCCGGCCACCACGCGGCGTGGCCGATCAGCGCGGTGAGGCTCGGGGTGAAGAACATCGCCATGACGAAGGCGGCGATCGCGATGCCGAAGGAGACGGCGAAGCCCATCTCCGTGAGCAGTGCGTTGCCCGCCAGCATCATCGTGGCGAAGGCCGCCGCCAGGACGAAGCCTGCCGCGGCCACGGTGGGACCCGCGTGCCGCAGCGCCATGCCCGCCGCCTCACGCGGGCTGCGGCCGGCCCGTGCCTCTTCGCGAAGCCTGGCGATCATGAGGATGTTGTAGTCCGTGCCGATGGCGACCACGAAGAGGTACATGATCACCGGGAGCATGAACAGCAGGCCCGAGTGGCCCTGCGCCGTCTGGAAGAGCCACACGGTGGCGCCGAGGGTGGCACCGAAGCCGAGGCCCACCGAGGCCATCAGGTACCAGGGTGCGACGACGCTGCGCAGCAGCAGCCCCAGGATGATCATGATCAGGAGTGCGGCGACGGGGAAGACGGTCCGGTAGTCGTGGGCGACCGCGGTGTCGATGTCCTTGAAGATGGAGGACAATCCGCCGACGGCCGCATCGGTGCCCTCCGGGGCGTTGGCGTGCGCGACGTCGCGCACCTCGGCCACGGTGTCGATCGCCTTGTCCGACGAAGCCTCGTACGCGAGCGTGACGGTGAAGTCCGCCGTGGTGCCGGGCTTGTTCACCGTGGACAGCCGGGCGCTCGCCACACCGTCCACGGCACCGAGCGACAGTGCGACCAGGACGAGTCCGGAGAGGGCGGCGGCCAGTGCCGGGCGGCGCTGCATGCCGCGGCCCAGAGCGGCGAAACGGGCGCCCTGCGGCTCCTGCTTCCAGGACTTGGAGGGCCAGAAGACCTTCGGGCCGATGAGGGAGACCGCGGCCGGGACCAGGGTCAGACCCGCGAGCAGGGTGGCGGTGACCGCGATGGCGAGCGCCGGGCCCATCTGCCGCAGGAAGCCGAGCGTGGAGAGCACCAGTGCGAGGAAGGCGATGATGACCGCCCCGGCGGCGCAGGCGATGGCCTCGCCGACCCGGCTCACCGCGTTGATCATGGCCTGTTTGGGTTCGTCGCCCGCACGCAGGTGTTCTCGGTAGCGGAACATCAGGAAAAGGAAGTAGTCCGTGCCGACGCCGAACAGCACGACGACGAGGATCGATGAGATCGAGCTGTTGGCCTGGAGGTCGAACAGCTTCGTCGCGTACGCGATCACTCCGTTGGCGACGACCGACACGAGGCCGATCAGGATGAGCGGGAGAATCGCCAGGATCGGCGCCCGGAAGATGATCAGCAGGGTCACCAGGATGATGGTGCCGATGCCGATCAGCGCTTCGCCGCGCTCGGACGAGTCCTGCTGGTCGAGAGCCTCCGCGGCGGGACCGCCGAGCTTGACGTCGAGCTCGGTGCCCTCGGTCAGCTTCTTGACCTCGGCACGCAACACCTCGGCCGCGTCGGCCTGTTCGGGCTGCCCGGCGGACTTGTCGTCCATCTGGACGAGGGTCATCGTGTACGTGCCGTCCTCGGACGGCGGTCCGGGCACGACCCTCTGCACCTGGTCGATCTTCTTCTTGCCCAATTCGACGGTGATCCGGGCGACGTCCTTCGTGTCGGTGGCCGTCAACCTGCCGCCGTCGGACCGCTGGTACAGCGCGGTCGCGGACGGGGTGAAGGAGCTGGGGAACGCCTTGTCCTGAATGTTCGCCGCTCTGATGGACTCGTAACTCTTGGGCAGGAAACTGCTCTCGCCGCTGTTCGACGGGAGGCCCGGTGCGGTGGCCACGATGGCCACCGTCGCGATCAGCCAGGCCACGATCGTCCAGACGGGGTGCCGGACGACGACGGTCCCGATACGTCGGAACATGGGAATGTTTCCTTTGAGGTGGGAACATGGTCACCGGCCTGCGAGCGGATTCCCGCGCTCGGCCGGACGTCTCTGGAGAACCGGAGTCTCGACGGCCCGTCTCGGGCCGTCCCGTACCGCAGGTGCCTTCAGGCCCTGGGGAAGACGGAGCGCAGTGCGGCACCCTTCAGAGTGACCGCGGCGTAGACGAGGGCCAGGGCGGAGACACCCTGCATCACGGCGAACCACGCCGGGCAGAGGCCGGGGATCAGGTCCACGGCGACGATCGCGATGGGCAGGATGATGGTGAGCGTGCTCAGACGCTCGTACGCCCGGCCCGACCCCTTGGAGACGTCGACGGCCATCCGGTGGATCAGTGCGGTGACCGCGAGCAGGATGGCGGACCGCACCCACATGAACGACGAGACCGAGTGGCCGCTGATCGCCATCACGGCGACCGTGGCGAGGATGATGGCGCTGACGGTGCCGTAGAGCACGATGCCCTTCTTCACCGTGTCGACGGCCTCCTGGACCTGCGGGGTGCCGAGCTGCGCCTCTTCGACCCTGATCTCGGTGGTCTTGGTGTTCTTTCCCATGGCTTTCTTCCTCCGTGTCGTTGTGATGCCGACGCTACGGAGTGCGCGAGGGGACGCGGTATGGGTCTGAACGTACGGGTGGGTGGGCCCAGACCCACCCCCGCCGGCATCCGGCGGGCGGCAGGGCCGCCGGGGTAGGCGGCGGGGCCGAGCACCCGTATCGCATCGGGCTGGCCGACCAGGAGAGGGGCGATGACGAGCTGGAGTTCGTCGGCAAGGCCTGCTTCGAGGAACTGTGCGTGGATGGTACCGCCGCCCTCGACCATGAGCCGTTTGACGGCGTACTCGTGGCCGAGGATGTCGAGCGCGGCCGGCCACACGGCCTCGGCGGCCACGCTCCGCACGCCGGCCAGGTCACCGAGGTTGGCGTGGGCCTCCGCGGCCGCCTCGTCGCCGACGGCCAGGACGAGCATGTCGCCACCGTGGTGCCAGAACTTCCAGCAGGGGTCGAGGTCGCCCGTTGCTGTGATGGTGACCTTCAGCGGGTACTCCGGCCGGCCGGCTGCGACCCGGGACGCCCTGCGTTCCGCCGAGTCGACGAGGAGGCGGGGGTTGTCGGCGCGGAGTGCGCCGGCGCCGACAAGGATCGCGTCGACACTGGCACGTACGGAGTCGACGCGCTCGAAATCCTCCCTGTTGGAGAGCAGGAGCCGGCCCTTGCCCGGTCGGGTGTTCGAGGTGGCCGTCGTCGTGGGGTGGAGCTCGGGAGAGCGGCCGGCCCCTTCATCGCTACCTGATGATGCATCAGGAAGTCGGCAAGTGGTCAGCATGAGTCCTGAAAAACCGAGGCGCAACTGCCTGCACTTGCGATTCGTTGTAGAGTGTGAAAACAGCACTTGACCTGCAAAAATGCAGGCAGGGAGCCTATGCTCAGGAGTACCTCAATGATGCGAACGATATTCAAGTCGAAGATCCACCGGGCCACCGTGACCCAGGCCGACCTGCACTACGTCGGTTCCGTCACCGTCGACGCCGAGCTGATGGAGGCCGCTGACCTGCTGCCCGGCGAGCTCGTGCACATCGTCGACATCGACAACGGTGCCCGGCTGGAGACGTACGTCATCGAGGGCGAACGCGGCTCCGGGGTCATCGGGATCAACGGCGCGGCCGCTCACCTCGTGCACCCCGGCGACCTGGTCATCCTGATCAGCTACGCGCAGGTCGACGACGCCGAGGCGCGCGCCCTGGTTCCGCGTATCGTCCATGTCGACGCGGGGAACCGGATCGTCGCGCTCGGCGCCGACCCCTCCGCGCCCGTGCCGGGCACCGACACCGCGCGCAGCCCGCACGCCGTGCCCGCGGCGCGCTGAAGCGACCGACCCACCGAGGGAGCACCCGCCATGACGGACCAGACCGGCCGGACCGGGCCCGACATCCGTGACGACCGGGCGGCGGGCAAGCTGTTCGCGTACGAGAACGGCACGGCTGCCGGGGTCGTCGTGTACTTCGTCATGGACGGGGCGCCGGCCGCCCTCGTCGCCGTGCACACGGTCGTCGAGCCTGGGCACGAGGGCAAGGGCATCGCAGGCTCCCTGGTCAGGGAGTTCTACGCCATGGCCGGCCGCGAGGGAGTGCCTGTCGTCCCGCTCTGCCCGTACGCGGCGGCGTGGGCGTCGCGCCACCCCGACGAAGCACCGCAGGCCCCGGCCGAACTGGTGGAGCGGGCGAAGGAACAGCTCGCGTCCCGTCCCGAGCTGTACTGACTCCTGTGCGGGCGCCGGGGGCCGGTAGCGTTCCGCCCGTGATCCTCGCTCTGCTGCACACCTCCCCGGTCCATGTGCCGGTCTTCGACGCCCTGCG
Source organism: Streptomyces sp. NPDC087428 (assembly GCF_044744085.1). Lineage (NCBI taxonomy): Bacteria > Bacillati > Actinomycetota > Actinomycetes > Kitasatosporales > Streptomycetaceae > Streptomyces > Streptomyces sp. NPDC087428. The sequence goes on from NZ_JBIUXR010000016.1 coordinate 57,362, forward strand.
CGACGCCGGCCATCCGGGGCTCGTCCTGCGCCACCTCGTGCACGAGGAACTGCTCGACCGGGCCGGAGCGATGGGGCCGGACGCGGTGACGGGCGAGATCGAGGCACTGCTCAGCGCGGCGGCCGCCGAGGGGGCCACCGCCGTGCTCTGCACCTGCTCGACGATCGGCGGGGCCGCCGAGTCCGCCGGTGCGGCGCTCGGCGTCCCGGTGCTGCGGGTCGACCGCCCGATGGCGGCGGCCGCCGCCCGTGCGGAGCGGGTGACCGTCATCGCGGCACTCGCCGCCACCCTGCGACCGACCCTCGCGCTGCTCGCCGAGGAGGCGGACCGGGCGGGCCGGGGCCCGGCGCAGGTGCGCACCGTCCTGGTCGAGGGTGCCTGGGAGTGTTTCCGGGCCGGCGAGCGCGAGGGGTACCTGGATCTGGTGGCCGCCGCGGCCGACGCGGTGACCGACGCCGACGTGATCGTGCTGGCCCAGGCCTCCATGGCCGACGCCGTCACCCGCACGGCCACCCGGATCCCGGTCCTGTCCAGCCCGCGGCCGGGGCTCGCGGCCGCGGCGGCCGCGGCCGGTTCAGTGAGCGTGGTGGATCATTCGTAGCCCGTACGTATGGACTCGCCGGGCGAGGGCAGCCGCTCCGGGAGACGGTGGAGGAGATCCACCCCGACCGTTCGGAGGCCCGATATGACCCATCCGTTCCCCGACCCCGTACCGCCCGCGCCCACCCCGGGGCCGGTTCCGGGGCCGCCCCGGCCGCTGCCGGAGCCGACGCCCGTGCCGCCGGGTCCGGGGCCGACACCGCCCGTACCCACCCCGCCGGGCCCCTCGCCCGATCCGATTCCGCAGCCGCCCGCGCCGAACCCCGAGCCGGTGCCGCCGCCGGAGCCGGAGCCCTCGCCGGTCTGACAGGCCGACGCTCCCGCCTCAGCCCCCGGCCAGCCGGTACGTCGGCGCGATCCCGTCCGCGATCAGCTCCAGGGACAGCCCTGCGAACCGACGTGGACGGGTCAGCCAGGAGGGGCCGCACGGACACGAGCGACGCGTGCGGAACCCCGGGCACACCGGCCCCGCCGCCCCGGCCGACGCACCCACCACCAGCACCGGGCACCCGTCGAGCGGCAGCAGCTCCCGGAGAGCCGGGGCTGCCGCGCGTATCAGGCGACGATCGGGACCACGGCCTCCGGAGTCAGCATCCGGAACGTGAACGACTGGTGGAAGTACAGACTGACGGTCGTCGCGTCGTGCCCCTGGTAGCCGATCGACAGGTCCTCGCCCAGGCACAGTTCGAAGTCGCCGCCCCTGGTGGACAGCAGCACCCCGCCCGCCACTGCCGGCGCCCACAGGATCTGGTCGTCCAGCAGCCGGGCGAGATGGGTGGAGACCGGATAGCCGTGGTCGGACGTCTCGGTCGCCTCCGTGAACGCGTCCGCGCCCAGCAGCAGCCGGTAGGGTCCGTCGACACCGGCCAGCCGCAGCTGGGTCAGTGCCTGGCTGACCGTGGCCGGATAGTCCCGGGCATCCGCCGGAAGCGGCAGCGGGGTGTGCGAGGAACCGTCCCGCAGACCGGTGATCCCGGCCGCCGCGTATCCGTCGATGAGGGACATGTCCTCGGCGAACGCACAGGTCCGGGCGGCGTCCTTGACGGGCTGCCAGTCACTGTCGTCGGAGCCGCGCTCGACATCGTCCAGCGCCGCCCGGGTCACCGTGAACGGCACCCGCCACTCGATGACCGGCACCGATGTGCGGGCGCGGGCCAGGACGTCGGGGGTGGGCGGGTCGATCTCCCGCAGGTGGCCGTCGCCCACGGCCGCCAGCTGCGGGCCCTCCGGCCCGCGGACGTCGACGACACGGCGGCCCGCGAGATGGCGGCTGAAGGTGCGCCGGGCCTCCTCCTCGATCTGGTCCCAGGCGGCCTGCGTGACAGGGGCGAGTGCGCGGTGGAGGTTGTTCATCACTGGACGCTTTCTTGCAGGCTGCCGATGTGCAGCGAACCGTCACGGGCACCCGGCGGGACCAGGGCCTGCGCCGCCGGCGCGGGCGCCGGCTCCGGCAGTGCCCCGGCCCCGTCGGACGAGGGCGACGGCGGCGGGGCGTCGAGGAAGTCGGCGCTGGGGGCGTGGAAGAGCGTGCCGGTGACCGCGGTCGAGAAGTCGAGGATGCGGTCGTGGGTGCCGGGAGGGCTGCCGAGGAACATGTTGCGGAGCATCTGCTCGGTGACGCCGGGATCGGCGGCGTACCCGATGAAGTACGTACCGAACTCGCCCTGCCCGAAGCTGCCGAACGGCATGTTGGCACGCAGGATGTCGCGCTCCGTGCCGTCCGGGTCCGTGATGGTGTTCAGCGCGACATGGGAGTCGGCGGGCTTGACGTCGTCGGCGAACTCGATGTCCGTGAACTTCGTCCGACCGATCACCCGCTCCTGCTCCTCGGTGCTCAGCGCGTTCCACGAGGCCAGATCGTGCAGGTACTTCTGGACGACGACGTAGCTGCCGCCCGCGAACTCCGGGTCCTCGTCACCGACCAGCGCCGCCGACCGCGCATCCGCACCGACGGGGTTCTCCGTGCCGTCGACGAAGCCCAGCAGATCCCGGTGGTCGAAGTAGCGGAACCCGTGCGTCTCGTCGACGACCTTCACCGCACCGCCGAGCCGGCCGAGCAGCTGGGAGGCCCACTCATAGCACACGTCCATCCGCTCGGCCCGGATGTGGAACAGCAGATCGCCCGGGGTGGCGGGGGCGTGGTGGCGGGGCCCGTGCAGTTCCTGGAAGGGATGGAGCGAGGCAGGCCGCGGACCCGCGAACAGCCGGCTCCACGCGTCGGAACCGAACCCGGTCACACAGACCAGACCGGCGCCGGGGAAGCGGAACCCGATGGAGCGGGCGAAGGCCGCAAGGTCCGGCAGCGCGTCGCGGACCGCGGGTTCACCACCGGGCTCGATCGTGGCGACCAGGATCAGGGCCGCGCTGGTCAGCGGTGCGACGACGGGCTGCGCCGCGGCCGCTTCCTCGGTGGTCTCTGGCATGCGGCGGCTCCATGAAGTGGCGTGGGCGACAAGGCGGTGCCCGCATGGGTGCGGGCAGCGGGACCCGCTGCCACTTACCCACACCCGCAGGAGTGCCGCACCCCGGGGCACCCGACCGGGCGACACCTCCGCCGGTCCGCCGCCCACGCTCCGGGCCGCTTCCGGCGCCCGCTCGCCGGGGCGGCGCGCTCACTCGTCCGCGAGGTCACTCCGGCTGCACGCCAGCACCCCCGTGGTGCCCGACAGCCGGGCCATCAGCGCGTCCGGATCACCTCTGCCCTGCACGTTGAGCGCGACCTCGACGGTCCGCTCGGGCGGGGGTACGGTCTCCGAGCGGCGGCGGCGCCGGAACATCCCCTCGCCGTCCGCGGCGAGCGTGGTCAGCTCGGAGATCGAGAACCCCGCCTCCGTGCAGTGTCTGACCAGCTCCCGCAGCGCGCCCACTCCCTCGGTGTAGGTGATCCGGTAGCCGATCGAGGCGTTGCGCAGCACCGGGAGGCGGTGGGCCAGCGGGCGGACGCCGTACGACACCAGGAAGTACGCGAGCGTGGCGAGCGTGGCCAGGACCGGCAGACCCGCGCCGGCCGCGCAGCCGACCGCGGCGGTCAGCCAGATCGACGCGGCCGTGGTCAGCCCCCTGACCGAACCGCGGTGCACGAAGATGACGCCACCGCCGATGAACCCGAGGCCGGAGACGATCTGCGCCGCCACCCGGGACGGGTCCAACTCGACCTGACCGGTGACCAGAACGTCCGAGAAGCCGAACTTGCTGACCAGGGTGAAGAGGGCGGCCCCGAGCCCGACGATCGTGTACGTGCGCAGCCCCGCCGCCTTCTGGCGGATCTCGCGTTCGATCCCGATCGCGCAGGAGAGACCGAACGCGATGCCGAACTGCGCCGCGTGCGTCCAGTTCTGGCCGAACGGTTCGTTGATGTCGATTGCCACAAAACCTCCGATGCCCTTGGACCTTCCGGGCAGCCGGTCCCCGGAAGGAAAGCGCCGTGGCTCCGCCGTGCCGGGCGGTGCGACGGTTGCGGCGGCGCGACGTCCACCGTACCGTTCGCCCTCGCACGGCCCGGGGCACCGCCGACGCCGTCGAGTGCGGGATTACGCCGTCCTGTTCGCGGGCCTTCTCCGCCTCCTGCGCGCACGCGGCCCCGGCTCCGCGGACACCCGCCGTCTGCCCCAATTCCGTCATCCCATCGGCTCTCCCGCTCCCTCACCGCGGCGCCCCCGCCGGGCTCCGGCAGCTGGACAGCCGTACGGTCGGCCCGAAGGCGTGGTGCGGCCCCGGCCTGATCCGGAGCCCCGCCACGCGGAAGCGTCCCGGGCGGATGACGTCAGGGCCCTGCGGAAGACGTGACATGGCAAAGATTCTTTTCGTGATGACCGGTTCCGACCACTGGACCCTCGCCGACGGCACCGTGCACCCGACCGGCTTCTGGGCGGAGGAGGCCGTCGCACCGTACGAGAGGTTCAAGGCCGCCGGGTACGAGATCGTCGTCGCCACCCCCGGCGGCGTGGTGCCGACCGTGGACCGGGGGAGCCTGGCACCCGAGTTCAACGACGGTCAGGAGAACGCCGACCGGGTGGCGGCCGTCCTCGCGTCCATGAGCGAACTCCAGCACCCGCTGAAGCTGGAGGACGTCGACCTGGCGGACTACGCGGCGGTCTTCTACCCCGGCGGGCACGGCCCGATGGAGGACCTGGCGGTGAACGCGGACTCCGGGAAGCTGCTGACCCGGGCGCTGGAGTCGGGCCTGCCCCTCGGTATCGTCTGCCACGCCCCGGCCGCCCTGCTGGCGGCCACGAACGCGGACGGCACCAACGCCTTCGCCGGCTACCGGCTCACCGGCTTCACCAACACGGAGGAGGCCCAGGCCGGCTTCGCCGACAAGGCGAAGTGGCTGCTCCAGGACCGGCTCGTGGAGATCGGCACGGACTTCCAGGAGGGCGAGCCCTGGGCCCCGTACGTGGTCGTCGACCGCAACCTGGTCACCGGTCAGAACCCGGCCTCCGCCGCCCCGCTCGCGGGCGAGCTGCTCAAGAAACTCGCCTGAGTCCCGCACAGGAACCCTGCCGGAGCACGTACCGGAGAAACTCCGGCCGGAGGAACTGATATCCGAGCCGCCCGCGGCGGTCTCCCAGTCATCGGGCATCATCAGCGGCCTACAGGACAGGGACCCAGTCACATGAGCAATCAGCACACGGTCGACCCGGTGCCACTGGTGATCGCCGCGCGCGACGGGGACGCGGGGGCGCAGGACGCGCTGGCGAGCGCGTACCTTCCGCTCGTCTACAACATCGTGGGCCGGGCGTTGAACGGTTCCGCGGACGTGGACGACGTGGTGCAGGACACCATGCTCCGTGCGCTGGACGGCCTCGGAGGTCTGCGGACCCCGGAGAGTTTCCGCTCCTGGCTGGTGGCGATCGCGATGAACCAGGTCCGCGCGCACTGGCGGGACAGCACGGCCGCGCCCGGCCCGCTGGAGGAGGCCGGGGAGACAGCCGACCCGGGGGCCGACTTCGTCGATCTGACGATGCTGCGCCTGCAACTGTCCGGACAGCGTCGGGAGACGGCGTGCGCGACGCGGTGGCTGGAGCCGGACGACCGGGGCCTGCTGTCGCTGTGGTGGCTGGAGTGCGCGGGGGAGCTGACCCGGGCCGAGGTCGCCGAGGCGCTGGAGCTCTCGCCGCAGTACGCGGCGGTCCGGGTGCAGCGGATGAAGGCGCAGCTGGAGACGGCCCGCATCGTCGTGCGGGCACTCGGCGCGCAGCCGCCGTGCCAGGAACTCCGCGGCCTCCTGGTGGCATGGGACGGCCACCCCTCGGCGCTGTGGCGCAAACGCATAGCCCGGCACGCCCGTGACTGCCTCCGGTGTGCCGGACTGTGGAGCGGCCTGCTGCCCGCGGAGGGCCTGCTCGCGGGGCTGGCCCTGATCCCCGTGTCCGCGGCACTCCTCGTGCTGTGGCCCGCCCGGGACGGGACGGCGCCCATCGCCGCCGCACACGCGCTCGACGCGACGGCGCTCGACGGCGCGGCAGCCGTCCGGCCCGGCCGCCACCGTTCCCCGGGCGGGCGGAACACGGACGGCCGGACGGCCTCCCGCGCCGCCACGCGCCGGCGCCGCCGGATCAGGCGCCGGGCCGTCGGCGGCGCCGTGGTGGTGGCGTGCATGGCCGGCGGGGGTCTGTGGTACGCGTCCCTCGGGCCGGGAACCGACACCGGGGGCGACAGCGCCTCGCGTGCGTCGGCGGATCCGATCACCGACCTCGCGGCCCCCGAGAACCGGGCCACCACCTCATCGCCGCCGTCGCCGTCGGCGTCCGTATCGCCCTCCCCCTCGCCGTCCGCGAAGAAGAGCACCCCCGCCGCCCCGGTCCGGAAACCGCGCAAGAGCGTCGCCCCGGCGCCGAAGAAGACGGCCGCCGCACCGCGTCCGTCGAGCGCCCCCGCCACACAGCCCGCCCCCGCGGGCACCACGGCCCAGGTCGTCGCCCTGGTCAACCAGGAGCGTTCGGCGGCCGGATGCGGCCCGGTCACGGAGGACGCGCAACTCACGGACGCGGCCCAGCGCCACTCCGACGACATGGCGGCCCGTGACTTCTTCGAGCACACCAACCCCGACGGCGCCGACCCCGGACAGCGCATCACCGACGCCGGGTACCGCTGGTCGACGTACGGCGAGAACATAGCCCGGGGTCAGCAGACCCCCGAATCGGTGATGGAGTCCTGGATGAACAGTCCGGGCCACCGCGCCAACATTCTCAACTGCTCCTTCAAGGACATCGGCATCGGCGTCCACAAAGGCCCCGGCGGACCGTGGTGGACACAGGACTTCGGCGCGAAGCAGTGAGCCCGGCCGGCCCGCCACCGCTTCCGGATGCCGCCGGTGACGGGCTTGCCCGACGAGCGGGAGTCCGCCGCCCGGCAGCGGGTGGAGTCGCTGCGGGACGAGCCGGAGCGACGGGAATCCGAGAGTGATCACACAGCTGTCCGACGCGGGCACTCCTGCCGCAGCCAGGGCGGCAGCCGGAACGCGGCCTCGGCGTACGGTGTCGGATGGATCGCCCGGCTGGTGCCTTCCTGAATCTGGAAGACCAGCGGCGCCTGCGCGAGCGACGGATCGGGATTCTCGTCCGGGTAGGCCGCGTTGGTCTGCCCCGCCGCTCCCAGGAAGTACGCGCCGTTGACCCCGCGGTGCACGATGCTCCGCAGGGCGTCCACCGTCTCACCCGGGCGCCCCGGGCCGGAGGTGGCACTCCAGGCTCGCGCGAGAACCTGTACCTGGTCGTAGCCGGCGCCCGCGAGGCCGTGACCGGGGATGCCGCCGTGCAGGCGCGCGTAGTTCCGGGCGAAGGAGGCTCCCCGGGCATCACCGTACCGGCCGGTGACACTGGCCCAGACGACCCCCTCGGCAGCCTCGCCCGCCGCGCCGAGATAGGCGGGAACGGATGGGGTGTAGACGTTGTAGACGAGGGTCGGCGAAGGGTCCCGTACGAAGGCGCGCTGGAACGCGGCCATCGCGGTCGGTGGATGGTTGCCCAGCATCAGCGCCGCCGGGGAGGTACGCCGCAACTGCTCAAGGACCGTCGACCAGTCGTCGTACGGCGGTCTGGTCTTGATCCGGAACTCCACGCGCCAGCCCGCGGCCTCCATCAGGTCCGCACCCCGGCTCGGCAGGATCTCGCTGTCCGCGACCTCGGGTTCGACCACGCCGATCGTGCGGTGCGCCGGCTGCCACAGGCCCGCCGCGCCCGTCTGGGCGGCGAACCTCAGGAAGCCGTGCATGTAGTTGCTGCGCCGCGGGCCTGCCTGGAACACGTTGCCGAAGACGGATGGCTCGGAGTCCACCCAGGCCGCCTGGAGGTCGCTGCTGCCGACATTCAGGTACGGGACCCCGTACTCGGCGGCACGCTCGTAGCTGGAACGCTCGTCGACGAGAAGGTACGAGCCGACCAGCGCGGACAGGTCGCGTGCGCCCGCCGCACGGAACGCCGCGTCCACCGAGACCGCGTCCTGGTTGTCGAGCGCGAAGGTCGCCAGCTCCACGGGCTGCCCCGACACCCCTCCGCGCGCGTTCAGCTCGGCCACCGCGAGTTCGGCGCCCTTCACGAGCTCCTCCCCGTCGGCGCCGTAGGCACCGAGCAGCGGAGCCATCAGGCCCACGGTCAGCGGCCGGGGAGCGAACAGGCGGGAGTCGCGGCGCGGAGCGCCCGCGAATCTGGGCGGTCCCCCACGGCCGCGTTCCAATGTGTCGAGCATGCCCACGCCCAGGGCGGACAGTTCGGCGCAGCCGCCGGGCACCGGGAGCCGCAGCAGACCGCTGTCCACGGCGAACGCCGCCGCCGCGCTGCGGCTCGGCTGACCCAGTTTGTCCAGGAGCGCCTCCACCTGCTTGCCGACGGTGCGCGGGCTGGTGCCCAGGTAGCGGGCGACGGAGGCGTTGGTGAGACCCCCCGCGAGCAGCGTGAGCACGTCGAGTTCCCGCGCGGTCAGACCGTACGGCGGTTCGCCGGTCCGCACCGCGACGGTGACCGTGACCTCCCGGCCCTCGGCCGTCAGCGGCACCGAGAGGTCAATGTGCGCCCATACACCGTCCTCAGTGATCCACACGAAGGAGACGGCGGACTTGCGGGTGGCCGGCATCAGCTCCGCCCAGCGCCTCACGCGCTGATCCATCACGAGATCACAGCCCAGCACGTCGAGGCGCTCGAAGCGGCCGGACGCGTCGAGCCGGGCCACGCCGGGGCCCAGCCGCCGCTCGTTTCCGGACACGCTGTCGGACGGCCGGGAGCGGTCCCGTGCCATGCGCACCTCCTCCTGCCGGGCGGCTCCGGCTCTTCCTACCGAGGCTGACCAGCACCGACGTACACCCTCGTCCATGGGGAGAACGACGTATTACCGCGCATCGTGGGCCATGGGAACGTCACATTTCAAGGCCGGAAATGATTTCGGGTTGTCACATTGAGTCATAGAAAGGAGGTCTCATGCGTATTGGTGTCGAATGCGGTGGCACCTTCACCGACCTGGTCGTCCTCGACGACGACGGCAGGCTGCGGGCGACCTCGAAGGTTTTCTCCACCCCGCAGGACCCGTCGCGCGCGGTGATCGAGGCGATCGACGAGCTGCCGGCCGAACTGCGTGAGGGCGCGCTGCTGCTGCACGGCAGCACGGTGGCGACCAACGCCCTTCTTGAGCGCCGCGGCCCTCGCCTGGGCCTCCTCGTCACCCGGGGATTCCGTGATCTGCTCACGCTCCAGCGTCAGGACCGTGACCGCATGTACGACCTGCGGTACGTCAAGCCCGCACCGCTGGTGCCGCGCCATCTGGTCCAGGAGATCGACGAGCGGGTTCTGGCGTCGGGCGAGATCGCCCTCGAACTCGACGAGGAGAGCGCACGGCGCGCGGTGAAGGAACTGCTTGCCCAGGACGTCACCGCCATCGCGGTGTGCCTGCTGCACTCCTACGGCAACCCCGCGCACGAACGGCGTCTGGCCGAGTTGACCGCCTCCCTGGCACCCGGGCTCCCGGTGTCCCTGTCCTGCGATGTGGCGCGCGAATTCCGCGAGTACGAGCGCACCAGCACCACCGTGGTCGACGCCTTCGTCCGGCCCGCCGTCGCCGGCTACCTGTCCCGGCTCGCCGACGAGGCCGCTCGGCGCGGCATCACCGGACTACAGGTGATGCAGTCGAACGGCGGCGCCGTGCCGGTGCCCGTGGTGACGGCCCGGCCGGTGACGATGCTGCTCTCCGGACCGGCCGCCGGAGTCAGCGCAGCCGTCGCCGTCGCCGAATCAGCGGGACTCGGGGACGTCGTCACCATGGACATGGGCGGCACCAGCACCGACGTGTCCCTCGTCGTCGACGGCGCCCCGCAGCTCACCCCGGAGGTCACCGTCGACGGGCTGCCGGTGCGCGTGCCGATGATCGACATCACGACCGTCGGCGCCGGCGGCGGCAGCGTCATCGCTGTCGACAGCGGCGGCCTGCTCACCGTCGGCCCGCGGAGCGCCGGGGCAGACCCGGGGCCCGCCTGCTACGGACGTGGCGGTCCGACGCCCACCGTCACCGACGCGAACGCCGTCCTCGGCCTGCTCGGGCCGCACCCGCGGCTTGCCGGACGGTTCCCGCTCGACCTGGACGCCGCCGCAGCCGTCTTCGCGCCGCTCGCCGCCCGGCTCGGCGTCACAGTCGGCGAGGCCGCCTGGTCGGCCTATCAGCTGGCCAACGTCGCCATGGCAGGTGCCATCCGGGTCGCGTCGGTCGAGCGCGGCCGGGACCCGCGCGGGCTGACTCTGCTCGCCTACGGGGGAGCGGGTCCGGTGCACGCAGCGGGCGTCGCCGACGAACTGGGTATGCGGCGCGTCGTGATCGCCCCGCACTCCGGGCTCGCCTCCGCCTACGGCCTGCTGGTGTCCGGATTCCGACGCGAGTTCGCCCGCACGGTCTTCGCCGCCGCCGACACGCTCGAAGACACACGTCTGCGTGAGGTCATGGCCGCCGTCACCGGCGAGGCACACGGCGAACTCGCCGGGCAGGGCGTCGACGCCACCACCGTGCACGACACCTGGACCGTCGACATGCGCTACGCCGGGCAGGGCTTCGAACTGTCGGTGCCGCTGCCCCGGACGGCGGGAGGGGACCTCGTGCGGCAGCTCGTCGCGGCCTTCCACTCCCTGCACGCTCAGCGCTTCGGGCACGCGGATCACACCGCCCCCGTGCAGGTGGTGACCCTCCGGCTGAGCGTCGGCCGGCCCCGTCCCTCGCCGGCGCTCCCCGCCGTCGAGCACCGGCCTGACGATCTCCGCCAGGAGGGCACCGTCCTGGAGTACGGCAGACCCCGTCCCACCGTCACCGTGTCACGGGGCTCCCTGTCCACCGGCACGGAACTGGCCGGACCCGCCGTCATCACCGACGCGTCCTCCACCACCTACGTGCCCAGCGGCTGGGCCGCCACCGTCGACCCGGCCACCAACCTCGTCCTCACCAGGAGCTGACCCATGCCACTCGACACAGCCCGGCTCGGTCTGATCCGGGCCGCGCTCTCCTCCATCACCCGCGAGATGGCCACCGACCTGCGCCGGGCGGCGTTCTCGTCGATCGTCCGGGAGGCCCGCGACTACTCGGTCGCGCTCACCGACGCCCGCGGGGAGGTCATCGACCAGGCCGAATGCATCCCGATCATGACCGCGGGCATATCGTTCGCGATCCGCGGCCTGGCCGACGCCGTCGACCTGTCCACGCTGACCGAGGACGACGCGCTGCTGATGAACGACCCGTTCAACGGTGGCCAGCACCTCCAGGACATCTACCTCTTCACACCCGTCTTCACCGATGGGCGACTCGTGGCGTTCGCCGCGAGCGTCGCCCACCACGTCGACATCGGCGGTGGCAGCCCCGGCCTCAACGCCACCGCGACCGAGATCTACCAGGAAGGTCTTCGCCTGCCGCTCAGCCGATTCTCCGTCTCGCGCGACTGGGGGCGCGGCGGCTTCGTCGAAGAGATGGTGCGGGCCAACGTCCGCGTTCCCGACCTCGTCATCGGCGATCTCAACGCGCAGTTCGCCGCCAACCGGACGGCCGCGACCCGCCTCAAGGAAGCCGCCGTCCGGTTCGGTACCGCCGACTGCCTCACGGCCATGGACGAGCTCAAGGACTACTCGGAGCGACGCACCCGGGCGGCGCTCGGCCGCATCCCCGACGGTGTCTACGAGTCCGTGCAGACCCTCGACGGCGCCCCCTGGGACGCCGGCACGGTCGACATCCGGGTCAGGGTCACCGTGGCGGGCGAGGAAATCCATCTGGACTTCACGGGCAGCGGGGACCAGATCGACGGCAACGTCAACTGCCCCCTGGCCTCGACCGTCTCCTCAGCCATCAGCGCCATTCGCTGCCTGCTCGACGAACCCGACATCCCCTTCAACGAGGGCTGCAACCGGCCCATCACCGTACACGCGCCGTTCGGCAGCATCCTCAACCCGAGGTCTCCCGCCGCCGTACGCAGCCGGCTCACCCCCGCCAGCCGGGTCTTCAACGCGATCATCCAGGCACTCGGGCGACAGGTTCCCCAACGAGCCGCCGCGACCGGTTTCGACACCACGACCGCGTTCACCGTCAGCCATCTCGACCGGGACACCAGCAACTACCAGGTCGTCCTGGAGATCCTCGGCGGCGGCTGGGGCGCCTGCGCCGCACACGACGGTGCCGACGCCCTCGACAACCCCATCTCCAACTGCGCGAACGCGCCCGTCGAGGCTCTGGAGTCCGACTACTCGCACTTCCGGGTCGTCGAGTACGCGCTCCATGAGCACTCCGGTGGCGCCGGCGAGCACCGAGGCGGCCTGGGCATCCGGCGTACCTACGAAGCCGTCGCCGACGGTGTCGACATCGCCGGATACGCGGACCGCCACCGCACCGGTGCACCCGGCCAGGACGGCGCGGGATCCGGACGGCCGGGCTCGTTCACCATCACCCGCGCCGACGGCTCCGTCGAGCAGCTCCCCGTCGTCTTCCACGAAAAACTGGGGGCGGGCGACCGCATCAGCGTGGTCACCGGCGGCGGAGGCGGCCACGGAGAGCCGTCCGACCGTGCCGCACACCGTCTCGAAGCGGACCACCGCGACGGTCTCGCCCCCACCCCCTCCGCTTAGCCAGGAACCCCCTTCGCCTTCGCTGCCCGCCCCGCCGCCCCGCCAGGAGTAAGCCATGAGTCAAGGAACGACCCCGGCCTCCGCCGGATCCGGGCCCGCCCTCTCCACGAGACGGCTCGCCTCGGCCCAGATCATCGGGACCACCATCGAGTGGTACGACTTCTTCATCTACGGCACCGCTTCCGCGCTCGTCTTCAACCGCGTCTTCTTCCCCGGAGTCCCGCCGCTCGTCGGCACGCTGCTCGCCCTCGCCACCTTCGGCGCGGGCTTCCTCGCCCGCCCGCTCGGCGCCGTGGTCTTCGGTCACTTCGGGGACCGGGTGGGGCGCAAGCGCACCCTCGTCGTCACGCTGCTCCTGATGGGCGGCGCCACCGTCGCGGTCGGTCTGCTGCCGTCCTACAACGTCATCGGGGTCGCAGCCCCGCTCCTCCTGCTGCTCCTGCGCATCGTGCAGGGGATGGCCGTCGGCGGAGAGTGGGGCGGCGCGGCGCTCATCGGCATCGAGCACGCCGAGCCCCGCCGCAAGACCCTCTTCGGCGCCTTCGCCCAACTCGGCTCACCGCTCGGCCTGGTCCTCGCCACCCTCGTCTTCATGGCTGTCACCACGGGCTCGGACGCCTGGCTGCACAGCTGGGGCTGGCGCCTGCCCTTCCTCGCCTCCGTCCTGCTCATCCCCATCGGCATGGTGATCCGCACGAAGATCCACGAGTCGCCGGACTTCACCGCTGCCGCCGCGGCACCGAAGCCCGCGCGCCTCCCCGTGATCGAGGTGCTGCGCGAGGACTGGCAACGCGTCCTCATCGGAGTCGGCGCGTTCGCCGGGGTCTTCGTCACCTACTACCTGCTCACCACGTTCACACTCGTCTACGCGACCGGCACGCTCGGGATGAGCACCTCCATCACGCTGCCGGCGAACCTGATCGCCGCGGTCAGCGAGGGCGCCTTCGTTCTCATCGGCGCCCTCCTGGCACCCCGCTTCAGCGCACGCAGGATCGCCGTGGTCGCCGCCATCGGACTCGTGGTCTGGGCGTGGCCGGCCTTCGCCCTGGTGGGCACCCAGAACGCGGCGCTGCTGTATCTGGGCGTAGCCGTCAGCATGGCCTTCGTCGGAGCCGGCTACGGAGTCCTCGCCGCCGAGGTCGTCCTGTTGTTCCGCCCAGAGGTTCGCTACACGGGCGCCTCCCTCAGCTACGGAATCGCCGGTTCCATCGGTGGAATAGCCCCCAGCTTCTCCACCTACCTGCTGGACCGCAGTGGCAGCACGACCCCGGTCGCCGTCCTCACCGGTGTCGTCGCCCTGGGGATGGCCGCAGCCTGCCTGGCGTTGCCCCGCCGCTCCGGGGGCGACGTCCTGTCCGGGACCCCCAGCACCGGCCCGGCCGTCTCCGCCCACTGATCAGCAGCCCCTCACCACACCCTTGACCGCACCCTCCCGGAGTTCTGCCATGTCCACCTCTGTCCCGGCCAACGGCCAGGTGTCCTTCTGGTTCAGCCAGACCGGCTTCCCCGCGCGACGCACTCCACTCGACGGTTCGATCACCGCGGATGTGTGCGTCATCGGCGCCGGATACACCGGGCTCTGGACCGCGTACCACCTCAAGAAGGCCCGGCCCGACTGGGACATCGTCGTTCTGGAGCGGGAGTTCGCGGGTTTCGGCGCCTCCGGCCGCAACGGCGGCTGGCTGTCCGGCAAGATCCCGGGTTCGCCCGCCCGGTTCGCCGAGGAGCGCGGAAAGGAGGCCGTCCTGCGCTTCCAGGCCCTGATGAATCAGGAGGTCGACGTGGTGCTCTCGACGCTGAGCCGCGAGGGAATCTCGGCGGACGCGGTGAAGAGCGGCTATCTGCGCGTCGCCCACGCGCCGGCCCAGCTGGATCGGCTCCGGGCCTCCGTCACACACGACAGGGAATGGGGCAACACCGACGAGGTGTTCCTCTCCGCAACGGAGTTGAAGAAGCGCGTCGAGGTCGCCGGTGGCCTCGGCGCGGCCTTCAACCCGAACTGCGCGCGCATCCAGCCGGCCCGGCTGGCCATCGGCCTCGCCGAGAGCGTCGTCCGTCTGGGAGTGCGCCTGTACGAGTCGACGCCCGTCACAGCGATCGCTCCCCACGAGGCGACCACACCATTCGGTTCGGTGAGCGCCCGTCACGTGCTGCGCTGTACCGAGGGCTTCACCGCTGAACTGCCCGGTGAGAAGCGCACCTGGCTGCCGATGAACTCCTCGATGCTCGTGACCGAGCCGCTGCCCCGGTCCGCCTGGCAGAGCATCGGCTGGGAGGGACAGGAACTGTTCAGCGACCAGACCCATGCCTATCTCTACGGGCAGCGCACCGCCGACGGCCGTATCGCCCTGGGCGGACGGGGTGTGCCCTACCGGTTCGGTTCCCGCGTCGACGGGGACGGCGGCACCAGCGCACGGACGGTGGCCTCGCTGGCCCGGACGCTGGCCACACTGTTCCCGGCGGCGGCCGATGTCCCCGTCGCTCACGCCTGGTCCGGTGTGCTCGCGGTACCCCGTGACTGGTGCCCCACGGTCCATCTGGACCGGGCCACCGGAATCGGCACAGCGGGCGGATACGTGGGCCAGGGTGTGACGGCCTCGCATCTCGCGGCTCGTACTCTCACCGACCTGGTCATCGGAGAGGAGACCGAACGCACCCGGCTGCCGTGGACCGGCCGCACCTCGCGGCGCTGGGAACCGGAGCCGGCCCGCTGGATCGGAGTCCATGGAATGTACGCGGTCTACCGTGCCGCGGACCGCCAGGAGACAGGGGGACGCCGCACCAGCACGTCTCCCCTCGCTCGGGTGGCGGACCTGATCTCGGGGCGCTGACCGGGGCGGTACGGGGTGGGCCCGGCGACCGCCCGGCCCACCCCGTACCGGTGGTCGGTCAGCTCTCGATTTCTGATTTGTCCGCGCCCCAGAGGGTGTGGAAGGTGCCGCCGCGGTCGACGCGGCGGTAGGTGTGTGCGCCGAAGTAGTCGCGCTGGCCCTGGGTGAGGGCGGCGGGGAGGCGTTCGGCGCGCAGGGAGTCGTAGTAGGCGAGGGTGGCGGCGAATGCCGGGGTGGGGACGCCCTGGGTGACGGCGGTGGTGATCACGGTGCGCCAGTCGTCCTGCGCGGCGGCGATCTCCTCGGCGAAGCTCTTGTCGGCGAGGAGGCTGGGCAACTGGGGCTGCACCTCGTAGGCGCTCGTGATCCTGTCGAGGAATGCGGCGCGGATGATGCAGCCGCCGCGCCAGATGGCGGCGACCTTGCCGAGGTCGATGTTCCAGTCGTATTGCTCGCTGCCGGCGGCGATCTGGTGGAAGCCCTGGGTGTAGGCGACGATCTTCGAGGCGTACAGGGCCTGTTCGACCTGGGCGGCGAAGGCTGCCGCCTCGTCCTTGCTCAGGGTGTCTGCCGTGGGGCCGGCCAGGTGGCGCGAGGCCTCGCGGAGCGCGGCGTGGCCGGAGACGGAACGGGCGAAGACGGCCTCGGCGATGGCGGAGACGGGAACGCCCAGGTCGAGGGCGATCTGCACGGTCCAGCGGCCGGTGCCCTTCTGCTCCGCCTGGTCGAGGACCACGTCCACGAAGGGTTTGCCGGTCGCCGCGTCGACGTGGGAGAGCACCTCCGCGGTGATCTCGATGAGGTAGGAGTCGAGCCGTCCGGTGTTCCAGGTGCGGAAGATGTCCGCGATCTCGGCGGGGGAGTAGCCCGCCACGTCGCGCAGCAACTGGTACGCCTCGCCGATCAGCTGCATATCGGCATACTCAATCCCGTTATGTACCATTTTGACGAAGTGCCCGGCACCGTCGGGGCCGATGTGCGTGACGCAGGGAGCCCCGTCCTTGGCCTTCGCGGAGATCTTCTCCAGCATCGGCCCGAGTGAGTCGTACGACGCGTCGCTGCCGCCCGGCATGATGCTCGGCCCGTTCAGCGCTCCCTCCTCGCCGCCGGAGATACCGGCGCCGACGAAGTGGATACCGCGCTCGCGCAGCGCCTTCTCCCGGCGTCGGGTGTCCTCGAAGTGGGCGTTGCCGCCGTCGATGACGACATCCCCCTCGTCGAGCAACGGCAGGAACTCCTGGATCACCGCGTCCGTCGGGTCGCCCGCCTTCACCATGACGACGAGGCGGCGGGGCCGTTCCAGTGCCGCGACGAACTCCTGCGGCGAGTGCGCGGCGACGAAGGACCCCTCGTCGCCGAACTCCTCGACCAGGGCATCGGTCTTCGCGGTCGTGCGGTTGTGCACCGCGACCGTGAAGCCGTTTCGGGCGAAGTTGCGGGCCAGGTTGCGGCCCATCACTGCGAGTCCGGTGACGCCGATCTGCGCGGTGCCGCTCATCTGGGTGCTCCTGCAATCTGTCGGGGGATGCCGGGGTGCTGAGATGCCGCGAGGTCCAGTATGGATACGGGACCGGCGGACAGCCTGTTCAGCGGCGGAGCCGGGCGCCGGCCGGTGCCCTGCCCCGCGCCCCGCTCATCAGGCGTCCTTCCCACTCTTGACACTCCCTGAGCGGCGGCGCAACACTGGCCATGGTTTGGAGAGCGCTCTCCCGATCGAGTTCCGCGCCCGGTCCGGGCTGCTGAACCCGTAGGTCCGCCCGCACCGTCCCATCCCCGCTGTCGGTGTGGTGCGCAAGTCCGCGGGGGTCACGGAAACCCGTGACCCCCGCGGACTCGTGGTGCGCCGGGACCGATTGCGGTGGGGACGGACGCCAGGAGCGACCGCCCGGGGGAACGAGAAACCTCCGGCCGCGGCGGTCGTCCGCCGCGGCCGGAGGAATGCCGGCCGCCGAGGGGCCGGTCGGGGGATTCAGGCGGCCTTGCCCGAGCGGCCCGCCCGCGCCTCGCGGATCAGCTCGGCGTAGCGGCGGCCGCTGCTCTTGACGGTGCGGCGCTGCGTCGCGTAGTCGACGTGGACCAGGCCGAACCGCTTGTCGTAGCCGTACGCCCACTCGAAGTTGTCCAGCAGCGACCAGGCGAAGTACCCGGCGAGCGGCGCGCCCTTGCGGACGGCCCGCGCACAGGCGGCGAGATGCTCCTCCAGGTACCGGGTGCGCTCCGGGTCGTGCACCGAACCGTCGGCCAGGACGACGTCCTGGTACGCCGAGCCGTTCTCGGTGACGTAGACGCGCCGCACGCCGTACTCCTCGCTCAGGCGCAGCAACAGCTGCTCCAGGCCCTCGGCGTGCACCTCCCAGTCCATGTGGGTGTGGCGGGAGCCGGGCAGGTAGACCTGCTTGGCGTGCGGGACGGGACCGGTCGCGTCGGCGGTGACGACCTGGCGGAAGTAGTAGTTCACGCCCAGCCAGTCGAGCGGTGCCGCGATGAGGTCCATGTCGCCCGGCCGCACCGGGAGTTCGACCCCGTAGAGGTCGACCATGTCCTGCGGGTAGCCGCGCCCGAGGATCGGGTCGAGCCACCAGCGGTTGACGTGCCCGTCGCCGCGCACCGCCGCGGCCCGGTCCGCCTCGCGGTCGGTGGCGGCCTCCACCGGGCTGAGGTTGTTGACGATGCCCACCCGGGCGTCCGGGGACGCGGCCCTGATCGCCCGCACGGCCAGGCCGTGCCCGAGGTGCAGGTGGTACGAGGCCCGGACGGCGGCGGTCAGGTCGGTGAGACCCGGCGCCATCGTGCCCTCCAGATGGCCTATCCAGGCCGAGCAGAGCGGCTCGTTGAGGGTCGCCCAGTCCTTCACCCGGTCGCCGAGCCGCTCCACGACGACCGAGGTGTACGCGGCGAAGTGCTCCGCGGTCTCCCGGATCGTCCAGCCGCCGCGGTCCTGGAGCGCCTGCGGGAGGTCCCAGTGGTAGAGCGTGGCGAACGGGGTGATCCCGGCGTCGAGGAGGCCGTCGACCAGCCGGTCGTAGAAGTCGAGCCCGGCCTTGTTGACGGGGCCGTCGCCGCCTGGGACGATCCGCGGCCAGGCGAGCGAGAAGCGGTAGGCGCCCGCCCCCACCTCCTTGATCAGGGCGATGTCCTCGGGGACCCGGTGGTAGTGGTCGCAGGCGACGTCGCCGGTGTCGTTGCCGGCCACCTTGCCCGGGATGTGGGAGAACGTGTCCCAGATCGACGGGGCCCGGCCGTCCTCCGCCACGGCCCCCTCGATCTGGTACGCGGCAGTGGCGACGCCCCAGGCGAAGTCGGCCGGCAGCGCGCTCAGGTCGTTCACGGACTTCCTTTCCGAAGCGGTCACTTGACGGCCCCCGCGGTCAGGCCCGCGACGAGGTACCGCTGAAGCAGCAGGAACCCGGCGACGATCGGGATGCTGACGACGAGCGAGGCGGCCATCACCTGGTTCCAGTACACGTCGTTCTGGGTGGCGTAGCCCTGGAGGCCGACGGCCAGGGTGCGGGTGGTGTCGTTGGTCATCACGGAGGCGAAGAGCACCTCGCCCCAGGCCGTCATGAACGCGTACACGGCGACGGCGACGATGCCCGGTACGGCGGCCGGCACGACGACCCGGAACAGGGCGCCGAGCGGCCCGCAGCCGTCCACCAGGGCGGCCTCGTCCAGATCCTTCGGGATCGAGTCGAAGTAGCCGATGAGCATCCAGATGGAGAACGGCAGCGAGAACGTCAGATACGTGAGGATCAGTCCGCCGCGCGAGCCGTACAGCGCGATGCCGGTGCTGTTCCCGATGTTGACGAAGATCAGGAACAGCGGGAGCAGGAAGAGGATGCCGGGGAACATCTGGGTGGAGAGCACCGTGACGGTGAAGACGCGCTTGCCGCGGAACTTGTAGCGGCTCACGGCGTACGCGGAGAACACCGCGATGATCACCGAGAGGACCGTCGCCGAACCCGCCACGATCAGCGAGTTGGCGAAGTACCGGGCGAGCGGGACGGTCTTCCAGATGTCGAAGTACGGCTGGACGGTCAGCCCGGACGGTATCCAGTGGAACTTCCCCGACACGTCCTGGAGCGGTTTGAGCGAGCTGCTGACCATCACGTAGACGGGGAGCAGGGCGAAGGCGGCCAGGAAGGTCAGGATGACGCGTCGGGTCCAGAGGAAGGACTGCGGCGCGGCCATCGGGGACCGCCTCCGGGCCCGGGACTTCGGCGTCCCCGGCAGCGCGGCCGACTGGGCATGGCTAGGCATCGGCGCCCTTCCTTCCGCGTGAGGTGATGAGCAGGTAGACGGCCGTCACGACCAGCAGGAAGAGCAGCAGGAGTACGGACATGGCGGATCCGGTGCCGAAGTTCCAGGTGACGAACGACGACTGGTAGATGTGGATCGAGATCAGGTCCGCGTTCTCCGGTGCCGCCTTCCCGAAGAGCACGTAAGGGGTGTTGAAGTCGTTGAACGTCCACAGGAACAGGACGAGCACCAGGACCTGGTTGACCGGGCGCAGGGCCGGCAGCGTGATCTTGCGGATCTGCTGCCAGACGCCGGCCCCGTCGATCGCGGAGGCCTCGTACAGCTCGCGCGGGATGTTCTGCAGCCCCGCCATCACGATGAGGAAGGCGAACGGCCAGCCCTTCCAGACCGAGACGACGATCAGGGCGTAGATGCTGTTGTCACCGATCAGCCAGAAGGACGGCTGGTCGGTCAGGCCGAGCTGGTCGTGGAGCACATGGTTGACCAGGCCGTTGTCCCGCTGGAACATGAACGCCCAGGTGATGACGGCCGCGTAGACCGGCAGGGCGTACGGGACGAGGAAGATCGCCCGGAGGAAGCCCCGGCCGCGGAAGTTCTCCTGCAGCATGATCGCCGCCGCGACCCCGAACAGCCAGGCCAGGCCGACGGCGAAGAACGTGAAGACACAGGTGACGAAGAACGAGTGGAGCAGCGCCTCACCGATCGGGGCGTTGACGTCGACGGCGATCCGGTAGTTGTCGAAGCCGCGCCAGGGCGCTCCGCCCCAGTTGTTGATGTAGAACTGCGTGAGCTCGCGGAAGCTCATCACGATTCCGATGATCATCGGAATCACGTGGACGAGGAGTTCGAGCAGGACGGCCGGCAGGAGCAGGAGATAGGGCAGTCCGCCCTGGCGGATCCGGTCGGGGATGCGCGGCAGTCTCCTGCGCGCACCCCCGGTGCCCCGGCTCGTCACCCTGTCCGACTTGTCCGTCCGGCTGTCGGTGGTCACGGTGGCGGTCATGAGGGAGCCTTACTGCTGCATCGTCTGCTGGGCCTTTTCGAGGCGCGCCTTGACGGATTCGGTGGTCACGGGGCGTCCGGCTGCGGCATCGGCCCACAGCTCCTTGACCGCCGTACCCACGGCCGTCTCGAACTGGGACTCGTTCGGCACCTGAGGCAGCGGGGCCGCGCTGGTGGACAGGGTGTCGCGCAGGACCTTCAGATCGGGGGCGGAGAACGCCTCGTCGGCCTGGGCGGTCTTGACCGGCGGAATCGATCCGTAGGTCTTGTTGAGCAGCTTCTGCTCGGCGTCGCTGGTCATGAACTTCACGAATTTCTTGGCGCCGTCGATGTTCTTGGTGTTCTTGAACACCGCCATGTTGATGCCGGCGACCATGGAGTTGGTGCTCTTGCCGGCGCCCGGGGTGCCGGACCCGACGGGGACCGGGGCCGCTCCCCAGTCCTCGGGCTTCATGCCCTGGGAGGCGAAGGTGGAGGCCGCGGCCTGCCAGAGCACCATCGCGGTCTTGCCCTTGGCGAAGTCCGTCAGGGACTGGTTCTGGGCGTACTCCGCGTTGCCCGGAGCGATGATCTTGTCCTTGGCCATGAAGTCGATGTACTGCTTCACCGCCGCCACGGCGCCGTCGGAGGTGAAGGTCGCCTTGCCGTCGGCGTCGAAGAAGTCCGCACCGTGCTGCTGGCCCAGGACGAAGGTCTGGTGGATGTTGTTGGAGAGGTTGGAGCCCTCGGCGCCCAGCCCCCACTTGCCGTCCTTGGAGAGCTTCTTGCCGTCCGCGACCAGCTCGTCCCAGGTGGCCGGCGGCTTGCTGATGCCCGCCTCCGCGAAGCTCTTCTTGTTGTAGTAGAGGGCGTACGCGAGCGAGTACAGCGGCACCGCGGACGGGTCCTTGTCTGCCGCGCCGGCCGAGGCGACCGCCGAGTCGACGAAGCGGTCCCGGCCGCCGATCGCGTCGAAGTTCTCCTTGTTCCAGGGGAGCAGCGCACCCGTCGCCTGAAGCGATGCCGACCAGGTGTTGCCGATGTTCAGCACGTCCGGGCCCTGGCCGGACGTGGTGGCGGCGAGGATCCGGTTGAGCAGGTCGGCCCAGGGCACGACCTCCAGCTTGACCTTGATGCCGGTCTGCTCCTCGAACTTCTTCAGCTCGGGGGTGAGGATCTTCTTGTCGGCCTCGATGCTGGGGCCCTGGTTGGACGCCCAGTAGGTGAGGGTCTTCGGCGAATCGTTGCTGCCGCCCTTGGCGGACGAACCGCCTCCGCAGCCGGTGACGCCGGCGGCGATGGAGATCGCGAGGGTGACGGCTGCTGCGGCTCTGATGGTGCGCATGCTGGATGGCCCCTTTCCGGGGAGGAAGGCCGTGTTCGGGAACCGAACGGTCTTCAGGCCTTAATTTATGACGTGATTTAAGAGGTGAGAGAAGGTCGCGTCAAGTCCCGCGGTCACGGTATGTTGCGGGAAGGGAAGGAGCCACATGGCTGAGCGCAACAGACGGACCGTGCGTGACCTGCGACGGGGCAACCGGGCGAGGGTATTGCAACGGTTGTATTTCGACGGCCCGCTGAGCCGCCAGGAGCTCGGTCCCGCCACGGGGCTGAGTTCAGGTTCCATCAGCAACGTCGTCGCGGAACTCGCCGCCGAGAGCCTCCTGGAGGAGGCCGGTGTCGTCGACTCCGACGGCGGCCGTCCCCGTACGCTGCTGCGCGTCGCGCCCGGGGGCGGGCTCCTCATCGGCATCGACATCGGCGAGACCCGGATCAGGGTGGAGCTCTTCGACCTCGCCCTCACCGAACTCGCCCGCACCGAACGGCTGCTGGCCCAGCACGGCTACGACGTCAGCCGCATCGTCGGCCATGTCCGCAGCGGGGTCGCCGATGTGCTGCGGGACGCCGGGGCCGACCCGCGGCGGCTGCTGGGAATCGGGATCGGCGTTCCGGGGATCATCGAGCGGGACGCTCCGGACGGCGCCATCGGTGACGTGGGCTCCGTCGTCCACGGCCAGACGATCGACTGGAGCGCCGTCCCCTTCGAGCAACTGCTCCGCGACGCCGTCCGGGTCCCGCCCGAGGTGCCGTTCTTCATCGACAACGGCGCCAAGACCCTCGGCCAGGCCGAGATGTGGTTCGGCGGCGGCCGCGGCGCGGGAGCCTCGGCCATCGCGCTCATCGGCTCCGGCGTCGGCGCCTGCGTGAACCACGGCGACCTGCTCGACGAGGACCGCAGCAGCATGGCCCTCGAATGGGGCCACACCACCGTCCAGCTGCGCGGACGCCGCTGCCGGTGCGGCTCGATCGGCTGCCTGGAGGCGTACGCGGGCGCAGAGGCGATGCGTGAGCGATGGCACGAGGCGGGCGGCCCGCTCGCCGCCGACGCCGACGACGAGACGGCTCTCGCCGCGCTGCTCGCCGCCGCCTACCCCGGTCCCGGTAGCGAGCCGGACCCACTGGCCGTCTCACTGCTCGACGAGACGGCCGAATGCCTGGGCGCGGCCCTGGGCGACCTGATCAACCTCTTCCTGCCCGAACGCATTCTGCTCGGGGGATGGGCGGGCCTGCTGATCGGACCGCATCTGCTGCCCGACATCCGCCGCTACGCCCAGGAGTACGCGCTCCGGCACGCCGCGGCCCGCACCACCATCGAGATGGGCCGGCTGGGCCCGGACGCGGTCACGGTCGGCGCCGCGACGCTCCCGCTGGCCGACTTCCTCGCCAGGGGCGGCAGCCGCCCGGCCCCCGAGCCCCGCCCCAGCGCCCCGGCACCGGGGTTCCGGACCGCCGCGGACGCCGTACGGAAGCGGGAGCGCCCACGGACCGCCTCGGACGCGACGGGGTGAGCCGGCCCGGGGGCGGGCCCGGACGGGGAGAGGCGGGCCGCTGCGGGGGCGTACGGGCGGGCGCCACGCACATGTCACCGCGAGGACGACGGCCGGCTCGCGGGGCGCCACGCGGCCGGCCAGGCCACGTCCCGGGCCACGGCTCCCGGGACGCCGAGATCGGCCCGCGCGCGCGAGACGTAGCGGTCCCGCGCCTGACGGAACTCCAGGTACGCCTGGTCCCAGTCCTGCTCGGCCTCGGTGGCGATGCCGCGCGCCAGGCACTCCAGCCGCCACACACAGTGGTCCAGTGTCTTGGAGGCGGTGTTCGCCTCGGTGTCGCAGAGCAGCGCGAGCGTCTCGGACAGCGCCGACCGGCGCGACTCCAGCCGGCCGAGCTCCGCGAGAACCTCGGAGGTGGGCTCCGGGGACACCGGCCCCGATGTCAGCCCGCGGGTGACGGCCAGCGTCCGGTAGCGGGCCGCCAGCTCCTTGACTGCGTGGGCGTACTCGGCGTAGGCCGTCAAACGGTGTTCGTCCCACCGCACGGCCTGCTGCCTGCGCCACCTCGTCCGCTCGTTCAGGCTGCTCATCACGTACGACATGAGCGCCCCGAGGGCGACACCCGCGAGGGGGAGTATCCGGTCGGTCAGACTCACAGGGAACCCCGATCAGGTAGCGCGGCGACCGCCCGATCCTTTCCGCGGCGACCGGCGCGGCGCAACCCCCGCCGGGGCGGAAGGCGATCAGTCCCAGCGGCCCCGGACCTCTCCGCCGGTCTACGCCGAGTCCCGCACCACCAGCGCCGGTTCGAAGATCACGGACGTCGCCGCCCCGTCAGGCTTCGCCAGCCGTTCGATCAGCAGCCGGGCCATCTCGGCGGCCATCGCCTCGACCGGCTGGCGGATCGTGGTCAGCGGCGGACGGCAGGCGGACGCCGCGCTGCTGTCGTCGAACCCGATCACCGCGACGTCCTCCGGCACCCGTTTCCCGTGTTCCCGCAGCACGTGGCAGGCGCCCACCGCCATCAGGTCGTTGGCCGCGAACACCGCGTCCACGTCGGGGTGTTCGACCAGCAGCCGTTCCATCGCGGCCTCGCCGCTCTCCTGGGTGAACTGCCCCTCGGCGATCGGGATGTACGGATGGCCCAGCCGCGTCATCGTGTCGCGGAAACCGGCCAGCCGCTCCTGCCCGGCCGGCACGTCGAGCGGCCCGGTGATGGTCGCGATGCGACGGCAGCCCCGCGCCAGCAGATGCTCGGCCGCCAGCCGCGCACCGTCCTGGTGGGCGAGGTCGACATAGCTGATCCGGACCGGGCGGGCGGGCCGCGCGTAGAGCACCGCGGGCAGCCCCGCGTCCGTCAGCAGACCGGGCAGCGGGTCCTCCGCGTGTGTCGAGACGACCAGGGCGCCGTCGGCGCTGCCCTGGCGGAGGAAGGAGACCACGTCCTCCCGGGCCCGTGACGTCTCGGCGAACATCAGCACCGGGTGCATTCCGCGCGGCCGCAGGTAGTTGACCACGCCGGTCACCACCCGGCCGAAGAACGGGTCGGCGAAGACCTGCGCGGTGAAGGAGGACCCGCTGTCGGGCTCGCCGGCCTCCGCGGGCTCCGCTCCGGCCTGCCGCGGGCTCTCCGCGGGGTCGGACTCGACGCCGGCGCCGGAGACCACCAGCGCGATGGCGTCGGTGCGCCGGGTCACCAGGGAGCGTGCCGCGCGGTTGGGCGCGTAGCCGGTGTGGGCCACCGCCCGGCGCACGGCCTCCTGGATCACCGGATCGACATTGCGTACTCCGTTGATCACCCGGGAGACGGTGGCGCGGGAGACCCCGGCCGCCCTCGCCACGTCCTCCAGGGTGGGTGTACCGGCCGCGCGC
Organism: Streptomyces sp. NPDC087428; assembly: GCF_044744085.1. Lineage (NCBI taxonomy): Bacteria > Bacillati > Actinomycetota > Actinomycetes > Kitasatosporales > Streptomycetaceae > Streptomyces > Streptomyces sp. NPDC087428. The sequence continues at coordinate 82,811 of NZ_JBIUXR010000016.1, forward strand.
AGATCATCCGTCATGAGCGCATTTATAGCACCGACGGAGAGCGCTCTCCATCGCGATCCGCCGCCTCGGGAACGCCGGCACCGGACGAGGGCGGTGCCGCGGTCGCCGTCAGCGCCGCGGTGAGCGGCAGTTCGCCCGCCGAACGGCCGCCCAGCAGCGTGAACTCGCCGGCCTCCGTCTCCCACCCGTGCCGCTCCGCCGACCAGTGCGCCAGGGCCCGCCCGGACACCCGCACCACCGCGACCACGCTCTCCCCGGGCCTCGCCTTCACCGCCGCGTATCCGATCAGCCGGCGCACCGGCCGCTCGACCGCCGAACCGCTCCTGCCCAGATAGACCTGGACCACCTCGCGGCCGCGCCGCTGCCCCGTGTTGCGCACCCTTACCCGTACGTCGAAGGGCTCCCCGGCCCGTACCCCCGCCGGGGCCGTCAGCTCCTCGTACTCCCAGTCCGTGTAGCCCAGCCCGTGGCCGAACCAGTAGGCGGGCGCGGACCCGGAGCGCAGCCAGGCGCGGTAGCCGATGTGCGGGCCCTCCTCGTAGTGGAGGCGCCCGTCGGGCGCGGGCGCGGTGTCCAGCACCGGTACGTCGTCCTGGGCGGCGCCCCAGGTGGTCGGCAGCCGGCCGCCCGGCTCGGCCCGGCCGAACAGCACGTCCGCCAGTCCGCCCCCGGCCTCCTGCCCCGGGAACCAGGCGAGCAGCAGCGCGGGCACCCGGGTGTGCCAGGGCAGGGCGACCGGACCGCCCGCGTTCACCACGACCACCGTGCGCGGATTGGCCCGCACCACGGCCCGGACGAGCGCGTCCTGCCCCTCCGGCAGGTCCAGGCTCTCGCGGTCGTGGCCCTCCGACTCGCTCTGCTCGGTCGTGCCCACGACCACCACCGCGACCTCCGCCGCCCGTGCTGCCGCGACGGCCTCGGCGAGTGCGGCGGCCGCGTCCCCGGCGGGCGGGGCGGCGGCGAGGATCGTCGCGACCCCGGAGCGCGGCGCGAGCGAGCGCCGCGCCACCACCTCCACCTCCTCGCCCGCCGCGAGTTCGGCGCGCGCGTAGTGCTCGGGCGGTGCGACATGGACCCGGGTCGGATCGTCGCTGTCCAGCGGGAAGGTCCCGGCCAGTACCTCCCGGCCGCCGACGGACAGTGAGATCGCGCCCCAGCCACCCACCGCCCAGGTCCACACCCCGCCCACGGGAGGCCGGACCAGGGCCCGGATCTCCACGGACGCGGCTCCGTCGACCGCGACGGAGGGCTCGACGATCCGGCCGGACAGCCGGTGCTCGGCGTGGAGTTCGGCGCCGCTCGCGTCCAGCAGCCTTACGAGCACGCCCGGTTCGCCGGACCGGGGGTCGCGCGACCAGTCCCGGCCGAGCGGGCGGGGGCGGGGCGACAGCGGCAGTCCCGGCCGGCAGATCACCTTCGCGCCCTCGCCCAGCGCCTCCTGGATCCCTGTCAGCGGAGTCACCACCGAGTCGGGGAAGACCTCGGCGCTGCCGCCGCCCTGAATCCGTACCGCCGTGGCGTGCGGGCCGATGACCGCGACCGAGCGCAGTCCCGCCGGATCGAGCGGGAGGAGCTGTCCGTCGTTGCGGAGCAGCACCGAACCGGCGGCGACGGCGCGGCGCAACAGCGCACGCTGTGCGGCGGGGGTCACCGCGGGCCGCCACATGGGCCGGGGCGAGCCGAGCGCCCCCACCCGCCGCGCCAGCCGCAGCAGTCGCCGTACCTTGTCGTCGACCGCCTCCGCGGACACCAGCCCCTGCGCCAGGGCGTCGAGCAGCCCTGCCGCCCAGGGGCCCTCGGGGCCGGGCATCGCCAGGTCCTGCGCGGAGCGCGCGGTGTCCAGGAGGGTGCGCACACCTCCCCAGTCCGAGACGACGGCCCCGTCGAACCCCCAGTCGCTCTTGAGCGGGCTCTCCAGCAGCGGGGAGGCGGACATGGTGGCGCCGTCGACCTTGTTGTACGCGGACATCACGGCCCAGACCCCGGCCTCGACCGCGGCCTCGAAGGGGGCGAGATAGACCTCGTGGAGGGTCTGCTCGTCCATGCGGACATCGACGTTCAGCCGGTCCGTCTCGGCGTCGTTGGCGACGAAGTGCTTGGCGGTGGCGGCGACCCCGCCGGACTGGATGCCCCTGATGAGCGCGGCCCCCGTCCGCCCGGTGAGCAGCGGGTCCTCGGAGAAGCACTCGAAGTGCCGCCCGCCCAGGGGTGACCGGTGCAGGTTCAGGGTGGGGGCCAGGAGCACGTCCACGCCCTTGCGGCGGGCCTCGGCGGCGAGCAGCGCGCCGAGATCCGTGAGCAGCCGCTCGTCCCAGGAGGCCGCCAGTGCGGTAGGGGAGGGGAGCACGAGCGAGGTCTCGCGCTCGTCCCAGGTCTCGCCGCGCACCCCGGCCGGTCCGTCGGACAGGGTGAGGGGGCGAAGTCCGACAGCAGGTTCGGGGTACGTGCGCCAGGTGCTCTCACCGGTCAGCAGGCGTACCTTCTGCGCCGCGTCGAGCTTCTCCAGCAGCGGATCGATCTCTTCGTCCGTCATGACGGCCATGCCCCTTCAACCCCAGCGCCCTCCACGGCCGGAGAGCGCTCTCCCGAACGTGTCTGGCTCAGCGTCGCTGGCCGACGTCGACCGTGTCAATGGGGAACGGTTGCGCGGGCGTTGGAGCGGGTCACCGGTCGCGCTCTTGTCATCACCCGTTGTCAGCACATAAGTTGACCGCTTGCGACGTGTCCTACTGTCAGTGGGGGAGCCAAGTCATGGCCGCGAACGGACGGCACCGCAGATACCAGCCGAGCCGCATCAACCGTGCCTCGGTGCTGGTCACGGCGGGCGGTGCTGGGTTAGCCCTGCCGCTGATCACCGCTGCGTCGGCGGGTGCCGCGTCAGTGGATGTGTGGGAGAAGGTGGCCGCGTGCGAGTCCACCGGGAACTGGCACATCAACAACGGGAACGGCTACTTCGGCGGGTTGCAGTTCACCCGGTCGACCTGGTCGGCGTACGGCGGTGCGGACTACGCGCCACGCGCCGACCTGGCCAGCAGGGACGAGCAGATAGCCATCGCGGAGAAGGTGCTGAAGGGGCAGGGGCCGGGTGCCTGGCCGGTCTGCTCCACGCGGGCCGGACTGACGCGGGGCGGTGACTCTCCCGACGTCAGCCCGCAGAGCGAGCGGACGGTCAAGGTCGCGTCGCCGAAGCGGACGTCCACCGGCGCCAGTACCCCGGCGCCCGCCAAGGTCCGGGCGAAGCAGACCCCGGCACCCGCCACACCGACGACGGTGCCGGGCAAGCACGACTCGTACACCGTGGCGAGCGGCGACTCGCTGTCCGGGATAGCGGCGGACCGCGACCTCGGCGGCTGGCAGCGGCTCTACACCGCGAACCGCAAGGTCGTCGGTGACGACCCGGACCTGATCTTCCCCGGCCAGCGGCTGAGCCTCGACCTGGCCGGGACCCCGAGGGCGAGCACGAAGGCCGCCCCGAAGGCGGACCCGAAGCCCGCGGCCCGGCAGGCCGCGCCGAAGCGGTCGGCGCAGCCGGAGCCGAAGCGGACACCGCAGCAGTCGCACCCGAAACAGGCGGCCCAGCCCAAGCAGCAGGCCAAGCCGGCGCCGAAGAAGACGCAGACCCACAAGCCGGCGCAGACCGTGAAGCACGCCGGGATCACCGCCCCGATCGAAGCCCGTACGGGCACCCAGTACCGGCAGGCCGGTTCCTGGTCGAGCGGCTACCACACCGGCGTCGACTTCCCGGTTCCCACCGGCACCTCGGTCAAGGCGATGGCCTCCGGCACGGTCGTCACGGCGGGCTGGGGCGGGGCGTACGGATACCAGATCGTCATCCGGCACAGCGACGGCAAGTACAGCCAGTACGCGCATCTCTCGGCGCTCCACGTGCGCGCGGGACAGCATGTCGGTGCGGGCCAGCGCATCGCCCGCTCCGGCGCCACCGGCAATGTGACGGGTCCGCACCTGCACTTCGAGGTCCGCACCGGCCCCGAGTACGGCTCCGACATCGACCCGCTGGCCTACCTCAGGGCGGGCGGCGTCAAGGTCTGAAGTGTCCCGCCCTGCCCGGCGTCATCCGCCTTCACGGCTGTGGCGCCGGCAGCGGCGGGCGAGGCCGTGGACCCGGCGGGCGAACCGCCGCGTCGCGCGGCGGCGGTGTGCGGCCGCGGGACCGGGCCGAACCCGACCTGCCCCAACCGGCGCTCCGGCGGCATCCGTACAGGCCGGGACAGCGGGCCGGGAAACGATTCCGGAACCGGCCGCGCCGGCCCCGCGGGCTCGGGAAACGCGACCACGGCCGACGCCGCCCCGGCCGGCTGCCGCACGGTGCCCGCCGGGTCCGGTGAGCCGGCGGGCCCGCCGAAATCCCCTGCCCCCGCGCCGGGTACGGGAGAGGCTCCGGGCACGTCCGGCGAGGTGGTGGCCTGCGGCCTCCCGTCCGCGCTCTCCCCGGCCTCCGGTTCCCCGCTGCCTGCCGCCTCCTGACCCCGCCGGCGCTCCGCGCCCATCCGCTCCGTGGTGAGCAGGATCAGCCCGCCGGCCGCGACGGCCCCGCAGACGGCGGCGAGCAGCGCGCCCGTGGTGCCGTGCCGGAACGTCTCACCGAACAGCGTGAGGCCGACGGCCGCCGCGACCACCGGGTTCGCCACGGTCACCGTGGCGAGCGGGGCGGTCAGGCCCGCGCCCCGGTACGCGGCCTGGGACAGCAGCAGGCCGGTGGCGGCGAGGGCCGCGATCACCAGCAGGGTCGGCAGCCCGGTCCCCACCGAGCCCGAGGTCCACTCCATGGCCACGGTCTTGGTGAACACCGAGGCGATACCGAACGCCACACCGGCGGCCCCGGCCAGGACCACACTCCGCATCACCGGCCGGCGCATCGCCTTCGAGAGCAGGACGAGCGCCGCCACCGCGCCGAACGTCACCGAGCCGAGCATCAGCTGCTGCGGGCCGCCCAGGGTGTGCGCGTCGGAGCTTCCGGTGAGGGCGAGCAGACCGGCCAGTCCCACGGTCGCCATGACCGCGCCGCGCCAGGCCGTGGCCCCGGCCCTGCGGCGGACGAAGAGAGCGGCCATCGGCAGGGCGAAGACTATGGTCAGGGCGCCCAGGGGCTGTACGAGGCTCAGCGGACCGTAGGCCAGCGCCACCACGTGCAGCAGCGCTCCCACGCCGTTCAGCGCCACCGCACCCCACCAGACACGGTCGCGCAGCGGGGCGAGCGAGCGGCCGTCGGAGGCCGTGGCGACGCGCTCCTGGACGATCGCGCCGGCCGCGTAGGCGACCGCGGAGACCAGTGACAGCAGCACGGACAGCGCGAGGGAACTCATGTACACCACGATGGCCCTTCAAAGCCGCCGCGTCGTCGTCCTTGAGACGGCGATCCGGCGTACTGCTTTGGTAGTACGGCAGTGGTTACGGTGTCCTCCTCCCGACGGTAGTCCCCCCTGCGGCCGGCGTCAGAACGATCATCCCGTACGGATACGGTGAGCCGCGAGCCGTGGCACTCCTGGTGTCCGCGGCATCACGACAGGTGGCCGGGGAGCGGAGGGCGGCAGCACGATGGACGAGCCGGAAGCGGCCTCGGTGAGCGCGTTCTTCGGGCTGCGGGAGACTCCGTCGCCGGACGGCGCGCACCGCGCGCTGGCCCGCCTGTACGCGGGCGACACCGCACCGCTCACCTCCCGGATCGACACCGTCGCGGAGCGGCTCGGAACGTCCGAGCGCCGGGTCGCCGCCTCGGTCACGCAGCTGGGGCTGGCCGCACGGCTGTGGTCCACCGCGCTGGGACCGGCGGCGCTCTCGGGCCGCTTCCCCGACCTGCGGGCGGAGAACCTGCACTGGGACCCCCGTCAGCAGGCGCCCGACGACCTGTGGACGGAGTCCGCCGCGCTGCTGCCGGGCACCGCGGACCGGATCAGGGACGTCGTCCAGTACGGCCATCTGGAACCGCTCGCCGAGGCGGTCCGCCGCGACACGGCCGTCTCGTCCCGGCTCCTGTGGGGCAACGCCGGATCCGCGCTGGCCGGAGCCGTACGCCAGCTGATCAGCTGGGCGCGTACGCACGGCCGGCCGGACGTCGCCGCACGGACCCGCACCCTGGCGGCCGAACTCTTCGGCCACCCCGCTCTGCGCGGCACCGGCGCTCCGCACGGCCCGGGTTTCCGCCGGCGCACCTGCTGTCTCTACTACCGCGGTCCGGGCGGCGGCCTGTGCGGTGACTGCGTCTTCGACAGCGCCCCCGGAACGCCGCCGCGCACCTGAGCCGTGCGCGAGGAGTCCAGTCCGTCCCGCGTTTCGTGAAGTGCTCTGCGGCGTACCGCGTGGCTGGTCGCGGGCGTGCCGAAGGGTGGCGCGGCGGGGTCGCGCCGTACCCCGTTCCACGTCCATGTGCCGCTGGTCCGACCGGTGTTGCTCCCTCCGTACAGGGGATTGTCATGGACCTGGACAGCGCCGCATCCGTCGTGCTGTCATGCCAACTGCCATTCCTTCCAACGTTGTACATCCTGTTGCAACGAGCCGCCACCCTTCCTCACAAGGAGGATCCGTGCGCATCAGAAAGAAGTTGGTCCTGCTCCTCGCCGCCGTCGTCGGCGCCGCGGGACTGTCCGCCGTACCTGCCGCCTCGGCGGCCGATCAGGACCCCGGGGGCCCGGCCGACGTGCACGGGCTGAAGGGGGAGTACTACACCCAGTCCGCCCCGGGCGCCTTCGACTTCGGGGAGCTCAAGGCCACCGGGTTCGACCCGGGCATCGACTTCCCGACCCTGGAGTCGCGGCTGGCCTCGGCCACCGGACAGTCCGACGACGCCAGCGTCCGGTGGACCGGCAAGATCGTGCCGGAGAAGTCCGGAGCCCACATCTTCTCCATGATCGGGGACAACGGCTTCCGGCTCTGGATCGACGGGAAGCCGGTCATCGACCACTGGGTCGACGACTGGGAGAAGGAGCAGACCTCCCAGCCGGTCGAGCTGACCGCGGGGACCGCCTACGACTTCAAGGTCGAGTACTTCGAGCACGAGGGCGGCTCCAACCTCCACCTGAAGTGGACCGAACCGGGCGGCACCAAGGTCCCGGTGCCGCAGTCCGCCTTCCGGCTGCCCGACGACTTCGCGTACGACGGGGCCATCGCCGCCACCGTGCTCGCCGACGGCCGCACCCTCAAGCTGGACTTCGCACAGAAGCTCGGGAAGCTACCGGCCGGCCTGGTGAACCACCTGGACGCGGTGATCGGCGGGGCCGAGTGGCCGCTCGGCGCGGTCAAGGCCGACCCGAAGGACCCGCGCAGCCTGACCGTCGCCCTCAAGGAACCGGTCGTGGGCAACAAGGCAGGGGACGCCACGGGCCTGGCCGACATCCGCTACGACGGGGACGGCGCACTGGCCGGCGCGGACGGCAAGCGGGTCGGCGCCTTCTGGTCCAGCGGGCCGAACCGCTCCACGCACGAGCTGACCACGAAATGGGCCGACGAGGTGGGGCCGAAGAACGCCCTCCCCGAGTACCCGCGTCCCCAGCTCACCCGCGACAACTGGCAGAACCTCAACGGCTCCTGGGAGTTCGCCGCGGCGAAGGCGGGGGAGCTGCCCCCGGTCGGCAGGAAGCTCCGCGAGAAGATCCTCGTCCCCTACCCGGTCGAGTCCCAGCTCTCCGGGATCGAGCGGCACGAGGACCGCATGTGGTACCGCCGCACCTTCACCGTTCCGAAGAACTGGAAGGTCGGCTCCGGCAAGCGGCTCCAGCTCAACTTCGGCGCCGTTGACTGGCAGGCCGAGGTGTACGTCAACGGCAGGCGCGTCGTCGAACACAAGGGCGGCTACGACAAGTTCAGCGCCGATGTCACCGACGCGCTCAAGCCCGGCCGTACCCAGGAGCTGATCGTCGGCGTCTACGACCCGACCGACGCCAAGGACGGCGAGAACCCGCCGATGGGCAAGCAGCGCCTCGACCCGAGCGGCATCTGGTACACCCCGTCCTCCGGCATCTGGCAGACGGTGTGGATGGAGCCGGTCGCCGCCGACCACGCGGACTCGCTGAAGCTCACCCCGGACGTCCCGGGCGCGAGCGTCACCGTCGAGGCGCGCGGCGTGCGGGACGGGGTCCCGGTCACGGCGACCGCGTACGACGGCAGGCGCAAGGTGGGCACGGCCACCGGCCGGACCGGATCGGCGCTGAAGGTGCCCGTCCCGCACCCGCACCTGTGGTCCGCCGACGACCCACACCTCTACCGGCTCGACGTCACCGTCGGATCCGACCGGGTCGGCAGCTACTTCGGGATGCGGTCCATCGCCGTCGAGAAGGTGAACGGCACCCCGCGCACCGTCCTCAACGGCAAGCCGGTGTTCCTGATGGCCACCCTCGACCAGGGGTTCTGGCCGGACGGGCTGCACACCGCGCCCACCGACGAGGCACTCGCGTACGACCTGAGGATGCACAAGGAGATGGGCTTCAACTCGGTCCGCAAGCACATCAAGGTCGAACCCGACCGCTGGTTCTACTGGGCGGACAAGCTGGGCCTGATGGTCTGGCAGGACATGCCGGCCATGAACACCGTCAACCCGTCGGCCGCCGCCCGTGCGGAGTACGAGCACGAGATGAAGGAGATGATCGACGAACACTCCAGCCACCCGTCCGTCGTCATGTGGGTCACCTTCAACGAGGGCTGGGGCCAGTACGACGAGGCCCGCATCGCCGACCAGGCCAAATCCTGGGACCCGACGCGCCTGGTCAACAGCATGTCCGGGATCAACCTGGGCGTCGACGGAGGCACCGGGGACCTCATCGACGAGCACGGCTACCCGAGCCCCGCACTCCCGAAGCCGGACGGTCAACGGGCCCTGATCAGCGGTGAGTACGGCGGACTGGGGCTCGCGGTGCCGGGCCATGCCTGGGCCGTGCAGCAGTCGTACATCGCGGTCGACCCGGCCACCTACACCGACGACTACCTCGCCAAGCTCGACGAGGTGCACGCGCTCGCCTGCAAGGGGAGCAACGGCGCGGTGTACACGCAGATCTCGGACGTCGAGGGCGAGCTGAACGGGCTGCTCACCTACGACCGCAGGGTCGTCAAACCCGATGTGAAGAGGGTCCACGACGCCCAGCAGGCGCTGATCCGCGACGCGTCGCAACCGGTCGTCGCGGGCTGCCCCGCGGCCTGACCACCGGTGCCGCTCCGGCCCGTCCCGTGCGCGGGCGGGCCGGAGCGGCACCGTCCGACCCCTTGACGCGGGTCGGCGGGGAACCAAGAATGATCGCGCTCTGACAACGTTGTCCGAAGGAGTAACCCCATGCACCGGACCCCACGGCCGCGACTGCGCGGCCCGGCGGCCGCACTCGCCGCCGCCGCGCTCCTGGGCGGTGTCCTCACCGGCGGGGCCACGGCCCAGGCCGCGCCCCGGACCGACGGCCGGCTGACCGATCTGGTCAACCCGTTCATCGGCACCCAGAACGAGGGCAACACCTACCCCGGTGCCTCCGTGCCCTTCGGCATGGTGCAGCTCTCCCCGGACACCGGTCACAACACCGGTTACGACTACGGCGAGAACCACATCCGCGGCTTCTCCGCGGTCCATCTCTCCGGCGTCGGCTGCGGTCTCGGCGGCGACCTGCCGACCCTGCCCACCACCGGCGACGTCACCGAGACCGACTACGCGAAGTACGCCGCCGAGTTCAGCCACGACGACGAGAAGGCGAGCCCCGGCTACTACAAGGTCGGGCTCAGCACCGGCATCGGCGCGGAACTGACCGCGACGCAGCGCACCGGTGTGCAGCGCTACACCTTCCCGGCCACCGACAAGGCCAACGTCCTGCTCAACGCGGGCCAGTCGCTGCACAGAACACTCTCGTCCGAGGTCGAGATCCTCGACAGCCGCACCGTGCGCACCGCGATCACCGGCAGCGGCTTCTGCCAGGACACCAAGCCGTACACGGTCTACATGGTCACCCACTTCGACCGGCCGTTCACCACCTCGGGCACCTGGAACGGCGACACCGTCACCGAGGGCTCCCGGAAGTCCTCCGCCACCGACGCCCGCAACGGCGCCTGGCTCCGCTTCGACACCAGCAAGGACCGGACCGTAGAGGCCACCACGGCGCTGAGCTACGTCGACGCCAAGGGCGCCGCGCTCAACCTCCGCGCCGAGGGCGGCCGCAGCTTCGACCGCGTCGAGCGCGCGGCGCAGCGCAGCTGGGAGGACCGCCTCGAAGGCGTGAAGGCCCAGGGCGGCGGCGACGAGCTGCGCCGCACCTTCTACTCGTCCCTCTACCGGTCCTTCCTCGCGCCCAACGTCGGCAGCGACGTCGACGGCCGCTACACCGGCTGGGACCAGAAGACCCACAAGGCCAAGGGCTTCACGTACTACCAGAACTGGTCCCTCTGGGACACCTACCGGACCCAGGCCCAGCTCCTCTCGCTGCTCGCCCCGCGCGAGTCCCGCGACATGGCGATATCCGTCCTGCGGATCGACGCCGAGAGCGGCTGGCTGCCCAAGTGGGGCTACGGCACGGTCGAGACGAACATCATGACCGGCGACCCGGTCACGCCCTTCCTGACCAACGCCTACCAGCAGGGCCTGCTGAAGGGGTACGAGGAACAGGCCTACCGCGCGCTGAAGAAGAACGCGGACGGCGTGCCGGCCGCGGACTCGGCCCCGGTCGGCAGGGAAGCCAACGTCGAGTACCTGAAGGACGGCTTCGCCCCGTACATCAAGGGCCGTCAGCACGCCAAGCCCGGCGACTCGGACTACGACCACGGCGCCTCCGCGACCCTGGAGTACGCCCTCTCCGACGGAATGCTCGCCGAGATGGCCCGCGACCTCGGCCATGACGCCGACGCCGCCCGCTACGACGCCCGCGCCCAGAACTACCGGAAGATCTTCGACCCGTCGACCGGCTACTTCCGCGCCCGCGACGCCTCCGGCGCCTTCACCGGTCCCGCCGACCCGGCCGAGAGCGAGGGCTTCCACGAGGGCACGTCCTGGCAGTACCAGTGGATGGTGCCGCAGGACATCCCCGGCATGGTCGACCTGATCGGCGGCAAGGACGCCGCCAACCAGCGGCTCGACTCCTTCTTCGCGTACGACAAGCTGCTGGACGACCCCGCGAAGACCGCCCGTGAGGTGTGGGTCAACGGCCCGTACGCGTACTACAACGCCGACAAGTACAACCCGCAGAACGAGCCCGACCTCATCGCCCCGTACACCTATCTCTCCACCGGCCAGCCGTGGAAGACGACCGATGTGGTCCACGCGGCCCTGACGCTCTTCACCAACGGCCCGACCGGCATGACGGGCAATGACGACCTGGGCACCATGTCCGCCTGGATGGTGCTCTCCTCGATCGGCGTCTTCCCGGTCCAGCCGGGCACCGACACCTGGGGTCTCTCCACGCCGGCGTTCGAGCGCGTCGACATCGAGCTCGACCGCCGGTACTACCCGCGCGGCGCGCTCACGGTGAGCGCGCCCGGGGCATCGGACACCGACCGCTACATCCAGTCGGCCCGGCTCGACGGTGCGCGGCAGTCGCGCACCTACCTCACCACGGACGACATCCGCTCGGCCCGCTCGCTCTCCTTCACGGTGGGCAGCGAGCCGTCGGCCTGGGGCACCGCGCCCGAGGACGCTCCGCCCGCGCTGGGCTGACCCGGCCGGTCCGCGGCAAACGCCGGGCGCCCTTCCCCCGCACCAAGGGGGAAGGGCGCCCGGCGTTCGGGGTTCAGCGGGGCAGCGGGGAGCCGATCGCCTCCGCGACGGTCGCGAAGACCGGCAGCGCGCTGTCGAGGCCCAGCAACCCGATGAGCCGCTCCATGAACGGGGACGGCTCGGCGAGCCGCAGCCGGGGACCCAGCAGGGTCTGCCCCTGGAGCAGCACGTTGACCGTCGTCGAGTCCGCGAAACTCACGTCCGAGAGGTCGACGACGACGGGACCTTCCCCGCCCGCTGCCGCGTTCTCCAGGGCGGCCCCGAGCGGGGCGACGTTGTCGATGTCGAGATCACCGGTCACGGCGAGTACGAGCGCCCCCCGGTCCTCACGTGGGACGATTCTCATGGCTCTGCCGGCGCTGGGGGATGGGAGCACGGTCACCTCATGATGCACTGGACGGCGGGGGAGAACACCGGTTGACGCGGACGGTCCGGTGCATGTCCGTCCTGCTCGCGGCGGGTGGAGGCCAACGATAGAAGTAATAGTTGTCATTTGACAACATTCTCCGTGGGGCAACAATCTGTACTTGAACGATGAATGGACGCATCCCCTCGGGGAGTGCCTCGGAAACGCGGAAGCAGGGGCTCGATGAAGCTAGTGCCGCGTCAATCCGGGCTGGGGCGTGTCCGCAACGTCGACTCGTCCGCCCGAAGGGCAGGGCCGGCGGGACTTCGCGGACACGGCTCAGGCGCTGTCCGCGATGTCGTCACGGAGCCGGTCGGCTGTGAGGCGCTGCGCCGCGGCCGAACGGAAGGCAGCCAGCCCCCCGGCGAGCGCCGCCACGTCGGAGGGCTGCATCCGCTCCAGCACGGCGGAGAGCTCACGCGTGCGGATCGCCCGGTACTCCTCCAGCAGGGCGCGGCCCCGCCCGGTCAGCCGCAGCTCGACCTCACGGCGGCTCGTCTGGCTCGGGTCCCGCTGGACGAGGCCCATGGCCTCCATCCGGTCGCAGAGCCGGCTCACCGACGGAGCCCGCGAGCCGAGCGCCTCACCGAGCGAGCGGAGGTTGCTGCCCTCCTGCTTCTCGATGACGAGGAGAGCCCGCAGCTGAGAGGTCGACACCGTGCCCGGAGGTGCGGCTTCCTGGCCGCGGCCCCACAGCACCTCCAGCAGTTCGGATGCGGCACACACGTCCTCGGACACCCGCTCGAGGCGGTGAGGAGGGTCGGAACGGTGGCGCATCCATCCACTCTTTCATCCAGCACACCTTCCTGTCAGCCCGGCCCGGCCCCCGCGACCCGAAGAGGAATGAGCGCAAGACCGTGAACGTCCGTACCGAAATCGAGAGAGCCGTACGCGCGGCCGCACCGCACGCCCTGGTCGAGACGGTGCGCAGCGCACTCGCCGCGGCGTACGACGCCCGGTCGGTGGAACTGCTGCTGGCGGACTACGGAATGACGGTGCTCAAGCCGGTCGGCTCCACGACGGGGCGTGAACGCACCCTGTCGATGCACAACAGCCCACAGGGCCGGGCGTTCGGCAGCCAGCTCCCGCACGAGGAGCCGGCGGGCCGCGGCGGCGCCGTCGACCACCACTTCCCCGTCACCGTACGGGGCGAGCGCCTCGGCATCCTCACCGTCCGCCTCCCGGCAGGAGGCTCCACTCCGCGGACCATGGACGAGCTGACCCAGGTGGCCGACCTGCTGGGCCACGAGATCATCGTCGCCGAACGGGACACCGACCTGTACCAGGGCGCCCGCCGCATCGCCCGGCTCACCCTGGCCGCGGAGATGCAGTGGCAACTGCTCCCCGCCCGCGCGTTCACCGCGGCCGAGTACGCCATCGGCGCCCAGCTGGAGCCGGCCTACGCCATCCACGGCGACAACTTCGACTGGGCCGCGGACGGCGACCAGCTGACTGTCTCCGTGACCAACGGCATGGGCGAGGGCATCCAGGCCTCCCTGCTCACCAACCTCGCCGTGAACGCCCTGCGCAACGCCAGAAGGGCCGGCATCGGCATCGCGGACCAGGCCGCACTCGCCGACCAGGCGCTCTACGACCAGCATCGCGGCGGCGCCCATGTGTCCACCCTGCTGCTCCGCTTCGACCTCGCCACCGGAACGGTCGGCGCGGTGGACGCCGGCTCCCCGCAGCTGTGGCGGTTGCGGGGCAGGAAGGTCGCCCGCGTCGAACTGGACGCGCAGCTGCCGCTCGGCATGTTCGAGGAGTCGCGGTACGACGTCCAGCACCTCCAGCTGGCCCCCGGCGACCGGCTGCTGCTCGTCAGCGACGGGGTGTACGACACCGTCTCGCCGCTCGGTGAGGTCTACGTGGAGCGGGGCCTGGCCAGGGCGGTCCTCGCGACGCGGCTGCTGCCCGCCGCCTCGGTGCCGGGCGCCGTGCTGCGTGAACTCGCGGACTACCGCCAGTCGGATTCGCTCGACGACGCGCTGGTCGTCTGCATCGACTGGTTCGGCAGGCACGACGGCGAGGGCTGACCGCCGCGGGCCAGTGGGCCGCCGGAACCGGGGACCCGCCGGAGCGGCCCGGATCAGCTGCTGAGGGTGAACTCGGCGCGGATGCGCTTGCCCACCGGGACCCGCTCGGCCGTCAGCCGGTCGCACAGGGCCACCACGATCTCCATGCCGTGACCGCCCAGCCGGCTCGGGTCGGGGGAGTAGAAGACCGGGAGCGCGCTGCTGCTGTCGTACACGGTGACGCTGATCCGCTCGGCCGTGCCCTCCAGCTCCAGCAGGTAGGGGCCGTGGCTGTAGCGGTCGGCGTTGGTGACCAGTTCGCTCACGGCCAGCATCAGATCGTTGCGGGTGTGGGTGCCGAGCACGGCCATCCACTCGGAGACGAGCCGTGCGAGAAAACGGTCGGCCAGACTCCGCGCCAGAGAGATGCACCCGGGCTCGCCGTCGAACACCTCGGCGGCGTGCAGTGTCTCCGTGGGCGGACGGCTCATCGGTGAGTCGTCCGGCCGTGAGATGGCCTGATCGTTCATGTGCTCCAGCCAGGGCGCTGCGGGGAGGCCGTGAGGGCCCCTCTTCTCGCTGCTCGTGTACCCGCGCCGGGAGATCCCACTCCCGGCCGGTGTCAGCAGATTTTACGCACGTCCGGGAAGCCGGACCACGGTCACGAAGAACTCGTCGATCTGGCGGACCGCCGCGATGAACTGATCGAGGTCGACCGGCTTCGTGACGTAGGCGTTGGCGTGCAGTTTGTAGCTGCGCAGGATGTCCTCCTCCGCGGAGGACGTCGTCAGCACGACCACGGGGATGAGGGAGAGTTCCGGGTCCTGCTTGATCTGCTCCAGCACCTGGCGCCCGTCGTACTTGGGCAGGTTCAGGTCGAGCAGGATCAGGTCGGGGCGCGGCGCCTCGCCGTGCTCGCCGCGGCGGTAGAGGAAGTCGAGCGCCTCCTGTCCGTCACGGACCACGTGGAGGGTGTTGCGGATCTTGTTGTCCTCGAACGCCTCACGTGTCATCAGCTCGTCACCGGGGTCGTCCTCGACGAGCAGGACCTCGATGGGCTGTGCGGGATGGGTCACGCGGCATCTCCGGGGATCTCGGCGGTTGGGGCTGCGGCCTCGGCCGGGGAACCGTCGTCCCCGACCGGCAGGTTGAAGTGGATGCGGGTGCCCCGGCGGGGTTCGGGATCAATCCAGATCCGGCCGCCGTGAAACTCGATGATCTTGCGGCAGAGGGCCAGTCCGATCCCCGTGCCGTCGTACTCGTCACGGGCGTGCAGCCGTTGGAAGATCACGAAGACCTTCTCGGTGAACTCGGGTGCGATTCCGATTCCGTTGTCCGTCACGGTGAAGTGCCAGACGTCGTCCTCCCGGACACAGCCGACCGTGATCACGCACGGTTCGTCCGGACGGCGGAACTTCACGGCGTTCCCGATCAGGTTCTGCCAGATCATGGCGAGGGTCGTGCCGTCGCCGTTCACCTCGGGCAGCGGGTCCTCGCGGACGACCGTGGTGCCCGACTCCTCGACGACCAGCGTCAGATTGGCGAGCGCCCGGTCCAGGGAGCGGTCGAGGTCGACGGTGTTCCAGCTGTCGTGGACCCGGCCCACCCGGGAGAAGGTCAGCAGGTCGTTGATGAGCACCTGCATGCGCTTGGCGCCGTCGACCGCGAAGTCGATGTACTGCTTGCCGCGCGCGTCCAGTTCCGTCCCGTAACGCTTCTCCAGGAGCTGGCAGAAGGACGCGACCTTCCGCAGCGGCTCCTGGAGGTCGTGCGAGGCGACGTACGCGAACTGCTCCAGTTCCGAGTTGGAACGGCGGAGCTCCTCCGTCTGCTGGGCCAGCAGCTCTTCCCGCTCCGTGGCGGCGTCGAGCTCCTCGACCAGCCGGCACCGCATGTCCTCGACGGCAGCCGCCACCGCTCTCACGTCGGACGGGCCACGCACCTCGATCCGGCGGCGGAAGGAGCCGGACCGTACGTGCCGGGAGGCCTCGGCCAGCGCGTGGAGCGGCCGTCCCACCACCCGGTGCAGCAGCACGCTGAGGGCGATCACACACATCACGAAGCAGACCACGAGCGCGATCAGGGTCCGGTCGCGGGTGACGCGTGCGTCGTTGAGCTGGGCGCGGGCGTGGTCGCGGGCCGTGTCGAGATGCGACTGCTGTGTGGTGTAGAGCCGGCGCAGCGTGTCGAAGGCGGTCTTGCTCCCGGAGGTCCTGGCGGAAGCGCTGTTCTGCCGGCCGTCGCGGCGGACGGCGGCGATCAGCGGTTCGGCATGCTCCTTGCGCCACTGCGCGGAAGCTGCCGCGATCCGGTCCAGATCGCGGACGTACGGCTCGGCGCCGCCCATCGCGGAACGGACCCGGGCCAGCCGCAGCTCTTCGTCGCGCTTGCCCGTCGCATAGGGCTGGAGGAAGGCGGGGTCGCCGCTGAGGGCGTAGCCCCGGACTCCGGTCTCCTGGTCGAGCAGCGCGTTCTGCAACTGGAAGGAGGCGGAGCGGGCGGGCTGTATGCGGTCCACCAGTTCGGTGGTCCGGTCGGATATCCGGGCCAGCACGAGTCCGCCGATGACCAGACAGCCGCACACGACCACGACGAAGCAGGCCAGGATCAGATGGACCCAGTTCTGGACCGACAGCCGGGCCAGCCGACCCGGGAGCAGCGGGGCGTCCGCCGGTGAGTCATTGGTCATGAGGTGTCCTGTTCCAGGCGAGATGCAGCACGGCCACGTCGTCGGCGAGGCCGCCATGGGGAGCCGCCGCGTCGGCGGCGCCGTCGACCAGCGCGTCGACGAACGGGCGGGCCGGCAGCGTGGCCCGGCTCCGGGCCATCGCGAGCAGTCCGTCCTCGCCCAGCCGGGTGTCGGGGCCGGTGCGCCCCTCGAACAGGCCGTCGCTGAAGAGTACGAGACGGGCGCCGGGCCCCAGCATCAGGTCGGTGGTGATCCACTGACCGTGACCGGGCAGCAGTCCGAGTGCGATGCCGCCCTCGGGCTCCACCCACTCGACGTCCGTGCCCTGGCGCAGCAGCAGCCCCGGGTGCCCCGCCCGCACGATCCGCACGTGGTCACCGCCGGGCGGGAAGACGAGCGAGGTGACGGTCGCGAAGACATGCGGGTCGGACCGCTCGGCGACCAGGATCTCCTCGAGCAGCGCGATCTGTTCCAGCTGGTCGGTGCGGCACAGCACAGCCGTGCGCCACGCCACCCGCAGGCACACCCCCAGCGCGGCCTCCGCCGCACCGTGCCCCGACACATCACCGATCACGGCGTGCACCGTGCCGTCGGACGTCTGGACCACGTCGTAGAAGTCACCGCTGAGCAGACCGTGGGCCCGGCCGGGCTCGTAGCGGGCGACCGCCTCGAAACCGTCGTCGTTCAGCAGCGGTACCGGCAGCAGCCCGCGTTCGAGGCGGGCGTTCTCCTGGGCCATCTGCTGGTTGGCGCGCAGGGCCGCCGCCGCCCGTTCGACCTGCTTGCGCTGGAGGGCGTAGCGGACGGCGCGGGACAGGGCCTGCGGGTCGAGCCGTCCCTTGACCAGGTAGTCCTGCGCGCCGGTGGCCACCGCGTCGAGCCCGGCCTCGGCCTCGGCCAGCCCGGTCAGCACCACGATCGCGGCGTCCGGGGTGGTCTCCACGATCTGGGTGACGGCGCTCAGCCCATGCACATCGGGAAGGTGCAGGTCCAGCAGGACGCAGACGGGTGTCCGGTGCGCGCGCAGAAAGGTCAGGCCCTCGGTCAGCGTCTTGCACCACGTGAGTGCGGAGTCCAGCTCGCCGTCGGCGAGCATCTCCTCGACGAGCAGGGCGTCGCCCGCGTCGTCCTCGACCAGCAGGATGGCGGCGTTGACGTCCCACACGGAGGCCCGGCCGCCAGGCTGAGCCCCGGTCTGGGCCGGGAGAACCGCGCTGACCGGATGCCGCGCGTGGGAGCCAGTACGCGTCTCAGCCACGCCTCACCCTCTCGTCGTGATCGAGCGGGCCGCCCGCCGTCGCCTGGCAGCATATGTGAATGACGCCCGCCCAGAGAGGGCGGGCGTCATTCAGTCGCTGTGCGATGCGCGACTTGCGTTGCCGTTGTCCGGACGCGCTCGGACGTCGGGCGTCAGGCCTCGACGGACATCCCGGCACGCAACTGCTTGACGATGCGGGCCAGCAGCCGTGACACATGCATCTGCGAGACGCCGAGCTCGGCACCGATCTGGGACTGCGTCATCTCCTGGCCGAAGCGCATCCGCACGATGCTGCGCTCGCGCTCGTCGAGCTGTTCCAGCAGCGGCGCCAGCGTGTGGAGGTTCTCGACGGTCTCCATCCCCGGGTCGGTCTCGCCGATCATTTCGGCGAACGACCGCTGGTCGCTCCCGGAATCCGTCTCGGCCGAGGGGGAGTCCAGGGACCCCGCCGAATAACCGTTGGCCGCGACGAGCCCCTCGATGATCTCTTCCTCGGGCAGGTCGATGAGGTCGGCCAGCTCCTTGACGGTCGGATCGCGGTCGAGCTCCGCCGAGAGCTGTTCCTTCGCCTTCGCCAGGTCGACACGGAGTTCCTGGAGCCGCCTCGGCACGTGCACGGCCCAGGTCGTGTCCCGGAAGAAGCGCTTGATCTCCCCGACGATGTAGGGGACCGCGAAGGTGGCGAATTCGACCTCACGAGAGAGGTCGAACCGGTCGATCGCCTTGATCAGCCCGATGGTGCCCACCTGGATGATGTCCTCGGTGTCATCGCCACCGCGGTTGCGGAACCGGGAGGCGGCGTACCGCACCAGTGAGAGGTTCATCTCGATGAGGGTGTTGCGCGCGTACTGGTACTCGTGAGTGCCTTCCTCGAGGACCTGAAGCCGGTCGAGGAACAGCTTCGAAAGGGCGCGGGCGTCCTTCGGAGCCACCTTCCCGGTGTCCTCGATCCACGGCAGCTCCGAAGTCCCGGTCTCCGAACGGATTCCGGTCTGCTCGGAAAACGTGCATGTGGCACCAAGGACTGTGCCGGTCTGCTCCGTCGTGGCCGCCATGTTCTCGCCCCTCCTGCTAGCCAAGTGCTTCAGCCCTCGTGTGCCCCGCATCGGCGAGGTCATGCCGAATCAATGCGATTCATTTTTGCGCCCTCGGGGGAACCCGGCCGAGGCGCTCGAATGGAGCAGCCGCCGGAGCATGGCAAACTTGGTGGGGGCGTTCGGCCCGCAGTGCGGCGGCTTCGCGCGGAAGCCCGCGGCCGGACCTCAGTTCCGTGGATGCGAGTCCTCGTGCAGTCCGGCTCGGCGGCGCGCCACGGCCGCCGGAAGAATCCGGCGGCACAAGCAACAGAGGAACGGCAATGACGGTGACAGAGGACGGCCCCGGGCTCGGTACCGAGGAGCTCGTGCCCGGTATCGAGGAGTTCGGTCCCGGTATCGACCCGCAGCGGCTGGCCGTCTGTCTGAGTGTGCTCGACGAACTCGACGCCATCGAGGTCGACCACCCGGACGCCATCGCGGTGCGCCGCGCCACCGCCGGTGTCTACCGGACCGTGAAGCAGCGCCGCCGCCAGGAGCGCCGGGCCGCCAAGACCGCGCACGACAAGGCCGTCACCGAGGCCACCGCGACCGGGTCCGCCGAGCGCATCGACGACGAGACGCAGGGCGTCCTGCCGTCGTCCTCCGCCGCCGCGGAGATCGCGGGCGTCCTCCAGCGCCCCCGGTCCTGCTACATCTGCAAGACGCGGTACGTCGAGGTGGACGCGTTCTACCACCAGCTCTGCCAGTCGTGCGCCCGGGAGAACCGCTCCCGCCGTGACGCGCGCACCGATCTGACCGGCCGCCGCGCGCTGCTCACCGGCGGCCGCGCCAAGATCGGTATGTACATCGCGCTGCGGCTGCTGCGTGACGGCGCGCACACCACGATCACCACCCGCTTCCCCAACGACGCGATCCGCCGCTTCAAGGCGATGCCGGACAGCGACGAGTGGATCCACCGGCTGAAGATCGTCGGCATCGATCTGCGCGACCCCGCCCAGGTCGTCGCGCTCGCCGACTCGGTCGCCGCCGAGGGCCCGCTGGACATCCTGATCAACAACGCCGCGCAGACGGTGCGCCGCTCGCCGCAGGCGTACAGCGAGCTGCTCGGTGCCGAGTCGGCCCCGTTGCCCGCGGGCGAACTTCCCGCCGCCGAGGTGATCGGCACGTTCGGCAGCGGCACCGTCGACCGCGTCGCCGCGCTGCCCGCCGCCCGCAAGGAGGGGCTGAGCGCGCAGGACGTCACCGGTCTCGCGCTCGTCACCGGATCCGCGTCGCTGGAGCGCATCGCCGCCGGCACCGCCATCGACGCGGGCGGGCTCGTCCCGGACCTGCACCACACCAACAGCTGGATCCAGACAGTCGACGAGGTCGAGCCGATCGAGCTGCTGGAAGTCCAGCTCTGCAACTCGACCGCGCCGTTCATCCTGATCAGCCGGCTCCGCCGGGCGATGGCCGCGACCGCCGCCAAGCACTCCTACGTGGTCAACGTCTCCGCGATGGAAGGCGTGTTCGGCCGCGGTTACAAGGGTGCGGGCCACCCGCACACCAACATGGCCAAGGCCGCGCTGAACATGCTGACCCGCACCAGCGCCCAGGAGATGTTCGAGAAGGACGGCATCCTGATGACCGCCGTCGACACCGGCTGGATCACCGACGAGCGACCCCACCCCGACAAGATCCGGCTGGCCGAGGAGGGCTTCCACGCCCCGCTCGACCTGGTCGACGGCGCCGCCCGCGTCTACGACCCGATCGTCCGCGGTGAGGCGGGCGAGCCGCTGCACGGCTGCTTCCTCAAGGACTACGCCCCCGCGAACTGGTAGCGGCCGCGGCAGCACCCCTCCACGTAGTCGCGGACCCGGCCCGGGGACCTTCCCGGGCCGGGTCTTTTTCCGTGCGCGGTGGCTGAAAGTGACCCAGGGCACACGTTCCATCGAGCATGGATGCGCTCATTTGGTTACTCTGAGGGGAACGGACGCCACCAAGGGATCCACGAAGGTTCCTCGGCCGTCCTGGGACAGGCCTGTCAACCAGGCCGCCGTCCCGCCCCGTACCCCGGCGCCACCGCGACCGAAGCTGATCCTTCCCCTGCCCCTCACGGGCGGTCGATGTGCCGGCATGGAAGCCGGAGCGTCGGCGACGCCCGGGGTTACGCGACACAAAGGAGTGCGCGGTGACGACACCGGAACTGACGAAGCACGAGAAGCGACCGGCCGAACGGCAAGGAGACCGGGCCCGCAGGCCCGAGAAGCTCCGGAACATCGAGGTCTGGGCCAGGTCCGCACCGATCCGGCTGGCCGGCTACGAGGACGACCTCGCCGAGCCGCACATCCTGCCCGGCATCGACTGAGTGCTTCACCACCGGGCTCCGGTCCCCACCCCCGAAACGGGGCGGGGGCCGGAGCTCGGCCGTGCGGCGGGTGTTCCCGCTCAGAAGGCCGCGCGGGCCACGGCGGCCCCGGCGAACGAGAGACCGACCCCCGCGCCCACGGTGAGCAGCAGATAGCCCGCCGCCAGGCTCAGCCGGCGGGCGGAGTTCAGGGTCAGCAGTTCGTAGGAGAACGTCGACCAGGTCGACAGGGCCCCGCAGAACCCGGTGGCGAGCAGCAGATTGAGCCGGGCGCCGAGGTCCCCGTCGGTGACCGCCTCGGCGACGAAGCCGAGGAACAGGGCCGCGCCGGCGTTGGCGGCGAAAGTGCCCCACGGGAAGACGCTGTGCAGACGGAACTTCGCGTCCACCCCGAGGTAATAGCGCAAGGGCGCGCCCACGAGTCCGCCGGCGATGACGAGCAGCCAGTCGGTCATGACGCGTCACTCTGCGCGGCGTAGGAACGCCCGAAGGCGAAGTGGGCGGCGAACGCGCCCGCCGTCACGGCGGCCAGTGCGGCCACCACGGTCAGCACCAGGCAGCCGACCGCGTACCCGGGCTGATGGTTCTCGAACAGCTCCCGAACGTTGTCCGTGTAGTGCGAGAACGAGGTGAATCCACCGAGCACGCCGGTGCCGAGCAGCGGACTGATCAGCCGGGGTGCACCGGGGAAGCGCAGCTTCAAGGTGACCATCAGCACGCCCATCAGGAAACAGCCCACCGTGTTGACCAGCAGAATCGTCCAGGGGAAAGCCGAGGCGCCGGTCGGCCAGAGCCGTTCGGCGCCGTACCGGGCGACGGCTCCGGCGGCTCCGCCGACCGCGACGGCGCCCACGACCGACAGCTGCACCCCCGGGTGATGATCGGGGTGGCTGTGGTGGTGCAGCAGCATTTTTTGCGACATGTCCGTGAATCTACGGAGAGACCCGTGACGGCCGGGGCCGAGCGCGCTGACCGGACAAAGCCCCACCCGACCGGGCTAGCGGAAATGCTACCTAACGCGACATATCGCTCACTTTGTGTCTTTATGGCATGTGTAAGTACATGTCCTCCGGTCCTTCGGGCCGGGGTGGCATTTTCGCTGCCGAGCCGCTGGAGCCAACCTTGCCCCTCGCCGAGCCGGAAATCATCCGGCGGCTGGAGAAGCGTCAGCCGTTCGCATACATCCTTGCCTCGCTTCGCGGCGTCGGACAGGTCGACCTCCAACCTGCGCTGTTGACCGGCCTGCTGATCCTTGCCGCGCTCTGGGCGTCGAGCTGGGAGAACGGCCTCTTCGCGACGCTTGGCACACTGATCGCCACCGCCACCGCCTATGCCCTCCGTGTCGACCGGGGGAGCATCGCGCTCGGTCTCCAGGGATATGCGGGCTGCCTGACGGGCATCGCCCTCTATTCCTCGCTGGGCAACCATCTGTCCACCTATGTGCTGACTGTCGTCGGCGCCATCATGTGCACCCTTTTGATGGCCACCTTGGGCACCTTCCTCACCCCTTACGGGCTCACCCCTCTGACCGCGCCCTTCTGCCTGGTCTCCGGAGTGATGGTGATCGGCGCCTCGTCGTTCGCGCGGGTCTGGCACGGGGCCCCGGCCTCGTCCGTGTCCAGCACCACCAGCGGTGACACGACGATGACCTGGAGCGCCGTCTGGCACGCGTTCTTCACGAACGTGTCGCAGGTGTTCCTGATCGACAGCTGGTACGTCGGACTGATCATGCTTGTCGGCCTCGCTCTGGCCGGCCTGCGTGTCGTGCTCTACGCGGCGGCAGGCAGCGTGGTCGGCATCCTCGCCGCGTGGGCGCTGGGCGCACCGACGGCGCTGATCTCCAACGGGATCTACGGATACAACGCGGTGCTCGTGGCCATCGCCATCGGCGCGGTCTTCATGGCCAACACGGCCTGGAACGGCGTGTACGCATTGTTCGGCGCCGCGGCCAGCACCGGGCTCACGGCGTCGCTGACATCCCTCTTCAAGCCCTTCGGCGGCCACACCTTCACCTGGCCGTTCATTCTCACCACCTGGGCGCTGATGGCCGCCGTGCCGCTGCTGCCCCGCCTGCGCCGGAGCAGCTGACCGCCCCTCCGGGGCCCCGGCCCTCCGCTCTCTGCCCGTACAACCCGAGGAAGGTACTGACGATGAACCTCGCCCCTCGCGAGATCGACAAGCTGCTGGTGTACGTGGTGGCCGACCTGGCCCGCAAACGCCAGGGACGCGGCCTCAAGCTCAACTACAGCGAGTCGGTCGCGCTGATCACCGAGGCGATCCTGGAAGCCGCGCGCGACGGCAAAAGCGTCGCGGACTGCATGGAACTGGGCCGCCATGTCGTGGGTGAGCCGGACACCATGCCCGGCGTCCGGGAGATGCTCGGCCTGCTCCAGGTCGAGGCGTCCTTCGTGGACGGCACCAAGCTGGTGTCCTGCCACGACCCCATCGGGGGCTGACTCCGGTGGCCGAGGCCTGCGGCATCATCGCCGTGTGCGGCCACGAAGCCGCGTACGGGCGGGCGCTGGACGGGCTCGTGGACCCCGGAGTGAGCGTCGTGCCGAGCGGGCGCGAGCTGTTCCGCAGGATCTCCGCGCAGTTGCGCAGGGGCGAGGAGAGCGTCGTCGTGCCGATGACGTTCGGCCGCGACCCCGAACTCGTCGCGGACACCGCCCGGACCCTGCGTTCCGTTCCCGGCGGCGACCGTGCCGCGACGGTGCTCGCCGAGCCGTTCGGCACCGCTCAGCATCTCGTCGGCTGGCTGCGCGCCGCGGCGGGACGGGTGCCCGAGGACTCGGCCCTG
The DNA here is from genome assembly GCF_044744085.1 of Streptomyces sp. NPDC087428. Taxonomy (NCBI): domain Bacteria; kingdom Bacillati; phylum Actinomycetota; class Actinomycetes; order Kitasatosporales; family Streptomycetaceae; genus Streptomyces; species Streptomyces sp. NPDC087428. The sequence goes on from NZ_JBIUXR010000016.1 coordinate 107,049, forward strand.
CTGGTCACGGCTCCGTCCGGTGACCCGTTCGAGGACGCGGAGCTGTACCGGATCGCCGCACTCGTACGCCGCTACGGCCGGCACTCCCTGGTCGAGGTGGCGTTCACCGGCGGGGACCCGGACCCGGCCGGGGGCGTCCGGCGCTGCAGGCTGCTCGGCGCGGAGCGAGTGACGCTGCTTCCGGCCGGGTTCGCGCCGCCGGAGGTGCCCGAACTCTCCGCCGACACCCGGCCGCTGGTGGACCTGGCCGGTCCGCTCGTCCCCGCGTCCGCGCTGCGACGCGTACTGGCCGAGCGGGTGGCCGACGCCCGGCGGCGATGGCGCGAGCACGGCGACGACGGCATCGCGGTCGGGCTGACCGCGGCCGACAACCACGGCCACTCCCACACCCACCCACCGGGCGAGGGACACGACCACGGTCCTGGTCACCACCACGATCACGGCCCCGGACACACGCACACGCATCAGCACCCGCCCGCCCTTGGAGCGGGCCAAGTCATCAGGAGCATTGCATGACGTTCCGTCAGAAGTACCTTTACGGCAAGGACCCCATCGAGCTCAACGCGGGCCGCCGCACATTGAAGCTCACCGTGAGCAACACCGGCGACCGTGCGGTGCAGGTCGGTTCCCACTACCACTTCTTCGAGGTCAACTCGGCGCTGTCGTTCGACCGCCAGGAGACGCTCGGTATGCACCTCAACATCCCCGCCGGCACGTCTGTGCGAATCGAGCCCGGCGGCTCGCGCGAGGTCGAGCTGTGCGCGTACGGCGGCACCGGACGTCTCGTCGGCTTCAGCGGACTCCTCAACGGCAGCCTCTCCTCCCACCCGGCTCGCGTCGAGGCCGTCCGCAGGGCCATCGAACGGGGCTTCGAGGGCGCCCAGGGCACCCCCGGCTCCACCAGCGCCACCAAGGATTCCAAGGGCTCCAAGGCCACCAACGAAAAGAAGAAGGGTTCGCACTGATGCCCATCCTGCCCCGCAAGCAGTACACCGACATGTTCGGTCCGACGGTAGGCGACCGCTTCCACCTCGCCGACACCAACCTCATCGTCGAGGTCGAGAAGGACTTCAGCGAGGGCCAGTACGGCGACGAGGTCCTCTACGGCGGCGGCAAGACCATGCGCGACGGCATGGCCTCCGACCCACAGGCCACCTCGGCCCAGGGCGCACTCGACACCGTCATCACCAACGTGGTCGTCATCGACCCGATCGTGGGCGTCGTCAAGTGCGACATCGGCATCAAGGACGGCTTCATCGTCGGCATCGGCAAGTCAGGCAACCCGCAGACGCAGAACAACGTCGATCCGGACCTGGTCATCGGGCCGGGCACGGAGGCCATCGCGGGGGAGCACCTCATCGCCACCGCGGGCGCCATCGACACCCATGTCCACCTGATCGCCCCGCAACAGGCCGAGCAGGCGCTGACCAACGGCATTACCAGCCTGATCGGCGGTGGCACCGGGCCTTCGGACGGTTCCAACGGCACCACCTGCACCCCCGGCCCGTACAACATCGGCAAGATCCTCCAGGCTGCCGAGACCTTGCCGGTCAACCTCGGCATCATGGGCAAGGGCAACGGCAGCCTGCCGGAGGCCCTCAACGAGCAGGTCGTCGCCGGTGCCTGCGGGCTCAAGGTCCATGAGGACTGGGGTTCGACGCCGGCCGTCATCGACAACGCACTGAACGTCGCCGACCAGCACGACGTCCAGGTCTCCATCCACACCGACAGCCTGAACGAGGGTGGCTTCTTCGAGGACACCCGCTCCGCGATCGACGGCCGGGCCATCCACACCTTCCACAGCGAGGGCGCGGGCGGTGGCCACGCCCCCGACATCCTGCGTATCGCCGGTGAGCCGAACGTCCTGCCGTCCTCCACCAACCCGACGCTGCCGTACACGGTGAACTCGGTGGACGAGCTCCTCGACATGGTCATGGTCTGTCACCACCTCAGCCATGACATCCCCGAGGACGTGTCCTTCGCGGACAGCCGGGTCCGGGCCGAGACGATCGCCGCCGAGTCGGTACTGCACGACCTCGGCGTGATCAGCATCTTCTCCTCCGACTCCCAGGCCATGGGCCGCATCGGTGAGTCCGTCACGCGTGCCTTCCAGACCGCGCACCACTGCAAGGACAAGCTCGGCACGCTGGAGGGCGACTCGGAGCGCAACGACAACCAGCGGGTGCTGCGCTACCTCGCGAAGGTCACCATCAACCCGGCGATCGCCGCCGGCATCTCCGACCACGTGGGATCGATCGAGAAGGGCAAGCTGGCCGACATCGTGCTGTGGCCCATCCACTCCTTCGGTGCCAAGCCGAAGATGGTGATCAAGGGCGGCATCATCTCCTGGGCGCAGATGGGCGACCCCAACGCCTCGCTGCCGACCCCGCAGCCCGTCATCTACCGGCCGATGTTCGGCCAGTACGGCAAGGCGCTGCAGGCGACCCACGTCACCTTCATGTCCCAGGCGGGCATCGCCGCCGGGGTCCCGGCCGAACTGGGTCTGGAACGCAAGGTCCTGCCGGTGCGCCGCACTCGCACCATCGGCAAGCACAACATGGTCCGCAACGACGCCCTGCCGGACATCCAGGTCGACCCGGAGACGTTCAAGGTCACGCTCAACGGAAAGGTCGCCACCATCGACCCGGCCGAGAAGCTGCCCCTCAACCACCTCTACTTCCTGGTCTAGAGCTGATGTATCGCGATGAGGGTGACACCGCCTCAGACACCGTGACCGCAGTGACCGGGACGGGCACGGGCCTGGGTTCGCTGCTGGTCAGCCTCCAGCTGACCGACTCCGCGTTCCCCAGCGGCTTCTACACGCTGTCGCACAGCCTGGAAGGCTTCGCGCAGTCCGGGGCCGTAGACCCCGGCAGCCTTCCGCTGCTGCTCGAGGACCTGCTCCTGCACGGCGTCGGCCCTGCCGACGCCACGGCGCTCGCCCTCGCCCACCGCGCGACGGCCGCCGGCGACCCGGCGGCCGTCGTCCGGATCGACGAGTACCTCCTGGCCACCAAACTGGGACGGGAGATGCGTCAGGCGTCCACCCGGACCGGCCGCCAGCTCCTGGACCTCGGACAGGAGGTCTTCGGACGCTCCGAGATCAGCGACTACTTCGACCGCGTCGTACGCCGCGAGGCCCCCGGTACCCAGGCGGTCGCCGCAGGAGTCATCTACGCGGCGACCGGCGTTCCGGTCCGGCAGGCGGTCGCCGCGGACCTGTTCGCGTTCTGTGTCAGCTTCGCGGGCGCCGCCCTGCGGCTGCGGCTGACCGATCACCGTACGACGCAGACGCTGATCCGGGGCGCCACGCCCGTCATCGAGGAGGCCGTGGAGGCCGCACTGCGGCGGGAACTCGACGACGTCGGCGCCACGGTCTTCGCCTCGGACATCATGTCGGGCCGTCATGAACGGGCCGAGGCGCGGCTCTTCGCCAGCTGATATCCACCACTCGTATCACCCAGGGAGCACCATGGACGACAATGTACTGCGGGTCGGCGTCGGCGGACCCGTCGGATCCGGCAAGACCGCGCTCATCGAGGCGCTGGTCCCGATGCTGATCGAACGCGGCCACCGCCCCGCCGTCATCACCAACGACATCTACACCCAGGAAGACGCCCAGCATGTCCGCCGCACGCTGGCCGGAGTCCTGGAACCCGAGCGGGTCGTCGGTGTCGAGACGGGCGCCTGTCCGCACACCGCCGTGCGCGACGACCCCACGATGAACCTGGCGGCCGGCGCGGAGATGCTGGAGCGCTTCCCGGACACCGACACGCTGATCTACGAGTCCGGCGGCGACAACCTCACGCTGACCTTCAGCCCGGCCCTCGTGGACCTCTTCCTCTTCGTGCTGGACACCGCGGAGGGCGAGAAGATGCCCCGTAAGCGAGGCCCCGGCATCACCGAGTCGGATCTGCTCGTCATCAACAAGATCGATATCGCGAAGTACGTCCGCACGGACATCAACGTCATGGAGTCGGACGCCCACCGGGTCCGGGGCAACCGGCCCGTCGTCCTCACCGACTGTCTGACCGGCGTCGGCATCGACGACATCGCGGTCTACCTCGAATCACGCCGCAAGGTGCTGATCTGACATGCAGCTCGCCCCGTACCGGCCCCGCGCCGACCGGCTCGCCGAGGTGTACTACGCCGCGGTCCGCGTCCCCCCGGACGTGGTGGCCCTGGCCTCCGTGCCCGACACGCTCGCTCCCGGGTCCCCGGCCAAGGTCGGCATCCTCGACCTGGCCTTCGCCGTGCGGGGCGGGCGTACCGAACTCGTCGAGCGCTACCAGAAGACACCGCTGCAGATCATTCGGCCGCTGTGGATCGACCCCGCGCTGCCCGGTATGAGCTACGTCTATCTGATGGCGACCGGCGGCGGTGTGGCCCAGGCCGACCGCTACCGGATGGACTTCCGCTGCGGCCCGGACACCCAGGTCCATCTGACCACCCAGGCCGCCACCAAGATCTTCCGGATGGAGCACGACTACGCGACCCAGCAGGTGCACCTGACGGCGGAGGCCGGGAGCTACGTGGAGTACCTGCCGGACCCGCTGATCCCGTTCAAGGACGCGCGCTTCTACCAGCGCACCGAGGTCACGGTCGCCGAGGGCGCGACCGTCGTTCTCGGTGACACCCTCACCGCCGGACGGCTCGCCCGCGGTGAACGCCACGCCTACCGGGTGCTCGCCACCGACCTCCGTATCAGCCGGCCCGACGGCACGCTGCTCGCCCTCGACACCCTGCGCCTCGCCCCGGGGCCGGACGGCGAAGGAGTGCTGGGACCCGGTGTGTTCGCGGGGCACGACCATGTCGCCTCGCTCTTCGTCGTGACCGACCGCGTCCCGGTCGCCGAACTCGCCGACACCCTGCACGAGGCGCTGGCCCCCCTCGGCGTCCTGTACGGCGTGAGCGTGCTGCCCCGGGACTGCGGAGCCTGGGTGCGGCTGCTGGACGACAGCCCGATCCGGGTCGCCGCGGCCCATCAGGCCGCCTGGCAGTCCGTGCGCCGGCTGCTCACCGGCCATCCGGCCCCCGACCTGCGCAAGCCCTGACCTCCGTCCCCACGACACCCACGAGGTACCCGCCGATGAACACCGCTCCCGCGCCGATGCCGCCAGCGTACGACTCCGGTGACACCGCCTGGCTGCTCGCCGCCACCGCCATGGTGCTGCTGATGACGCCCGGCCTCGCGTTCTTCTACGGCGGCATGGTGCGCACCAAGCACGTGCTGATGATGATCAAGATGAGCTTCGCCGCGCTCGCGTTCGGCACCCTCGTCTGGTGGGTCATCGGATACACGCTGGCGTTCGGCCCCGATGTCGGAGGCGCCGGAGTCATCGGCAACCTCGACCACGTGTTCATGCGCGGCATCGACCTGACCACGCTGACCGGAGCGATCCCCACCTACGTCTACAGCACCTTCCAGATGGGCTTCGCCATCATCACGGTGGCGCTGGTCAGCGGTTCGATCGCCGACCGGGCGACGATGAGGGGCTGGCTCGTCTTCGTCGTGCTGTGGCTGCTGATCGTCTACATCCCCATCGCGCACTGGGTGTTCGACACGGACGGCTGGATCGTCAAGCACCTCGGTGCCCTCGACTTCGCCGGCGGTCTCCCGGTGGAGCTCAACTCCGGTGTGGCGGGCCTCGCCGTGGCACTCGTACTGCGGGCGCCGCGCGACTTCGCCCGCCGCGAGGAGCGCCCCAACAACATTCCGCTCGTGGTCATCGGAGTCGGGCTGCTCTGGTTCGGCTGGTTCGGCTTCAACTCCGGTTCGGCACTGAGCGACCAGGGCACCGCCGCCGCGGCCTTCATCAACACCCAGCTCGGGGCCGCGGGCGCGATGGTCACCTGGCCGCTGGTGGAGAAGTGGCGCACCGGCAGGGTCACCACGATGGGGGTCGTCTCCTCCGCCGTAGCGGGCATGGTCGCCATCACCCCGGCCTGCGGTGAGATCAACACCCTTGGCGCGGTCATCACCGGCCTCGTCGTCGGCGCGGTCTGCGCCTTCGCGATCACACTCAAGTTCCGTTTCGGCGTGGACGACACGCTCGACGTGGTAGGCGTGCACGGTGTCGGCGGCCTGATCGGCCTGATCATGGTCGGTCTGTTCGCCACCGCACGCATCAGCGGCAAGAAGGGGCTCTTCTACGGAGGCGGCTGGGGGCTGCTGGGCAAGCAGCTCGTCGCCATCGTCGCCGTGATCGCCTTCTCCTTCATCCTCACCTGGATCATCGCCAAGGCCGTGGACCTGACCGTCGGCTTCCGCGCCAAGGAGGAGTACGACAACGTTCCCGGCGAGGAGGAGGAGCGGGCGTACGACTTCCAGACCGCCGAGCGCCTCGGCGCACTGGTCTCCGGCAAGCGCGTGAGCAGCGACGACGAACTCGTCAAGCAAATCAGCAACCTGCTGCGGGCCCGCGAGCACGAGAAGTAGCCGAAGAGGGCGGGCCGGGCGTCAGATGCCCGGCCCGCCCCGCTTTCTCCCTCAAGTCATCCGATGGATGTGGGAGAGAAGTTTCGTTCTGTCTGGAAGATTGCATTGACAGGTTCACGTCCTGCTCCAATCATCGGACGTCATGACCGAACTTCCCAGGCGCCATGTACTCGGAATGACGGCAGGGGCGGCAGTCGGCGCCGCCCTGCTCACCCCCGCCACCGCCGAAGCGGCCCCGCGAACCGGGACCGCGCCCGAGACCCCGCACGGCGGTGACTGGGGAACCGTGCCCCCGGCCGTCCCCGTCCCCCTCGACGACTGGTTCGACAACGACGGCATCGACACCGCCGAAGCCCGCGGCGGCAGCTTCGACGGCTCCGGCTACACCTTCCCCGGTGAGGAACTCCCCGCAGGGGACCGGGAGATAGCCGGCACCACGTTCCGCTTCCCGGCCGCCGGCGCGGGGGCGAAGAACAACATCGTCGCCCTCGGCCAGCGCATCGACCTCCCGCCGGGCCGCTACCTGTCCGGCCTCCTCCTCACCGCGTGCAGCTACGGAGCCGCGTCCGGCAGGACCACGGTGCACTACGCCGACGGCACCACATCGGCCCCGGCCCTCGCCGGACCCGACTGGTACTCCGGCAGCGGCGACCTGACGTCCGCCTACCGCTACGCCCCCGACGGGACGAAGGACCCGCACCCGGTCTCCATCGCCGTGTCCGAGATCCCGCTCGACCCGACGAGGGAGGCCGTCGCGCTGACGCTTCCCACCACCCAGCCCGCCGAGGAGAACAAGTCGGCCCTGCACATCTTCGCGCTCTCCCTGCAACCGGCGGCCGAGGGACGGGCCCTGGCCGTACGCGACGCCCGCTCCACCACCTCGCTGCTGGACCACGGGGCCCAGAGCGTCGAGGCCACCGTCGTCAACGCGGGCACGGTGGGCATCCTCGCCGCCGACGGCCTCACCCTCTCGGTGGACGTGCCCGGGGCGCGTACCGTCGCACCAGCCCGCGTCACCCGCCTCGCCCCCGGCGACCAGGCCCGCGTCCGCATCGGCATCCGTAACAGACCGGGCACCTCGCCAGGCACCGCGCGCGACGGCAGCGTGGTCGCGCGCGGCCGGGGGCAGCAGGCGGCGACGGTCCGGCGCTCGCTCACCCTCGGGGTCCCCGACTACACCCCCACGGACGCGTCCCTCTCCACCCATCAGGCGCCGTACTGGTTCCAGGACGCGAAGTTCGGGATCTTCATCCACTGGGGCATCTACTCGGTCCCGGCCTGGGCACCGGTCGGCACGCAGTACGCCGAGTGGTACTGGAACCAGATGCAGGACCCGGCCAACCCCACCTACGCCCATCACCGCGACACCTACGGGGAGTCCTTCGCCTACGACGACTTCATCCCGCAGTTCCGCGCGGAGCGCTTCGACCCCCGCGCCTGGGTGGAGCTGTTCCGGGACGCCGGCGCGCAGTACCACGTCCTCACCTCGAAGCACCACGAGGGCTTCGCGCTCTGGGACACCAAACTCTCCGACCGCAACTCGGTGAAGATGGGCCCCAAGCGCGATGTGATCAGGGAACTCTTCGACGCCTCACGGCGCTACGCCCCCGAACTCCACCGCGGGCTGTACTTCTCCATGCCCGAGTGGTTCAACCCGGACCACCCGTGGATGGGCCACGCCCCGCGCAACCCGTACACCCTGGAGCCCGTCCCGTACACCGGCCACACGGCGGGCAAGGACTACATCACCGAGTTCCAGGGCCCGCAGATGCTGGAACTGATCGAGGGGTACGACCCCGAGATCATCTGGTGCGACATCGGCGGCGACAACGACAGCCACCGGGTCCTCGCCGAGTACTTCAACCACGCCAAGAACCGGGCCCGCCCGGTCGACGTCACCGTCAACGACCGCTCGGGGATCGGGTCGCACGACTTCACGACGCCCGAGTACACGACGTACGACCAGATCGTCACCGCCAAGTGGGAGTCCAGCCGCGGCCTCGACCCCTACAGCTACGGCTACAACGCGCAGACTCCGGACGAGAAGTACATGACGGCAGAGGAGATCGTGCACTCGCTCGTCGACATCGTCTCCAAGAACGGCAACTTCCTGCTCGACATCGGGCCGAAGGCCGACGGCACGATCCCCGACATCATGCAGCGCAGGCTGCGCGAGACGGGGCAGTGGCTGAAGACCAACGGAGAGGCGATCCACGGCACCACGTACTGGTCGCGGATGCCGCAGCTGGGGGAGGACCTGCGGTTCACCGTCCGGCCGGACAAGGCGTTCTACATCCACTCGCTGGCCCGGCCCGGCGCGACCCTCACGGTCGAGGCCCCCGTGCCGGTCCGCGGCGGTGACCGGATCACGCTGCTCGGGTACGACCGGCCGCTGCGCTGGCGCACCACCGGCGACTCGCTGGTGATCGACGTACCGGCGGCGGCCCGCAGGACCGGCGAGCACGCCTGGGTGTTCAAGATCGCCTGGTCGGGCTGACCGGGGAGGGCCCCGGCGGCACCGGGCGCATGAAGTCCCGTACGTAGGTGCGGTGCCACCAGTGCCCGGTGGCCCGCAGTTCGCGCCAGGTCGTGTACCGGTAGCGGTACACCCTGGCGCGGACGTGCGCCGGCGGGGCCCCGGGGAACGGGTTGTGCCGCAGCAGCCGCAGGGTGTCCCGGTCGTTCTCCAGCAGCCGCTCCACGAACGGGCCGAACCAGGGGCGGGCATAGGCGGGCGAGAGCGCGGCGAACCACATCATCCAGTCGAGCCGCAGATGGTACGGGGCGAACTGGCGCGGCAGCCGCCGCGGATCGCCCGGCTTCCCGCGGAAGCCGTACTCCCGCCAGACCGTGCCCGGGTGCACGACCCGCTCGTCCGTGCCCTCGACCACCACCTCCAGCCGGACCCGGCTGATGCTGCCGAACGCGCCGTACGTGTTGACCAGGTGCAGTGGGTCGAAGGAGCGGTTCATCACCTGGCGGCGCGAGACGAGATTGCGGGCGGGGCGGTAGCTGAGCGCCAGGACCAGCGTGGTGACGGCGATGACCACCACCTCGTACCAGAGGGGCGCGGCGGACTGTGCGGGCGGCTCGGCCACCGGGGACCAGTCGACGGCCGACAGGGCGAGCGCGATCGTCAGCCAGTTGAGCCACGCGAAGTTCCCCGACAGCACCAGCCACAACTGGGTGAGGACCATCAGGCCCGCGGCCGCGCTCGCCACCGGCTGTGGGGTGAAGAGCAGCACCGGGACCAGGAGTTGGGTCACGTGGTTGGCCGCCACCTCGGCCCGGTGCAGGGGCCGGGGCAACTGGTGGAAGAACCAGCTCAGCGGGCCGGGCATGGGCTGGGTCTCGTGGTGGAAGTACAGGCACGTCAGCCTGCGCCAGCACGCGTCGCCGCGGATCTTGATCATCCCGGCCCCGAACTCCACCCGGAACAGCACCCAGCGCAGCAGCCACAGCACCAGTACCGGCGGGGCGGTGCCCGCGTTGCCGAGGAAGACGGCGAGGAAGCCGGTCTCCAGCAGCAGCGACTCCCAGCCGAAGCCGTACCAGGTGTCGCCGACCTGGACGATCGACAGGTACAGCGCCCAGGGCAGCGCCCACAGCAGCATCGCCGCCCACAGCGGCAGGTGGCCGTCCACGCCGGCGATCAGCGCGACGGAGAGCGCACAGCCGGTCCACGCGACCACGGCGAAGAGGCGGTCGGAGTAGTGGAGGCGGAAGAGCCCGGGGGCGGTGCGCCAGTCCGTGCGCCGCAGGAGTTCCGGAACGGGCAGCATGCCGCGTTCACCGATCAGCGCCCGGAACTGGAGCGCGGCGGTGAGGAAGGCGGTCAGGTAGATGACGGCCAGCACCCGCTGAAAGATCAGCCGGCTGAGCCAGTACCCGTCTGCGGTGAACCACTCCATCGCCCCCAGTATCGGCCCCGCGGCGGCTCCGGCGCTTCAGTTCCGCTTCTGGCGCGCCTCCGTGACGATCCGGCGCAGGCTCCTGCCGAGCCTGCGGGCGTACCAGAGCTGGGCCACCGGTACGAGCGGACCGGCGAGCCGGGCGTACCAGCGGGCGGGCCGGCTGAACGCCATGACGGTGAACGACACCGTTCCGTCGTCCGCCAGGTCGACCACGAAGGACTCCTCGCCGCACTCGGGATGCCGGGTCAGCGTTCCGTAGGCGAATCCGATGCGCTGCGGTCCGTACTCGGTCCAGATGACCCGGCAGGGCGCGGTGAACCGGAACGGGCCGGCCCCCAGCTTCACCTGAACGGCCGTGCCGGGCTCGGCGCGTGGCGCCGACGCCGTGACGCGGGCCCCGGCGACACGGTGCATGCGGAACGCGGTGACCGCGGCGCCGGCGGCCTCGAAGTCCGCGCGGCCGTGGCCGATCCGGTCGCGGTGGTGCAGGTGGTGGTAGCCGTCGGGGAGCGGACCGAGACGGGTGGCGCCCACGTCCGGATAGGTCAGGGTGCTCATGCGGCGTGTCCTTCGTGGTCGTTGCGGTCGCGGAGCCGCTTTCGGGCGAGCACCGAGAAGAGCGCGAAATGCCCCCGTCTTGAACACGTTCAAGTGATGTCGGTGAAGACTCTAGAGTCTTTCTTGAACACGTTCAAGGCGCTGGTGCGGACGTGGTCCCGCGCGGTGCGCCCCTCCCGCGCCGCCGGCTTGCGGGGGAGGGGTAACTGCGGCACACATGAGGGGACCACTCGGGACCGGTGAACCGGCAGGAGACCTCTTCGTGCGCTCACCCCTACGCCTGCGGCACGTCGCGGGCGCCACGCTGTCCGCCGGGATCCTGCTCGCCGCGGGCTGCGCCCAGGACGCCCCCGTCGGCGGCAGCGGCACCAAGGGGACGGCCGACGTGCAGGAGGTCCTCCCGCAGCCGGCGGCGGCGCGGGGACCCGACCCCTTCACCGGCTCGACGGCGAAGCGGTCCGGCGCGGCACCGGCCCCCTCGCGCACCGGCCCCCGTGAGACGCCGGCTCCCGGCGGCCGGGCCGTCCACCGGCTCACCGGCTCCACCCCGGGCCTCTACGGCGGCGTCCGCTCCACGGCCTCCTGTGATGTCGGGAAGCAGATCCGCTTCCTCGCCGCCGACCGCGCCAAGGGTGAGGCCTTCGCGCGCGCCGTGGGCACCACCCCGGCCGGGACCGCCGACTTCCTCCTCGGCCTGACCCCGGTCCTGCTGCGCGCCGACACCCGGGTCGCCGATCACGGTTTCAGCGGTGGGTCCGCGACCACGTTCCAGTCCGTGCTCCAGGCCGGCACGGCGGTGATGGTCGACCGTCATGGGCTGCCCCGGGTGCGCTGTGCCGGCGGGAACCCGCTGACCCCGCCTGACAGTGCCCGTGAGTCGGCCGACCGGGGGGACAAGTGGGCCGGTTACGACCCGGCGCGCGTCGTTGTCGTCGCACCCACCGCACGCGAGGTCACGGCCCTGGTGATCGTCGACGTCGTGAACAGCGCCTGGATCGAGCGGACGGCAGGGGACGAGGGCGCCAGGGACCGCGCCCCGGAGGTCCCGCCGCCGTACGACCCGGGTACCGACATCACCGGGCCGCTGCCCGAGGTGCCTCCGGGGGACCCGACCACCGCGCCCACCGACTGCCCGACACCGGGCGTCCCGACGCCGCCCGGCGAGGAGGCCGCCGTGACCGGGAGCCCCTCCGGTGATCCGCCGGGTACCCCGGACGGCGGCCGGGCGGCGCCCCCGAACTGCCCCACGGACCCGCCCTCGGACGGCGCCACCGACGAGCCGTCGGGGTTCCCGCCCGAGGAGCCGACCGGTACCCCCGCGGAGCCGGAGGAGCCTCCCGGGGATTTGGTCCCGTCCATGACCCAGGAGCCGCAGACCGCCATCGAACTGCCGCGCCCGGACGGCACCGGAGGTGCTCCCGAGTCCGTCACCGGGTGAGCCCGGCGGAAGTTGGACGGCGGGGCGCGTGTCCGGCCCCGTGATTCGGAGGGGGCGTCGGCGCCACCGTGCGTATGGTCCAGACCTATTGACGGAAGGTCTGGACCACTTTAGCGTGTGCCGCGTTGTGGCGGCCGGGATGCCAGGAGCCCTGACTTGTCAGGATCATGGCATTTTCGGCTTCTCTGGTCTCCACCCCACGAAGGGAACCGGGCATGTTCGGTCGGACATCACGTCTGCTGGGGGTCGGCATCGCGGCGGCCTGTGTCGTACAGATGCTGGTCGCGGCGACGCCGAGCTCCGCGCAGGATGACACCTGCGCGGTCAAGTCGAAGCCTGCGGGCAAGGTGCTCCAGGGCTACTGGGAGAACTGGGACGGAGCGTCCAACGGGGTGCATCCGCCGCTGGGCTGGATCCCCGTCACGGACAGCCGCATCACCCAGCACGGTTACAACGTGATCAACGCGGCCTTCCCGGTGATCCTCTCCGACGGCACCGTCCTGTGGGAGGACGGGATGGACTCGACCGTCAAGGTCCCGACCCCGGCCGAGATGTGCCAGGCGAAGGCGTCCGGGCTCACCACCCTGATGTCCATCGGCGGCGCGGCGGCCGGTATCGACCTGAGCTCCAGCGCGGTGGCCGACCGGTTCGTCGACACGGTGGTGCCGATCCTCAAGAAGTACAACTTCGACGGCATCGACATCGACATCGAGACCGGCCTGAGCGGCAGCGGCAACATCAACCAGCTGTCGGCCTCGCAGTCCAACCTGATCCGCATCATCGACGGAGTGCTCGCCGAGATGCCCTCGAACTTCGGCCTGACGATGGCTCCTGAGACGGCCTACGTCACCGGCGGCAGCGTCACCTACGGCTCGATCTGGGGCGCGTACCTGCCCATCGTGAAGAAGTACGCGGACAACGGCCGGCTCTGGTGGCTGAACATGCAGTACTACAACGGCAACATGTACGGCTGCTCGGGCGACTCGTACTCCGCGGGCACCGTCGGGGGATTCACCGCGCAGACGGACTGTCTCGACAAGGGACTCGTCATCCAGGGCACCACGGTCAAGGTGCCCTACGACAAGCAGGTCCCGGGACTGCCCGCCCAGCCGGGCGCGGGTGGCGGCTACATGGCGCCGGGGCTCGTGTCCCAGGCCTGGAACCACTACGGCGGCAGCCTGAAGGGCCTGATGGACTGGTCGCTTAACTGGGACGGTTCGAAGAACTGGACGTTCGGCGACAACGTCAAGGGCCTCCAGGGGCGCTGACGGCCCCTGACGGCAACGGCCGACGGCCCCGGGGGATCTCCTGCGCGGAGAACTCCCGGGGCCGTCGGCCGTGGTGTCAGTTGGCGGGCTCGGAGGCGTCCAGCATGGCGTCGCGCTCCACGACCTTGACCCGCTCGCGCCCCTGCTCCGCACCGAGGGCGCGCTCGTGGGCGTCCAGGCGGTACCAGCCCTCGCGGGTGGTGTAGCGGACGCCGCGGTCCCGGAGGAACTCGGTGACGGCCTCCGGCTCGGGCTGCGCCGGAGCGGGCAGCCGGCCGGCGGTGTGGTCCTCCAGCAGGCAGGCGACGGTCTCGTTGGCATCGCCCTTGGTGTGGCCGATCAGGCCGATCGGACCGCGCTTGATCCAGCCGGTGACGTACACCGAGTCCATCGGCTCCTCACCGGCGAGGACCCGTCCGGCGGCGTGCGGAACGGTGCCGGAGGCCACGTCGAAGGGGAGCTTGGGGAGCTCCTGGGAGTAGTAGCCGACCGCGCGGTAGACGCTCTGCACGTCCCAGTCGTGGAAGCGGCCGGTGCCCCGCACGTTGCCGGTGCCGTCCAGCTCGGTGCGCTCGGTGCGCAGGCCGGCCACCTTGCCGTCCTCGCCGAGGATCTCGACCGGGGACTCGAAGAAGTGCAGGAAGAGCTTGTGCGGCCGGTCGCCGACGTCGCGGATCGCCCAGTTCTCCAGCGTGGAGGCGACCATGTTGGCCTGCTTGTTCCCGCGCCGGGTCTCGATCGAGCCCTGGTCGTAGTCGATGTCCTCGGGGTTGACGATGACCTCGATGTTCGGCGAGTGGTCCAGCTCGCGGAGTTCCATCGGGCTGAACTTGGCCTGGGCGGGACCGCGTCGCCCGAAGACGTGCACCTCCAGCGCCTTGTTGGCCCTGAGGCCCTCGTGGACGTTGGCGGGGATCTCCGTCGGCAGCAGTTCGTCGCCGGTCTTGGCGAGCATGCGGGCCACGTCCAGCGCCACGTTGCCGACGCCCAGGACCGCGACCTTCTCGGCCTCCAGCGGCCAGGTGCGGGCCACGTCCGGGTGGCCGTCGTACCAGGAGACGAAGTCGGCGGCGCCGTGCGAGCCCTCCAGGTCGCTGCCGGGTATGTCCAGGGCCCGGTCCGCGTCGGCGCCGGTGGAGAAGATCACGGCGTCGTAGAAGGTCCGCAGCTCGTCGAGGCCGATGTCGTTCGGGTAGTCGACATTGCCGAAGAGCCGCAGCTGCGGCTTGTCCAGGACCTTGTGCAGCGCCTGCACGATGCCCTTGATCCGGGGGTGGTCCGGGGCCACGCCGTAACGGATCAGGCCGAAGGGGGCGGGCATCCGCTCGAACAGGTCGATGGACACGCCCGGGTCGGAGGCGGCCCCGGATTTGAGCAGCGCGTCCGCTGCGTAGATTCCGGCGGGACCGGCTCCGACGATGGCTACGCGGACGGGGCGTGTCATGGAGGGCTGTTCCTTAGGACGGGCGAACAAGGACAGGGCGGGCCTTGGTAAGGCTTGGCTTAGTTCGCCCTCCGCACACGTTAGCCGCTGCCTCCGCCCGGTTTCGGGGCGGGTCGGCGTTCTGCGGGGGTATCAGGGGCTCCAGGCCGGGACTCCTTCCGCTGATCCCTTGGAATACGGCGCCTTCGGCCTGGCCGCGCAGTGTGTTCCATCGCACGTTCACCTGGTGGACAGCTCACTCGAAGAATCGGACAAATGATGGCAGAGTGACCCACATGGATGATCGGGTAGCGGGTGCCCTGTCACTCCCGGACGACTGGCCCGCCCACCCGGACCTCAGTCTCGCCCTGAACCGTATGGGCAGCTTCGACTGGGATCTCGACAGCGGCCTCATGCACATGGACCAGCCCGCCCTCGACGTGTTCGACCTGCGGGCCGACGAGTACGACAACCGGCCCGCGACGCTCGCGACGAGGGTGCCGCCGGACGAGGGCGTGCGGCTCGACGCCCTCGTCGCGCAGGCGCTCAAGAGCGGGCGGATCAACTACGGGGTGTACTTCCGCTCCCTGCGCCGCGACGGAAGCCTGCGCTGGACCCATACCCAGGGCTTCGTCCGGCGCGACGCGACCGGGCGCCCCCGCAGGATCATCGGCATCGTCAGGGACGCCACCCAGGAGCTGGCCGACGCCACCGCCCGCCGCGAGGTGGACGAGGAGCGCCGGCGCCGGACCAGCCTGGTGGAGGGGACCACGGCCGCGCTGGCCCACGCCCGTACCGTCAGGGACGTCACGGATGTGCTCAAGAACTCCCAGGGGCTGGCGCATCTGGGGGCGACGAGCCTGGTCATGGGGCTGATAGAGGCCGGCCGCATCCATCTGGTGGCGGACGGGCCGGAGGGCTCCTTCGTGCCGGGCACCCGCTACACCCGGACGGACGAGCCGTACCCGATGAGCGAGGTCGTCCGCACGCTCACCCCGCGCTTCATCGAGTCCGCCGAGGACTTCGCCACCTCGTACCCGATCCTGTGGCCCCACATCAGCCATCTCGGCATCACCTCGGCGGCCTATCTGCCGCTGATCGCCCAGGCCCGCCCCATCGGCGCGCTCGGGCTGCTCTACAGCGGCAAGGACGGCTTCACCGGCGACGAACGCAATCTGCTGGTCGCCCTCGGCAGCTCCATCGCGCAGAGCCTCCAGCGCGCCATGCTCTACGAGCAGGAGCACGACCTCGCCGAGGGGCTCCAGCAGGCCATGCTGCCGCGCCGGATTCCCGAGGTGCCGGGTGCGCAGATCGCCGTCCGGTACCGACCGGCCCGGATGGGCCGGGACATCGGCGGCGACTGGTACGACATCATCCCGCTGCCCAACGGCCGGGTGGGCGCCGTCATCGGTGACGTACAGGGGCACGACATCCACGCGGCAGCCGTCATGGGCCAGCTCCGCATCGTGCTGCGGGCCTACGCGGCCGAGGGGCACAGCCCCGCGACGGTGATGGCGCGTGCCTCGGTCTTCCTGCACGAGCTCGACACCGACCGCTTCGCCACCTGCACCTACGCCGAGGCCGACCTGACCACCGGAGTCGTCCAACTGGTCCGGGCCGGCCATGTGGACCCGCTGGTGCGGGAAGCCGACGGGAGCTGCCGCAGGGTGCCGGTCGACGGCGGGCTGCCGCTGGGGCTCTCCGCCGAGTTCGGGCGGCTGGAGTACCCGGTCAGCACGGTCGAGCTGGATCCCGGCCAGACCATGGTGCTGTTCACCGACGGCCTGGTGGAGCTGCCCGGCGCGGACCTCGACGAGGGGATGCAGCTGCTGACCGACATGATCGGGAACGGCCCGCAGGATCTCCGGCGACTGGCCGACCGGCTCTGTGAATCGGTCGACCAGCGTGGTGGCGAGGACGATGTCGCCGTTCTCCTGCTGCGGCGCAAGGCCACCCATGCCCCGCAGCCCGGCGGCCGGCTCCAGCAGCACGTCGCGCAGAACGACCCCGAGGCGCTGAGCTCGGCGCGCCACATGATCCGTGCGGCGGTGCGGGCCTGGGGTGCGAAGGACCGGGCCGACGAGGTCGAACTGGCCGCCGACGAGCTGACCACCAACGCGCTGATGCACACCGACGGCGGAGCGATCGTCACCATCCGGGTGCTCACCGGGGCGGGGCGGCGGCTCCGGGTCGATGTCGAGGACCGGTCGAGTGCGCTGCCCCGCCGCCGGGACGCGGGGGAATCGGGGGTGTCGGGCCGGGGACTGATGCTCGTGGACCAACTGGCGGACGCCTGGGGCGTCGAGTCCCGGGGGACCGGCAAGTGCGTCTGGTGCGAATTCAGTATTCCGCCACGCGACTGAGTCACCGAACGAACGCTGTTGAACGGCGGCAATGAGCGCTATCCGAAAGTAACAGTACGTAACATGACTGTACTTGACCGTAACCGACCGAGAGAGATTGACTGCGATTCCGTCAGTCTTTGTCTTCGATGACATGAGGACCCGTTGGGTACTGAGCTACTGGCACCTCTCGATCTGGCCTTCTGGCACCTCGAGTCCGATGCCCACCCCATGCATCTCGGTGCGCTGGCCGTCTTCTCCCCGGACGGGGGCCGGTCTCCCGGCGCGGACGCCCTGCTGGAGCTGCTCGGTACCCGGGCCGCCGCGATCCCCCGGCTGCGGATGCGGGTCAGGGACGTGCTGCTGCCGGTCGGCGGTGCGGCCTGGTCGGTGGACAAGGACTTCGATGTCCACCGGCACGTCAAGCGGGTGGAACTGCCCGGGGCGCAGACGTGCGACGAGGGCGCGTTCATGGCGGCGGCCACCGGGCTCGCCGGTGAGCTGATGGAGCAGCCACTGCGAAGGGGGCTGCCGCCCTGGCAGATGTACGTCATCGGCGGCGCCGCCGACGACGGCCCCTTCGCCGTCCTGGTCAAGCTCCACCACGCACTCGCCGACGGGATGCGCGCCGTCGCCATCGGGGCCGGGATCTTCGACGAGATCGCCTCCTTCGCGGGCCGCGGACGGGCCGGAGCGCCGGCCGGGCGGACCGGGCCGGTGCCGCCGCGCTCCTGGATGCCCGGCCCGCGCCAGGTCGCCGGTCTCGCGCTCGGGCGGATCGAGGGCCTCGGCCGGGCCTTCGGCGTCGGTGCCTCGCTGGTACGGGCCAGCCGCCTCGATCTGCGCGGCGCGACGGCGCTCAGCGCCAGCTCCAGCGGCACCCGGCGGCTGGCCACCGCCGATCTGGACCTCGACGCCGTGCAGCGCATCCGCCGGGCCGCGGGCGGCACGGCCAACGACGTCCTGCTCGCCGTCGTCGCCGGAGCGCTGCGCCGCTGGATGCTGGAGCGCGGCGAGCCGCTGCCCGGCGCCGATCCGCGCGCCCTGGTCCCCGTCTCCAGGCGCCGCCCGGGGGGCGCCGCCACCGGAAACCGGCTGTCCGCCTACCTGCTGGGCCTCCCCGTCTCCGAACCCGACCCCTGGGAACGGCTGCGCGCGGTACGCGGCGCCATGGACCGCAACAAGTCCGCCGGGCCGCTGCGCGGGGCCGGTGCGGTCGCCGTACTCGCCGATCAACTCCCTTCGCTGGCCCATCGCTTCGGCGCCCCGCTCGCCGGGAGCGCCGCCAGGATGCTCTTCGACGTCCTGGTCACCAGCGTGCCGCTGCCGCGCTCGGCGCTCTCGCTCGGCGGCTGCCCGCTGCGCGCGCTGTACCCCATGGCGCCGCTGGCCCGCGGTCAGTCGCTGGCCGTGGCGCTCACGACGTACGGCGGCAAGGTGCAGGTCGGGCTGGTGGCCGACGGCAAGGCGCTGCCCGATCTGGAACGGCTGGGGCGCTGCGCGGAGGACGAGGTGGCGGAGCTGCTCGCACTGCTGCCCGCCCACTGAACGGCTCGGTTCGGGATTCGGCTGCCGGGCCGAAGGGGCGAGTCCATAGATCGGACAGATTGCTGAGAAATTAGCGTAGTTCCTGACCTCCGGGGTGTTGACGTGCCCAAGTGATCCGATGAATATGTGCTGAGTGCACCAAGCGATCATCGGGGAGGGCGGCAGAAGCATGCGGCACAACAGGCTGGGAAACAGTGCGGTCGAGGTCACCGAGCTGTCCTTCGGGGCGGCCGCCATCGGCAATCTCTTCAGCGCCGTCGAACCGGCGCAGGCCGCCGCCGCCGTCGACGCCGCCTGGGACGAGGGCATCCGCTACTTCGACACCGCCCCGCACTACGGGCTGGGCCTCTCGGAGCGACGGCTCGGCGAGGCGCTGCGCGCCCGGCCCCGCGACTCGTACGCACTGTCCACCAAGGTCGGCCGGGTCCTCGACCCGCTGCCCGACGGCGGCCCCGAGGCGTCCGAAGGGCTCTCCGAGGGCTTCGCTGTGCGGGCCACCCACCGCCGCCGCTGGGACTTCAGCGCCGCCGGCATCCGTCGCAGCATCGAGGACAGCCTGGAACGGCTCGGCCTGGACCGCATCGACATCGCCTATCTGCACGACCCGGACGACCACGCCGAAGCCGCCTTCCACGAGGCCTATCCGGAACTGGAGAAGCTGCGCGCGGAGGGCGTCGTCGGCGCCATCGGGGCCGGCATGAACCAGACCGCGATGCTCACCCGCTTCGTCCGCGACACCGACGTCGACGTGGTGCTCTGCGCCGGTCGCCACACCCTCCTCGACCAGTCCGCCCTGACCGATCTGCTGCCCGCGGCCGCGGCCCGCGGCCGCAGCGTCGTCGTCGGCGGGGTCTTCAACTCCGGCCTCCTCGCCGACCCGCGCCCCGGCGCGACGTACGACTACGCCGCCGCGCCCCTGAACCTCCTGGACCGGGCCCTGCGGCTGAAGGCCGTCACCGAGGGCCACGGCGTCCCGCTGCGCGCCGCCGCACTGCACTACCCGCTCACCCACCCCGCCGTCGCCGGCGTCCTCGTCGGCACCCGCTCCCCGGAAGAGGTGCGCGACGCCGCCGCGCTGCTGCGCAGGCCGGTCCCCGACGACCTCTGGGACGAGCTGCGCGACGAGGGACTGCTGACCGAGAACGGAAACTGACATGCGTATCGCCCTGCACACCAAGGTCCGCGCGGACCGCATAGCGCAGTACGAGGCCGCGCACCGCGAGGTCCCGGCCGAGCTGACCCGTGCGATCCGCGCGGCGGGCGCCACCTCCTGGACGATCTGGCGCAGCGGAACCGAGCTGTTCCACGTCATCGAGTGCGACGACTACGCCAAGCTCCTCGCCGAACTGGAGGAACTCCCCGTCAACGTCGCCTGGCAGGCCAGGATGGACGAGCTCCTCGACGTCACGCACGACTACTCCGCGGACGGCGCCGAAGCGGGACTCCCCGTCGCCTGGGAGCTGTGAGATGACCGGCGGCCCGCGGATCGTCGACGCCCACCACCACGTCTGGGACCTCGCGGTACGCGACCAGGAGTGGATCACCGGCGAGGAACTGGCGCCCCTGCGCCGCGACTTCACCCTCGCGGACCTGGAGCCGGAGGCCCGTGCCAACGGTGTGTGCGCCACCGTGCTCGTGCAGACCGTCACCGTCGCGCAGGAGACCCCCGAGTTCCTCGCGCTCGCCGACGGCAGCGACCTGGTCGCCGGCGTCGTGGGCTGGAGCGATCTCACCGCGCCGGACATCGCGGACACCCTGGCAGCCCTTCGCGAGCTCCCCGGCGGCGACCGGCTCGTCTCGCTGCGCCACCAGGTCCAGGGCGAACCCGACCCCGCATGGCTGCTGCGCGCCGACGTCCTGCGCGGCCTGGCCGCGGTGGCCGACGCCGGGCTCGTCTACGACCTGATCGTCCAGCCGCACCAGCTGCCCGCCGCCGTCAGGGCCGCGGAACTGCTGCCCGGCCTCACCTTCGTGCTCGACCACGCGGGCAAACCGCCCATCGCCTCCGGCGGCCGGCGCCCCTGGGCGGACGACCTGCGGGCCCTCGCCGCCCTCCCCAACACCGTGTGCAAACTCTCCGGCCTGGTCACAGAGGCCGATCCGCACAACTGGACCGTCAAGGACCTGCGCCCCTACGCGGACACCGTCATCGACGCCTTCGGACCGTCCCGGCTGATGTTCGGCTCCGACTGGCCGGTGTGCCGGCTCGCCGCCACGTACACCGAGGTCGTCGAGGCCGCCCACACCCTGGTCAGCGGCCTCGGGCCCGATGAACGGGCCGCCGTCCTCGCCACCACCGCCGAGCGGGTGTACGGCCTCCGGTAGCCACCCCGGCGCCGCCTGCGGCAGGCTGGGGGCATGCCAGAACTGCCGGAAGTCGAAGCCCTGCGGGTCTTCCTCGACGAGCACCTCGTCGGCAGGGAGATCGACCGCGTCCTCCCGCTCGCCATCAGCGTCCTGAAGACGTACGACCCGCCGCTCACCGCCCTGCACGGCGGCACGGTCACCGGCGTCCGGCGGCACGGCAAGTTCCTGGACATCGCAGTCGGCCCCCTGCACCTGCTCACCCACCTCGCACGGGCCGGCTGGCTCCAGTGGAAGGACAGCTTCCCCGCCACCCCGCCGCGCCCCGCCAAGGGGCCGCTGGCGCTGCGCACCGAACTCACCGGCGGCGACGGCTTCGACCTCACCGAGGCCGGCACCACCAAGCGCCTCGCCGTCCACCTCGTCCACGACCCGGCCCAGGTGCCCGGCGTGGCCCGCCTCGGGCCCGACCCGCTCGACCCGTCCTTCGACCGGGACACGTTCGCCGCACTGCTCGAAGGGGAGCGCCGGCAGATCAAGGGCGCGCTGCGCGACCAGTCACTCATCGCCGGCATCGGCAACGCCTATAGCGACGAGATCCTGCACGTCGCGAAGATGTCACCCTTCAAACTCACCGCGCACCTCACCGACGACGAGATCACCCGGCTGCACACCGCCCTGCGCACCACCCTCGACGACGCCGTCGCCCGCTCCAGCGGCCTCGCGGCGAAGAGGCTCAAGGCCGAGAAACGCAGCGGGATGCGGGTCCACGGACGTACCGGAGAAGCCTGCCCGGTCTGCGGCGACACCGTCCGCGAGGTCTCCTTCAGCGACTCCTCGCTCCAGTACTGCCCGACCTGCCAGACCGGCGGGAAGCCGCTCGCCGACCGCAGGCTCTCCAAACTGCTCAAGTAGCCCGCCCGCGTCTACACTCCGGCCTCATGCTGCGCGTACTCGCCGTCGACGACGAAGAACCCGCCCTGGAGGAGCTCCTCTACCTCCTGCGCGCCGATCCCCGTATCCGCAGCGCCGAAGGAGCCACCGGGGCCACCGAGGCGCTGCGCCGCATCGGCGGCGCCGTCGACGCGGGGCCCGAGGACGTGGCCGCCATCGACGTCGTCTTCCTCGACATCCACATGGCGGGGCTCACCGGGCTCGACGTCGCCCAGTTGCTGGCCGGGTTCGCCGCACCCCCGCTGATCGTCTTCGTCACCGCCCACGAGGACTTCGCCGTGCAGGCCTTCGACCTCAAGGCCGTCGACTACGTCCTGAAACCGGTACGCCGCGAGCGCCTCGCCGAAGCCGTGCGCCGCGTCGCCGAACAGGTCGGGGACCGCTCCGCACCCGTCCACGACACCGCGCACGACCAGATCCCGGTCGAACTGGGCGGTGTCATCCGCTTCATCCCGATCGACGACATCGCCTACGCAGAGGCCCAGGGCGACTACGCCCGGCTGCACACCGCCACCGGCAGCCACCTGGTCCGCGTCCCCCTGACCACCCTGGAGGAACGCTGGCGGACCCGCGGCTTCGTCCGCATCCACCGCCGCCACCTCGTGGCCCTGGGCCGGATCGACGAACTGCGGCTCGACGCGGGCAGCATGAGCGTGCGCATCGGCACCGCGGAACTCGCCGTCAGCCGTCGCCACACCCGCGCGCTGCGCGATCTGCTGATGCGGCAGGGCGGCCGCTGACCAGGGGCAACCCGTGTTCGAATCCCTTCCCACCGGGGTCGGGTGCTGCGTACACTCCGGCCCCATGACCGCAGAGTCGACGCCCCGGCGTGAAGTGGTGACGGGGGAGCCCCGGCGGGTGCGTCCGCTGCCGCGCTACCGGACCCAGTCGGAGATCGACGAACAGACCGCGCTGGGCGGTGCCTACGTGCGCTCGTTGATGCGCAGCCAACTGCGCGCGGGGCTCAGCGCCTTCACCGTGCTCGCCGTCGTCGCCGGAACCCTGCCGCTGGTCTTCGCGGCCCTGCGCAGCGACGCCGTCGTCTGGGCCGTCCTCGGCTTCGCCGCCTACCCGCCGCTCACCCTGGTCGCCTGGTGGTACGTGCGCCGGGCCGAGCGCAACGAGCACGACTTCGCCCGGCTCGTGGAAGGCCGCCCCGCACAGTGAGCCGTACGTACGCGGTGGTGGCCGTCGCCGCCGTCGTATCCGCCACCGTCCTCGTCGGCGGGTTCGGGCTGCGCATCTCCCGCACCACCTCCGACTTCTACGTCGCCTCGCGCACCGTGCGGCCACGCCTCAACGCGGCCGCGATCAGCGGCGAGTACCTCTCCGCCGCCTCCTTCCTCGGCATCGCCGGACTGGTGCTCGTACACGGGCCCGACATGCTCTGGTACCCGGTGGGCTACACCGCCGGCTATCTGGTGCTGCTGGTCTTCGTCGCCGCACCGCTGCGCCGCTCCGGGGCCTACACACTGCCCGACTTCGCCGAGGGACGGCTCGAATCCCGGCAGGTGCGCCGGCTCGTCAGCGTGCTCGTCGTCGGCGCGGGGTGGCTCTACCTCGTGCCGCAGCTCCAGGGCGCCGGGCTCACCCTGAAGATCCTCACCGGCGCGCCCGGCTGGCTCGGCGACGTCCTCGTCGCCTCCGTGGTCGTCCTGGCCGTCGCCGCGGGCGGGATGCGCTCCATCACCTTCGTCCAGGTCTTCCAGTACTGGCTGAAGCTGACCGCACTCCTCGTCCCGGCAATCTTCCTGGTACTGGCCTGGCAGGGCGACGGACGGCCCCGCGTCTCCTTCGACGAGCAACTGTCCGTCTTCCGCGGCGACCACCCGCTGTACGCCACCTACGGGCTCATCGTCGCCACCTTCCTCGGCACCATGGGCCTGCCGCACGTCGTCGTCCGCTTCTACACCAGCCCCAACGGCCGCGACGCCCGCCGCACCACCGTCGCCGTCCTCGCCCTGATCGGCGTCTTCTACCTGCTGCCGCCCGTCTACGGCGCGCTCGGCCGGCTGTACGCCCCCGAGCTGATACCGGGCGGCGACGCGGACGCCGCCGTGCTGCTGCTGCCCGGCCGGGTCATCGGCGGGCTCGGCGGCGACCTGCTCGGCGCGCTCGTCGCGGGCGGCGCCTTCGCCGCGTTCCTGTCCACCGCCTCCGGACTGACCATGGCCGTCGCCGGAGTCATCACCCAGGACGTCCTGCCCTCGCGCGGTGTACGGCACTTCCGGCTCGCCACGGTCCTCGCCATCTCCGTCCCGCTCGCCGGTTCACTGATGGTCAGCCGGGTGCCGGTCGCCGACTCCGTCGGGATGGCGTTCGCGGTGTCCGCGTCCTCCTTCTGCCCGCTGCTCGTCCTCGGCATCTGGTGGCGCCGGCTCACCCCGCCGGGCGCAGTCGCCGGACTCCTCCTCGGCGGCGGCTCCGCGCTGCTCTCCGTCGCCATCACCGTCAGCGGCGCGGTGCGCCCGCCCGGCTGGCCGCACGCCCTGCTCGCCTGGCCCGCCGTCTGGTCGGTGCCCGTCGGCTTCCTCGCCATGATCCTCGTCTCACTGGCCACACCCGGCCGGATACCGGCCGGCACCAACGCCGCCATGACCCGCTTCCACCTGCCCGAAGCGCTCACCTCGGGGAGGCACCGGTGACCGGGGCCGGATACGCCGTCATCGTGCTCCTGGGCGTCCTGCTGTTCGGAGGGGGTCTGCTGACCGGACGCCGCACCGCCCGCCCCCTGCGTACCAGCGACGTCGGCACCCCCGTGGAGCACGCCACCTTCGAGACCCTGCACACCGCTTCCCTGGCCGCGCCGCCGCTGCGCGCCGGACTCACCGAGGACAGCGCCCGCAAGTCCGCCCGACGGCTGCGCTCACTGCTCGGCACCGACGCCCTGTGCCTGACCGACCGCGAGCGGATCCTGGTCTGGGACGGCGAGGGCGGCCACCACGTCGAACACGTCATGGAACAGGTGGAGGACGTGCTCGACACCGGCCGCGACACCGCCTTCCGCAGCGACTGCGACGATCTGGACTGCCCGCTGCGGTGGGCCGTCGCCGTGCCGCTCACCGTCGACCACCGGGTCCTCGGCGCCCTGATCGCCTACGCCCCGCGGGAGTCGGCGGTCCTGGCGAGGGCCGCCGGAGAGGTCGCCCGCTGGGTCTGCGTACAACTGGAGCTCGCCGAGCTCGACCGCTCGCGCACCCAGCTCATCGAGGCCGAGATCAGGGCCCTGCGCGCACAGATCTCCCCGCACTTCATCTTCAACTCACTGGCCGCCATCGCCTCGTTCGTCCGGACCGACCCCGAGCAGGCCCGCGAACTCCTCCTGGAATTCGCTGACTTCACCCGCTACTCGTTCCGCAGCCACGGAGACTTCACCACCCTCGCCGACGAACTGCACTCCATCGACCAGTACCTGGCCCTGGTCCGCGCCCGCTTCGGTGAAAGGCTCTCGGTCACCCTCCAGGTCGCCCCCGAGGTACTGCCCGTCGCCCTGCCGTTCCTCTGTCTCCAGCCCCTCGTGGAGAACGCCGTCAAACACGGGCTGGAAGGAGCGGTGACCTCCAGCCGCATCACCATCAGCGCCCTGGACGCCGGTTCCGAGGCCGAGGTCGTCATCGAGGACGACGGCATCGGCATGGACCCGGAACGGCTGCGCCACATCCTGCGCGGCGAGGGCGGCAGATCCACCGGGGTCGGCCTGCTCAACGTGGACGAACGGCTGCGCCAGGTGTACGGGGACGACTACGGGCTCGTCATCGAGACGGGCATCGGCGCCGGAATGCGGATCACGGTGAGGCTGCCGAAATACCGCGCCGGGGTGCACGGTTCCTGAAGCGCCGGGCAGTCCCTCAGCACGCGGTGCTTCCGTACCCAGGCCGTCAGTACAGGTGGATCGACAGGTGTCCCAGTGGCAGCCCCAGCTGCCAGGCCGGCGTCCACACCTGGGCCGGCGCCCCCTCCGCCTCCGGGTCCCGCGGGCCGTCGGCCGGCTCCCGGGGCAACGGGCCGATCGCGTCGAGGTCGGCCGCCAGCAGTTCGGTGTCCTCCAGCCACCGCCAGGCCGCCCGTGCCAGCGTGAGGTCCGGGTCGGGACCGCCCTGCGCCGCCTCCAGCACGTCGAGCCGCTCGCAGACCCAGCCGCGCCACGGCGTCCCGTACGCCGTCAGCAGCCGCAGTTCGTCCACCCGGGTGGCGGGGAGGGCCTCGGCCACCGCACCGTCGGAGAGGAAGACGGTGAGGGCGAGCGCATCGCGCCCCGCCCGGTACTCCAGCGTCGCCGGCTCCATCAGCTCACCGGTCCGCAGCAGTTCGTCGGCGATGTACTCCGCGTACATCCAGGCCATCGGGATCAGCAGGCCGCCGCCACTGGATCCGTCATGACGTTCCTGACGCATCCCGTCTCGCCTCATTCCGTTCTCGGTACGCCCCTACACGCAGCATTGAACCGGGGGAGCGCGCCCCGCGTGGCCAGAAGGACAGGATCCGTCGGGCCGGATCCGTCACAGACATGAGGATGCGATGACCACCGACCCCGGGGAGGGACCCCACATGAGGCAGCTGCTCGGCGCCTACGTGCTGGACGCGCTCCCGGCCCCGGAGGCGCTGGAGGTCTCCCGCCATCTCCAGAGCTGCGACCGCTGCGCCGCCGACTACGTGGCGGTGGCGGAGGCCGCGGCACTGCTCGCGCTGCTCAGCGAGGAGGACCTGCTGGAGTAGCCGGGCAGACTGCGGGACAGCAGCCGCAGCGCGTAGTAGGAACGGGACTTGACGGTGCCGGCCGGAATCCCGAGCACCTGGGCCGTCTCGCCCACGCTGAGCCCGCGGAAGTAGATCTGCACCAGCACCGCCCGGTGCTCCGGGCTGAGGGTACGCACCGCCTCGCGCACATCGAGCGCGGCGACAGCGGACTCGGCGGTGTCCTGCTCGCACGGGGCGCTCTCCAGTACCGAGTCGCCCACCTCGGCCGGCCGGGCCAGCCGTGACCTGCGTGCGTCGATCGCCAGTCGGCGTCCCACGGTGAACAGCCAGGGCCGCATCGACTCGTACGGGCTGTCGAAGGCCTCCGGGTGCTGCCAGGCCCGCACCAGGGTCTCCTGGAGCAGATCCTCGGCCCGCTGCCGGTCGCCGAAGGTCAGGCCGAGCAGAAAGTGGAACAGCGCGGGGCCGTGCTCACGCTGCAGATCCGCGAGGGCCCGCTCATCGGTAGTCGTCGTGGTCATGGTGAACGCCCTTCCCCGCGGAGGTCCCTGCCGC
The DNA here is from genome assembly GCF_044744085.1 of Streptomyces sp. NPDC087428. Taxonomy (NCBI): domain Bacteria; kingdom Bacillati; phylum Actinomycetota; class Actinomycetes; order Kitasatosporales; family Streptomycetaceae; genus Streptomyces; species Streptomyces sp. NPDC087428. Next base: position 134,490 of record NZ_JBIUXR010000016.1, read on the forward strand.
CTCGCTGCTGACTGGCGTATACGAGCGCATTCCGGCCCCGGGGAACAGGACAAACGCCGCCCCGTGCGACGAGCGGTCGCACGGGGCGGCGAATGGTGCGGTGAGCGGTCGGGCGGCGTCGTGAAGCGTCCGGGGCGGGGGAGGGGAGCGCCGGGCCTACGGGACGACGGTGACGGGCCAGCGGCCCGCCTTCACCAGACGGACGGCCACCGAGCCGATGAAGCGGTGCCCCGCCGACTCCGAGGCGCCCACCACCACGGCGTCCGCCTTGAGTTCGTTCGCCGCCGTCACCAGCCCGTTGTACGGATCACCGGGGAAGGTGTGGAACTCCCAGCGCACATCCCATATGTCCTTCAGCCGCTCGGTCGACTCCCGGATCTCGTTCACCAGACCCTCCGCGACCTCTCCGGTCGTATCGCTGACCGGTGCGCCGAGCGCGGCGCCCGCTGACAGCACGGGCTGTACATAGACGAGGGCGAGCATGGCCCTCTGCCGACGAGCGAGACCGGCGGCATAGGCCGCGGCGCGCATGGAGGATTCCGAACCGTCGAGGCCCGCGACGATCACTTTGGGGCCGTCTGTGCCACGTTCGAACTGGTGAGGCTGCTGGTCTGTCACGGCAGTGAGGCTATCCGCTCCCGCGGAGGCCGCCCGTCCGGGCTCCCGGCCGCCCCGGGGGCAGGGCGCCGGTTGCCGCGGACGGGCTCCCCCCATTGGGTGCAAAACCCACCGCGACCGGTGTCGTTGAGGTGGCTGGGAGCGTGGACGTGCGAGCAGTTGGTCATGAAATATGATCAGAGGCTGCCGATGCGCAGAACGCTGCTGAGGCTGGCCGCCGGGTTGGGCGCGGCCTCCGTCGTGCGCCTGGTGGCCGCGGACACCGCAGGCACTCCCTTCCGGCGCCCCACGGCGCCGTCCACCGTCGCGGCGGGGCCGCAGCGGGCTCTCCGGACCAAGCCGCTGTCCTATCGTCTGAGACCCATGACAGCGAATACTCCGCCTCGCTACCGTCCCGCGGCGCCCCCCGTCCGTACCCGGCCGTTCGAGGAGCTGCCCGACATCGGGCATGCGATGGTGCTCACCTTCGACGACGGCCCGGACCCGCTCTACACCCCGCACATCCTGGACACGCTGCGGAAGCACGACGTGCGGGCGATGTTCTTCCTCTGCGGGGAGATGGCCAACGACAACCAGGACCTGGTGCGCAGGATCTCCGACGACGGACACACGGTGGGCAACCACTCGTGGACGCACCCGCTGGTCACCAAGCTCTCCCGGGCGGGCGTCACCGACGAGCTGGGCCGTACCAGCGAGGTGATCGAGAAGATCACCGGCGCCGCACCGCTCTGGTACCGGGCTCCCTACGGGGCCTGGAACCGCAATTCCTTCGAGATCGGCGCGGCGATGGGCATGGAGCCGATGGCCTGGACCGTGGACACCCTGGACTGGACGGTGCCCGGCACCGACAGCATCGTCCGGCGGGTCAGGGAGGGGGCGGCACCCGGCGTCGTGGTGCTGTCACACGATGCGGGTGGCAACCGTTCGCAGAGCGTGGCCGCGCTGGGCCGCTATCTGCCGGAGCTGCTGGACGACGGGTACCGGCTCACGGTGCCGCAGCGCCGTTGAGCAGTGCGGCGGCCGCTGCCGGGGACGGGCCCGCCCCCGGCAGCGGCTGTCAGCGGGTGGCGACCAGCCGGGCGAAGACCACGACGTTGCCGTCGTAGCCGTTGGCCCTCGTGAATCCGCCGCCGCAGGTGATGACCCGCAGTTCCGCCTTGCCGGTGTCGCCGTACACCCGGGCGCCGGGAAAGTCGTTCTTCGCGAACACCTCGACACCGTAGACCTCGAACACGGCGACCCGGTCGTCGCTGCGGGAGATCTCGATGCGGCTGCCCTTCTTCAGCGAACCCAGGCTGTAGAAGACGGCCGGGCCCGCCATGTTGTCGACGTGGCCGACGACGACCGAGGTGCCGAGCTGACCCGGCGCGATGCCGTTCTGGTACCAGCCCGCGAGATTGGGGTCCTGCGGGGGCGGAGTCTCGATCCAGCCGTCCGGGTCCAGGTTCACATCGACGACCGGTGCGTCGACCTGGACGGAGGGGATGGCGACGCGCTCGACGGGGGCGTATGCCAGCGGCTTCACCACCGGGCCGGTCGCCGGCGCCGCGGGAACGTTCTTCTGGTGATCGACCGAGGTGGCGGCGACCGGCTGCGGCGGTCCGGGCGAGAGGTCCGCGCCGTTCCGCATCAGTGCGAGACCGGTGAGCATCACCAGGGCGAGTGCGCCCCAGGGCGAGTGTCTGATCCGTTCGGGGCGCCAGTTGTCCCGGCCCATGGTTCTCCCTTCGTCGCGACGAGGGGAACGCTAGGCGCGGGGCGGCCGGGCGGCGATCAGGGAAGGGCGAACGGGTGGTGGCCAGGTGGGCGGCTGCGTATCGGAGTAGTGCGCGGATAAAAGTTCTGACGCTCTGTGACCTGCGCATCCATCACTTTCCCGGGCGCGCACACGGTGTGTCGGATCACCGGGGTGGAGCAGCCCCGAAATGCGGTGGATCAAGGTTCTGGTGAGGGTTCGTCATGGGAGGCGTTCTCGTCGATCCATCCCGGTGCACAGAGCTCCGGGGGCGCTTCCCGCTGGAGGTTCGAACGATGCGTGCTACACGCGCTCTCGTTGTCGCCGCGACCGCCGTCGCCGCTCTCGGGCTCGGTGCCCCGATGGCAGCAGCCGGTGGAGACGTCGGGAACGGCCAGAACAACGGGAACAGCCAGAACGACTGGAACGACCCCGGCGACTGGGAGAACGGCAACGGCAACAACAACGGGAACGGGAACAACAACGGCGACGGCAACGGCAATGGCCATGGCAATAACAACGGCAACGGCAACGGCAACGGCAACGGCAACGGGAACGGGAACGGCAACGGGAACGGCCGCAACAACGGCCCGAACAACGTGACCGTCGACCCCGAGCGCGTGCACCAGGGCGCGGCCATGCAGGTCAGCGCCGAGGGCTGCGGCCGCGGCGGCAGCGTCTCGTCCAACGCCTTCCGGACCACGAGGCTCTCCGCGGGCCGGGTCGGTCACGCCAGGGTCCGGATCCTCAATGACGCGACGCCGGGTTCGTACAACCTGACAGTGCGTTGCGACGGCACCGACCGGACGGCCGGGCACCGGTTCACCGTGCTCAACAGCCGGGGCGCACAGGGCGGCTTCGGCGGCTCGATGGCCGCGAGCCCGGCGGACATGGGTGTCGGCGCGGGTCTGGTCGCCTCTGCGGTCCTCGGCGGAGGCATGTACGTCATGCGCCGCCGGAAGATGAGCCATGGGGCGGTCTGACCTCGCGGACATACCGGCCGGCCCGATAACCACGTCGCCCCGAGTCCTGTGACAGGACCCGGGGCGACATCCGTTCCGGCCGGCGGTGCCGGTCAGTGCGAACGGCTCTCCCTGCGCCGCCGCGCCACGAACACGGTGCTGGTCGCGGCGGCCACGGCGAGTGCGGTGCCTCCCACGATCATCGCGGTGTTCGGGCTGTCGATGCTGCCGCCCATGCCGCCCTGCACACCGGCCGGGGAGGCCGTCGTACGCGTGGTGCTGGTGGAGCTGGTGGTGGGCGTGCTCGTGGCCGCGCCGATCGTGAGGTTCACCTTGGCCGTGGAACTCGGCGACGTGTTGCAGGTGAAGGTCGCCTGGTAGGCCGCCGCCGGTTTGGCGTCCCAGTCGACCGTCGCCCTGGCCGTGCCGCCGCTGGGGATGGTGACGGTGTCGAACACGCCGGAGGACACCGTGGCCGTTGTCGAGCACCCCTTGGCGGCCAGCGTCACCTGGCCGCCCGGCGCGATCACCGAAGGCGTGACGGTGTATCCGGTCCCGCTGTTTGAGGGTCCCCCCGACACTGCGGCATACGCGGTCGCGGCCGGGGCGGTCAGGGCGAGTGCAGCGGCGCCGAGCAGAGCGACGGGGGCGACACGTATTGCGCGCATGGTGATTCCTCCGGGTCCCCGAGGAGCAGTCGCGGAACGGATTTCCACAAAGTGTCAGAAATGCACCTCGATGCCGCCAACGCTAGAAGTGGTGCATTTCACCCGCGATCGGGGTCCGTCCAATGGGGCACCGTTGTCCCCCGGGCGGCGCACCTCTAACCGCCCGACGCGCGGGGGAACAGATCGAGGAAGGGGGCGGCGGTGGCCGAGAGTCCCCGGCCGAAGGGTGAGTCGAAGTCCCAGATCAGGAAGAGCAGGAAGGCGATCAGGACGCTGAAGAGGCCGGCCAGCAGGAGTTCGCGGAAGGTGCGTCGGATCTGCAGGGTGAAGATCAGCCCCACGGTCACCAGTGCCCCGATGATCAGCCCGAACCACACGACACCCGGCATGGTGGCTCCGGCGCTCTGCCCGCGCGCGCTGCGGGCGTCGTCGGCCGCGGCGATCTGGTCGACCAGCGGCTGATACGCCTGCCCCTCGTGGTCCGTCTTCGGCTTGTAGTCCGTGACATCGGCGCGTACCCGGTCCAGGAGCTCCGCGCCCCGGTCGCCGAGCGTGCCGTGGTCGATCATGATCTGCCACTCGTCGTGGACGACATAGCTGACGTAGGCGTCGACATCGGCACGGATCCGGGTGCGCACCTCGGCCGGGTAGACCGATGAGCGCGCGTCGACCTCGTGGAGCGCCTGGGCCTCCTGGCGCACGTACTCCTGCGCGGCGCCGCGGCCCTCCCAGACACCCGCGATGGCGAGGCCCAGCACGATCGCGTAGACCACGCCGATCATCATCGTCATGTACTCGATGACGTCAGGGGTCTCTGACGGGTCGTCGTCCACGGGGAGCCGGCGGTTGTTGAGTACGGCGATGGTCAGCACCACGGCGCTGGCCGCGACCATGGCGAAGGTGAGAACAAGCCATTCCGACATGTGTGTCTCCGGAGGTCATCGGGAACGGGGCCGCAGCACGGCGACGGCGAACACCCCGGGGGCTGTGATCATCAGGCTGAGCGTGACCAGGGAGGTATGGCGCTCCGGCGCCTTCCGCGCCGGTCTGCGGTAGGCGGGAAGCGCCACCGGCCGGGGCGTGGGGCGTACGGAGGGGGACGGAGAAGGAGAGGGGGACGGGGAGGGGGAGGGAGGCGGAGGGGGCGGAGGTGCTTGCTCGGGTTCGGGCGGCGCGGGTGGCGCGGGTGGCGCGGGTGGCGCAGGGGGCGCCGGCGGGGGAGGGGGCGGCTGTGGTGGAGGCGGCGAAGGCGGACGGGGTGGTGGCGGAGCAGGGGGTGGCGGCGGTGGTGGGGTCGGGTGGGGCTTCGGCCCGGCATGGCAGCTGCCGTCACCACTGCTGGCGACCGCCGAACCGCCCCCGTCGTCGCCGATCGAGGCGTACGCACAGTTGTCGGCCAGCGCGGGCGCCGGGGCGGTCAACAGCCAGATGAGTGCGACGGCTGCGGAGAGCCGGCCCATGAGTGATCCGTACACGACGGGGAGCATGTTCCGGGCCGCAGGGCGGCACGCCGCACATCCGCCGGATTCCCCTGATGGTGGGGACCTGAAGCACTGGGTGTTTGCGGCCGGGGAAAATTCTGCGGACGCATTGAACAAAAAGGACCCCGGCGGACGTACCCATGCGCATGAGCGACGCGATCTCACCTCGCAACTACCTTGCGAATCATGGGAGTTGACATGAACATCCGGCGGGGCGTGCCGCTCGCGGCGGCTGTGACAACCCTGCCGGCGCCGACCGCGGTGTGTGGTGACGGAGGGGGGTGAGTCGTCGGGGTGCTGAACCGCGGCGGGGATTCACTCCCTTCCGATTCGGCAAGGCCACCGCGACTCCGCCGAGGCGGAATTGCGAAGGCGACCGCACGAAAGCCTGGGCTTCGGTACCCGCCGGCAATACCGCGGCCGCGCCGGGCGGCAGTCGGGCGGCAGCGCCGGCCCGACGGGATCAACGGCCCTGCTGTCGGGGGTACATGGTGGGAGGTGTCCCGCAATGCCGGATCGGCCGGTACGCCAAAGTAGTTCTATTGCGAACTTTCTCCGGGGGTGCCGATGCCCGAATGTCACACGCAGCGACGGAACGGTTGCAGTTGCCACGGGTGTGACCAATAACGGACCGCTAATTTCCGTTTCCGCTCGCTCTCCTGGCGGCCGATCAGTAGCCTCTGGTCAACACTGACCATGAACATGGCCGGATCGCCGTGGCGACTTGTTGGAGACATCGATGGAGCGTCCCGCCTGGGCACCGCAAGGCATAGATATTTCGGTGCCGAGCGTGTCCCGAATGTATGACTTCTATCTGGGCGGCTCGCACAATTTCGAGGTGGACCGGGAAGCGGCCCGCAAGGCCATGGAGTTCATGCCGGGACTTCCCAAGATCATGCAGGCGAACCGGGCCTTTATGCGCCGGGCGGTGCGCTACGCACTCGGTGAGGGGATCTCCCAGTTCCTGGACATCGGCTCCGGGATACCGACCTTCGGCAATGTCCACGAGGTCGCGCAGGGGATCGACCCGGCGGCCCGGGTGGCGTACGTCGACCACGATCCGGTCGCCGTCGCACACAGCCAGGCCGTACTCGAGGGAAATTCCGGAGCGGTGATCGCCACCGCCGATCTGCGCCGCCCGCAGGAGATCAGGGACAACCCGGAGATCTCCGAACTCCTCGACCTGGACCGGCCGGTGGCGCTGCTGCTCGTGGCCGTACTCCACTTCATCGAGGACTCCGACGACCCGCAGACGGCTGTCGCGGAGCTGCGCGACATCCTGGCCCCGGGCAGCCTCATCGTCATCACCCACGCCTCGTACGAGGGTGTCCCGCTGACGAAGGAGGAAGCCGGCGGCGCGGTCGGGGTGTACAAGAATATCCGCAATCCGCTGGTCATGCGCTCGCGCGACGAGGTCAGCCGGTTCTTCGACGGATACGAGATGGTCGCCCCGGGCCTTGTGGCGATGCCGAACTGGCGTCCCGACTCCCCGGTCGTGCAGGCCAATGAAGACCCATATGCCTTTTCTGGCTTCGCAGGAGTGGGACGCAAGGCGTGAGCATTCCCGCCCAGTCGTCCGGAGCACCGGACGCGGAGCCCGACGGCCCCGAGGACCGGCTCCGGCGATTCGCCACGATCTGGAGCCGGGCCATCTTCCCGTCGACGGCCACTTCCCTGACCCGGCCGGAGTTCGAACAGCATCTGCTCCCGCTGGCCCGCACGCTCAGCGACACGCTGCACGCCCGCCCGTTCGACGCCGCGTCGGCGACCGCGGTGGGTGGCGCGCTCGTCGCTGCGCACTGCACGGATCCGGACGCGCTCAGCTCCACGCTCGGCGTCGTCGACTCCTACCTCGTCCTGTACTGCGGAAGCAACGGACCGGTGGCGCTGGCGACCGAGGACAGCCGGTCCCGCTGTGCCCGGATCCAGCACGCCGTCGCGGGCGGCTTCTCCCAGGCACTGCGTGAGCGGACCCTCGCCGAGCAGGAGGCCATCGCCCGCTCGGCGCTCTCCGCGCGCTCGGACGCCGAACAGGCGCTGCATGCGACCGAGGCGCGGTTCAGGGCCGTCTTCAAGGACGCCGCCATCGGCATCGGGATCGCCGACCTCGACGGCAACGTGCTGGAGGTCAACGACACGCTCACCCGGATGTTCGGCGGGCTCGACCACCACGTGCGCAGCCACCGCGTCAACGAGTGGGTCCACCCCGAGGACTCCCCGAAGGTCTGGACGTACTACAACGAGCTGGTGAGCGGCGAGCGCGAGCACTACCGGGTCGAGAAGGCGTTCTACCGCAACGACGGCACCGTCCTGTGGACCAATCTGACGGTGTCCCTGCTGCGCGACGCCGAGGGCCGGCCGGAGTACCAGCTGGCGTTGATGGAGGACACCACCGAGCGCAGGCTGCTGAATCTGCGTCTGCGGTACGAGGCCACACACGACGCGCTCACCGGCCTGCCGAACCGGACGCTTTTTTTCGAGCGTCTCGAGAAAGCGCTCTCGGCCGGTGACGGCAACCGTTTCGGCCTCTGCTACCTGGATCTGGACGGCTTCAAGGCGATCAACGACAGCTTGGGGCACGCCTCGGGCGACCGGCTGCTCGTCGAGGTCGCGGACCGGCTGCAGAGCTGTGCGACCGCGCCCGGCGAGATGGTGGCGCGGCTCGGCGGCGACGAGTTCGTGGCCCTGACGACCGGTCCCGACACGGCCTCCGAGGTCGACGAGCTCGCCTGCCGGATTCTCGGGGCGCTCGCCACGCCGATCCGCCTCGACGGGCGTGAGCTGACCGTCCGGGGGTCCATCGGGGTCGTCGAGGGCCCGGCCGGTGAACGCAGCGCCGCCGAGGTGCTGCGCAGCGCCGACATCACCATGTACCGGGCCAAGTCCGCGGGCGGCAACCGCTTCGAGCTGGCCGACGCGGAGGCGGACGCCCGTGCCATCACCCGGCACGGGCTGACCACGGCGCTGCCGGCCGCGCTGGACCGCGGCGAGTTCTTCATCGAGTACCAGCCGCTGGTGCATCTCGGGGACGGTTCGGTGCACGGGGCGGAGGCGCTCGTGCGCTGGTGCCACCCGCAGCACGGCGTACTGGGCCCCGACCGGTTCATCGCGCTCGCCGAGCACACCGGGCTGATCGTCCCGCTCGGCCGCTGGGTGCTGGAGGAGTCGGTACGGCAGGCCAACTTCTGGCAGGAGCGGCACACCGACGGCGGCCCCCTGCGGATCAACGTCAACCTCTCGCCGGCCCAGCTGCACCACCCGCGCCTGGTCAGCGAGACCGTCGACGTCCTTGAGCGGTCCGGCCTGGAGCCCGCGGCGCTGTGTCTCGAGGTCACCGAGTCGGCGCTCATCGGCGCCGACGACGACCTGCTGAAGCCGCTGCGCCAACTGGCCGACATGGGCATCGGCATAGCACTCGACGACTTCGGCACCGGGTACTCGAACCTGGCGAACCTGCGGCGGCTGCCGGTGAGTGTGCTGAAGCTGGACCGCTCCTTCACCCAGGGGATGCAGCACCATCCGGCCGATCCCGTGGACCTGAAGATCGTCGAGGGGATCGTGTCGCTCGCGCACAGCCTGGGCCTCGCGGTGACGGTCGAGGGCGTGGAGACGGGCGCCCAGGCCGAGCAGTTGCGGGAGCTCGGCTGTGACACGGCCCAGGGCTGGTACTACGCGCGTCCAGGGGCCCCGGACCGGATCCACTCGCTGCTGCTGGCCGACGCCGTGTGAGCCGGGTGACGCGTTGCCCTCACCCCGGTCCGGGGCTTGAGGGCAGCGCGTCCGCCCGGCTCGCCAGCAGCACGCGCTGCAATTCGCGCGCCGCGCGTGGCGGCGCCACGTCACTGCGGTGCGCGAGCGCGATCGTGCGGCGCAGCCCCGGCTTCGCCAGCGGCGTCGTCCGCAGGTCGTGGCCCGCCCGGGTCGCCACCATGCTCGGGACGACGGCGATGCCGAGACCGGCCCGTACGAAACCGAGCACCGCGTCCATCTCGCCGCCCTCCACGGTGAACGACGGCTCGAAGCCCTCGGCCCGGCAGGCGGCCACCGTCAGCTCCCGCAGGTCGTAGCCGTGCCGGAACATCACCAGGGGTTCGCCCTCCAGATCCGCGATCCGGACGCTCCCGCCCCGGCCGGGGCGCGGGCCGTCCGCCGACGAGACCACCACCAGATCCTCCTGGAGCAGCTCGACCGTGGTCAGGGCCGGCGACGCCGCGGGGAGCGGAAGCACCACCAGGGCCAGATCGAGGGCGCCGCGCGCCAGCTCCCGTACCAGGTCGTGCGAACCGCCCTCCTCCAGCAGCAGCTGGATGCCCGGGTGCAGGTCGTGGAAGGCGCGCAGCACGTCGGGCAGCAGCCCCGTGCACACGCTGGGCGTCGCCCCGAGCCGGACCCGGCCGCGGCGCAGCTGAGCCAGCTCCTGGACCTCGTGGCGGGCGGTGTCCGCGTCGGCCAGGATGCGCCGCGCCAGCGGCAGCAGCGCCTCGCCCGCGTCCGTCAGCGTGATGTTCCCGCGGGCCCGGCTGAACAGCTCGGCCCCGAGCTCGTTCTCCAGGGCCCTGATCTGTTGCGAGAGGGAGGGCTGCGACACATGTACGTCCTCCGCGGCGCGGGTGAAGTGCCGGGCCTCGGCGACAGCGACGAAGTACATGAGCTGCTGGAACTGCATACACGCAGCATAGCTCGACCGATAGCCAGTGCCTATGGATATCAGCTGCTCCATGTCTTGGACTGATCGGGGCCTTCGGCCCTAGCGTCGTGTCCATGGCATTGGCAACACGGACGGACCGACGGCCGTCCATGACGCGTACGCTCTGGGACTCGTCCGTCGGCAAGAAGACGATCATGGCCGTGAGCGGCCTGATCATGCTCCTCTACTTGGTCGTCCACATGGTCGGCAATCTGAAGATCTTCTTCGGGTCGGACGAGTTCAACGGCTACGCGCACTGGCTGCGCGTGATGGGCGAGCCGTTCCTGCACCACGAGTGGGCGCTGTGGATCGTCCGGCTGGTGCTCGTCGCCGCCGTGGTGCTGCACGCCGTCTCCGCGTACCAGCTCAGCCGGCGCGACCTCCGGGCCCGGCCCAGCAAGTACGTGCACAAGAAGCCGCGCGCCGGCTATGCCACGAACACGATGCGCTACGGCGGCATCATCCTCGCGTTGTTCATCGTCTGGCACATCCTGGACCTGACCACCGGCACCGTGCACTCCGGCGGCTTCCAGTCCGGACACCCGTACCAGAACGTCATCGACACCTTCTCCACCTGGTACGGCAACGTCATCTACATCGTCGCCATGCTCGCCATGGGGCTGCACGTGCAGCACGGGTTCTGGAGCGCGGCACAGACCCTCGGCGCGGGCCGCGCGACCCGCGAGCGTGCCCTGAAGACCGTCGCCAACGCGCTCGCACTGGTGCTGACGCTGGGCTTCGTCTCCGTACCCGTCGCCGTCATGACCGGAGTGGTGAGCTGACATGAACGACTACACGGACTACGCGACCGGCGAGCCCCTCGCCGACACCCGCGCCCCCGGCGGCCCCGTCGCCGAACGCTGGGACACCCGCCGCTTCGAGGCGAAACTGGTCAACCCGGCCAACCGCCGCAAGCACACCGTCATCGTCGTCGGCACCGGCCTGGCCGGCGGCTCCGCCGGTGCCACGCTGGCCGAACAGGGCTACCACGTCGTCCAGTTCTGCTTCCAGGACTCGCCCCGCCGGGCCCACTCGGTGGCCGCCCAGGGCGGCATCAACGCGGCGAAGAACTACCGCAACGACGGCGACTCGGTCCACCGGCTCTTCTACGACACCGTCAAGGGCGGCGACTTCCGCGCCCGCGAGTCCAACGTGCACCGGCTCGCCCAGATCTCCGTCGAGATCATCGACCAGTGCGTGGCCCAGGGCGTCCCCTTCGCCCGCGAGTACGGCGGCCTCCTCGACAACCGATCCTTCGGTGGCGTCCAGGTCTCCCGCACGTTCTACGCCCGCGGCCAGACGGGGCAGCAACTGCTCCTCGGCGCCTACCAGGCCCTGTCCCGGCAGATCGCCGCGGGCAACGTCGAACTGCACCCCCGTACCGAGATGCTCGACCTGATCGTCGTCGACGGCAAGGCCCGCGGCATCATCGCCCGCGACCTGGTCACCGGGAAGATCGACACGTACTTCGCCGACGCGGTCGTGCTGGCCAGCGGCGGCTACGGCAACGTCTTCTACCTGTCGACCAACGCCATGAACTCCAACGCCACCGCCATCTGGCGCGCCCACCGGCGCGGCGCGTACTTCGCCAACCCGTGCTTCACCCAGATCCACCCCACCTGCATCCCGCGCACCGGCGAGCACCAGTCCAAGCTGACGCTGATGAGTGAGTCGCTGCGCAATGACGGACGCATCTGGGTACCGAAGGCCAAGGGCGACACCCGCCCCGCCAACGAGATCCCCGAGGACGAGCGCGACTACTACCTGGAGCGCGTCTATCCCGCCTTCGGGAACCTCGTGCCCCGCGACATCGCCTCCCGCGCCGCGAAGAACGTCTGCGACGAGGGCCGCGGAGTCGGTCCCGGCGGGCAGGGCGTCTACCTGGACTTCGCCGAGGCCGTCCAGCGGATGGGCCGGGCGAAGGTCGAGGAGAAGTACGGCAACCTCTTCGACATGTACGCGCAGATCACCGCGGAGAACCCGTACGAGACACCGATGCGGATCTACCCCGCCGTGCACTACACGATGGGCGGACTCTGGGTCGACTACGACCTCCAGACCACGATCCCCGGCCTGTTCGCGATCGGTGAGGCGAACTTCTCCGACCACGGGGCCAACCGGCTCGGCGCCTCCGCGCTGATGCAGGGGCTCGCCGACGGCTACTTCGTCCTGCCGTCGACCATCAACGACTACCTGGCCCGCAACCCGCACCACGAAGCGGTCGACGCCTCGCACCCCGAGGTGGAGGAGGCCGTCGCCGACACCGAGGACCGGCTCAGTCTGCTGCTGGCGGTCGACGGCGACCGGACCCCCGACTCCTTCCACCGGGAGATCGGTGAACTCATGTGGGAGTACTGCGGTATGGCCCGCACGGAGGAGGGACTGCGCAAGGCGCTCGTCCGGCTCCCGGAGATCCGCGAGGAGTTCTGGCGCCGCATCAAGGTCCCCGGTACCGGCGAGGAGTTCAACCAGTCGCTGGAGAAGGCCAACCGCATCGTCGACTACCTGGAGCTCGCCGAGCTGATGTGCCTCGACGCACTGCACCGGGCGGAGTCCTGCGGGGGCCACTTCCGTGCGGAGTCGCAGACCCCGGACGGCGAGGCCGCCCGGCGCGACGAGGAATTCTCCTACGCCGCGGCCTGGGAGTTCACCGCCACCGGGGACGCTCCCGTCCTGCACAAGGAAGACCTCGTCTTCGAGTACGTCCACCCCACTCAGCGGAGCTACGCATGAAGCTCACCCTGCGCGTCTGGCGCCAGAAGAACGCCGACGCCCCCGGCGCCATGTCCACCTACCGGGTGGAGGGCATCTCGCAGGACATGTCGTTCCTGGAGATGCTCGACACCCTCAACGAGGAACTCATCCTCGCCGGCGACGACCCCGTCGCCTTCGACCACGACTGCCGCGAGGGCATCTGCGGCGCGTGCAGTCTGGTGATCAACGGGGACGCCCACGGCCCGGAGCGCACCACCACCTGCCAGCTCCACATGCGGTCCTTCGAGGACGGCGACACCATCGACATCGAGCCCTGGCGGGCCTCGGCCTTCCCGGTCGTCAAGGACCTGGTCGTGGACCGCTCTGCGTTCGACCGGATCATCCAGGCCGGCGGCTACATCTCCGCCCCGACCGGTACGGCGCCGGACGCGCACGCCACGCCCGTGCCCAAGCCCGATGCCGACTTCGCCTTCGAGCACGCCGAGTGCATCGGCTGCGGTGCCTGCGTGGCGGCCTGCCCGAACGGCTCGGCGATGCTGTTCACCTCGGCGAAGGTCAACCACCTGAACGTCCTGCCGCAGGGCGCCCCGGAGCGCGAGACCAGGGTCCTGGACATGGTGGGGCAGATGGACAGCGAGGGCTTCGGCGGCTGCACCCTCACGGGGGAGTGCGCCACGGCCTGCCCGAAGGGCATCCCGCTGCCGTCGATCTCCGCGATGAACAAGGAGTGGCTGCGGGCTACCCGCAAGGTCCACCGCTGAGCCGGATGAGCCCCGGCTCCGGAGGCCGCCCGCCTCCGGAGCCGGGGCTCCGTCGTCCCGTGGGTCAGGAGGTCACGGAGAGGTCGTCACCGTAGACCGTGCCCTGCCCGTACCAGCCGTGCAGATAGACCGTCACCGTGCCGTTCGACCCGGTGGTGAAGGCCACCGACTGCTTGGCGTAACTACTGGACGAACCCCAGGTGTTCGCCGTCGCGCCGCCCTTCACACCGAGGTAGCCGTAGCTGCCCTGCACCCAACCGCTCAGCGTGTACTTGGTGTTGGGGGACAGGGTGAGCGTCTGCGTGCACTCGCCGGTCTGTGAGGCGGTGGCCGCCGCCGCGAGCGCGTGCGTACCGCCGTGCACCGGGGTGGAGACGACCGAGCCGCCGGACTCACAGGTCCAGGGGCCGAGCGAACCCGTCTCGAAGTCGCCGTTCACCAGCGATCCGGTGCCGCCGCCCGGTCCGGAGACCGTCAGCGTGAAGGTCGCCGCGTGGCTGAGCGTGCCCGCCGCACCGGTCACATTGACCTTGTACGTGCCGGGCGCCGCCGAGGCCGAGGCGGTGACTGTCAGCTTCGACGTCCCGCCCGCGGTGACCGACGTCGGGCTGAGCGCGGCCGTCACGCCGGCCGGTGCCCCGCTCGTCGTCAGCGCGACGGTCTTGGCGCTGCCGGAGGTGACCGCGGTGCTCACGGTCGCCGTGGCCGACCCGCCGGGGGCGACCGTCGCCGAACCGGGTGCGACGGCCACCGAGTAGTCGTCCGTCACCGGGCCCGTGCCGCCACCGGTGGTGAAGGGCGCGAACGTGTGGCTGAAGTACCAGGTGTCCTGCGCGATCCCGGAGCAGGTGTCACTGCCCCCGGTGCCGGGGCAGCCGCCGTTGTCACGTTGCAGTGCCCAGAACGACAGGGTGCTGACGCCCTTGGAGACGGCCCAGTTGTAGACCGCCGTGGCGTCGGCCGTGGTGAACGTCTCGGCCGGGCCGTAGTCGTCGATGCCGGGCATCTCGATGATGCCGGTCATGCCCCACAGCTGCGCGTCGGTCTTCGACGGGTACAGATCGGCCAACTGGCCCTTGAGACCGGTGATCGAGGTCTGGGTGTCCTGCGCCATGTTGTGCGAGGCGCCGTCGTAGTAGTCGAACGTCATGAGGTTCACGACATCGACCTTGGCGCCGTTGGACACCGCGTTCTCCAGCACCGCGAGCCCGCTCTCGGCGAGACCGCTCGTGGTGGTGGGCAGGGTGTAAGAGATCTGCACCGAGCGGCCGTTGGCGGCGGCCCAGTCCTGCACCTTCTTGATCGCCTTGTTGCGGCGGTCCACCCCGGCGCTGTTCTCCAGCGAGTTGTCCTCGATGTCCATGTCGAGGCGCGACACGTCGTAGGTCGTGATGACCTTCTCGTACGCCGCGGCGATGGAGTCGACGCTCGTGCAGCTGTCGGCGATCTCGGTGCCGCCGTTGTCGGCGGCGTACCCGCCGAACGACGGGATGACATCGCCGCCGCGCGACCGGATGGTCGTGAAGTCGGCGCCGTACTCGGACTGGGCGATGGGCGTGCTCGAATCGCCGTTCCAGTACGGGGTGCAGGAACCGCGGGCCTCGGTCTGGACGAAGGCCATGGTCAGGTACTTGGCACCGGACGCCTGCGAGAGGGCGGCCGGACTGTCTCCGTTGTACGCCTCGAAGTACGGGGCGAAGACATGGGCGGGCAGGGGAGTGGCGGCGGTCGCGGCGGCCTGCGCGCCGGCGCCTGATCCGAGGACCAGACCGGCGGACGCGACGGCCGTGGCCAGCGCGCTCAGGACGGCGGCGACTGTTCTTGGACGTCTCATGGGGTAGCTCCCAGCGGAGTGAGACAACGGGCGGATCGCACGGCTCTGCCGCACCCGGTGAGGGGCGCGGCCCGTTCCTGTGAATCCCGGCCGGGAGGTCACGTACCACACGGCAGGTGCGGCCGTGAGGCATGCCCATAATTGGTCTGGACCAGCTAACTGTCAACGTTCTTTACTGTTTCATTTCTCTTTGCTTGCCCGAATCGGCAACCGGCCGGGCAAATAGGGGAGTTGGGGAGAAAAGAACGGTCAGGCGAGGTGAAGCGATGTCCGGAGGTATGCCGCCGTCCGGCTTTCCTCCGCCCGAGCCACCTCCGCGGGTGTCCCCGTCGCCACGATCCGGCCGCCCCGGTCGCCGCCGCCGGGACCGAGGTCGATCACCCAGTCGGCGCCCGCGACCACGGCCATGTCGTGCTCGACGACCACCACGGTGCTGCCCGCGTCGACCAGCCCGTGCAACTGCCGCATCAGCACCTCGACATCGGCCGGATGCAGCCCGGTCGTCGGCTCGTCGAGCAGATAGAGGGTGTGGCCCCGGCGGGCTCGTTGCAGCTCCGCGGCCAGCTTGATCCGCTGCGCCTCGCCGCCCGACAGCTCCGTCGCCGGCTGCCCGAGCCGCAGATAGCCGAGTCCCACGTCGAGCAGGGTCCGCAGGCTGCGTTCGGCGGCCGGTGTGCCGGCGAAGAAGCCGGCCGCCGACTCCACCGTGAGATCCAGCACCTGGGCGATGTTCAGCCCGCGCAGGGTGACTTCGAGCGTCTGCGGGTTGTACCGCGCGCCGTGGCAGTCCGGGCAGGGCGCGTACGTACTGGGCAGGAACAGCAGCTCCACGGACACGAACCCCTCACCCTGGCAGGTCTCGCACCGCCCGCCCGCCACGTTGAAGGAGAACCGCCCGGCCCGGTAGCCGCGCTCGACCGCCGTACCGGTGGCGGCGAACAGCTTGCGCACGACGTCGAAGAGTCCGGTGTACGTGGCCAGGTTGGAACGGGGGGTACGTCCGATGGGCTTCTGGTCGACCTGGACGAGGCGGTCCACCGCCTCCAGCCCCTCGGCCGAGGCGCACCCGGCCGCAGGCCGCTCCCGCTGCCGCTCCCGCTGCCGTTCCCGGGACGGCTCCTGGATCTGCTCCGCCTCGGCCGGGGCCCGCCGGTCCGCCAGGACATCCGCCAGCACCTGCCCCACCAGCGTCGACTTGCCCGAGCCCGACACTCCCGTGACAGCGGTGAACACCCCGAGCGGGAAGGCGGCGTCGACGCCGCGCACGTTGTGCCGCTCCACGCCGTGCAGCCGCAGCCATCCGGAAGGCGTGCGCACCTCGCGCGCCGCAACGGGCGCGTCGTCGAAGAGGAAGCGCCGCGTCGCCGACTCCGCGACATCGGCGAGCCCGGCCGGCGGACCGCTGTGCAGCACCCGCCCGCCGTGCTCACCGGCCAGCGGCCCCACGTCGACCAGCCAGTCGGCCCGCCGCACCACATCCATCTGGTGCTCCACGACGAAGACCGTGTTCCCGGCCTCCTTCAGCCGGCCCAGCACCGCGAGCAGCGACTCGGTGTCCGCCGGGTGCAGGCCGGCGGACGGCTCGTCCAGGACGTACACGACACCGAAGAGCCCCGATCGCAACTGCGTGGCCAGCCGCAGCCGTTGCAGCTCGCCGGAGGAGAGCGTCGGAGCCGTCCGGTCCAGGCTGAGGTAGCCGAGCCCCAGTTCGGTGACCGGCTCGATCCGGGCCAGCAGATCGGCCGTCAGGACCCGGGCGGTGTCGCCGCCGCCGGCCGCCGACAGCACCTCCGCGAGCCCGGTCAGCGGGAGCCCCGCCAGCTCCGCGATCGTACGGCCGGCGAAGGTCACGGCCATGGCCTCGGGGCGCAGCCGGCCGCCGTCGCAGACGGGACACGGCTCACTGGTCAGAAAACGCTCGGCCTTCGCCCGCAGGGCCCGGCTCCTGGAGTCGGCGAACGTATGCATCACATAGCGACGCGCGCTCATGTACGTACCCTGGTAGGGGCGTTGGATCCGGCCCGCGTCGCGCACCGGATGGACGGTCACCACCGGCTGCTCGTCGGTGAACAGGATCCACTCCCGGTCGGCCGGGTCCAGCTCACGCCACGGCCGGTCGACGTCGTGGCCGAGCGCGTCCAGCACGTCCCGCAGGTTCTTGCCCTGCCACGCCCCGGGCCAGGCGGCGATCGCGCCCTCCCTGATCGACAGCGAAGGGTCGGGTACGAGGAGTTCCTCGCTGGTGCGGTGGACCCGGCCCAGACCGTGGCACCGCGGACAGGCCCCCGCGGCGGTGTTCGGAGAGAACGCGTCGGAGTCCAGGCGCTCCGCGCCCGCCGGATACGTCCCGGCACGGGAGAA
Source organism: Streptomyces sp. NPDC087428 (assembly GCF_044744085.1). Taxonomy (NCBI): domain Bacteria; kingdom Bacillati; phylum Actinomycetota; class Actinomycetes; order Kitasatosporales; family Streptomycetaceae; genus Streptomyces; species Streptomyces sp. NPDC087428. The sequence goes on from NZ_JBIUXR010000016.1 coordinate 152,312, forward strand.
GAGCATCCGCAGCGAGTTCGACAGCGTGGTCACCGTTCCCACGGACGACCGGGCGCCGGGCGCCGACCTGCGCTGCTCCAGCGAGACGGCCGGCGGCAGCCCGGTGATCTCGTCCACCGCGGGTGCGCCGACCTGGTGGATCAGCCGCCGGGCGTACGGGGCGACGGACTCGAAGTAGCGGCGCTGGGCCTCCGCGTAGATCGTCCCGAAGGCCAGCGAGGACTTCCCGGAGCCGGAGACACCGGTGAAGACGGTGAGGGTGTCGCGCGGGATGTCGACCCGGACGTCCTGGAGATTGTGCTCGCGGGCGCCGCGGACCCTGACGTACGGATCGTGGGGGGTGGGCATGGGGGCGGGGCTCCATACGGTTCGGGACGGGCGTGCGGGCCGACGGGCAGGCAGGCGTGCGGGCCGGTTGGGACAAACAGTCCGATTCTAGGTGTCGGCGCGTTGCCGGGCCCTCCGAGGCCGATCGGTCAACGGTCCGATCGGGTCAACGGTCCGTGCCGGCCTGTGCCGTGCCGGTTCGCCGAAGGCCGCGCCTCCTTGGTTTGCTGGGCCCATGAGAGACGATGCCCGGCCCCTGGCCGTATTCGACCTGGACGGCACACTCGCGGACACCGCGCACCGTCAGCACTTCCTGGAGGGGGCGCGGCGCGACTGGGCCGGCTTCTTCTCCGCCGCCGTGGACGATCCCCCGCTCACCGAGGGCGTACGGCTGGCACTGAGCAGCGCCGAGGAGTGCGAGGTCACCTATCTCACCGGCCGGCCCGAACGCTGCCGCAAGGACACCGTTGCCTGGCTGGCGCGGCACGGCCTGCCGGAGGGGCGCCTGCGGATGCGGCGCAACGACGACCGCCGGCCGGCCCGCCGGACGAAGCTGGAGATCCTGGAGCGGCTGGGCCGGGAGCGTGAGGTGCGGATGCTGGTCGACGACGACGAGCTGGTCTGCGACGCGGCGGAACTGGCCGGGTTCACCGTGGTGCGCGCCCGCTGGACGCAGGTGTCGCCCGCCCTGAGGGACGCGCAGCAGCGCGAAGGGCGTACCTGACCCGGCCGGGCCCCGCGGCCCTTGTCGTCGGCCCTGGCTGTCAGCCCTTGTCGTCGAGCCGGAAGCCGACTTTCAGGCCGACCTGATAGTGCTCGATCTGGCCATCCTTGATCTGGCCACGCACCTGTGTGATCTCGAACCAGTCGAGATTGTGCAACGTTTCCGAAGCCCTCGCGACCCCGTTGCGGATGGCCGCATCGATGCCCTCATGGGAGGTTCCTACGATCTCCGTGACGCGATACGTATGGTTTGACATCTTATGTCTCCTCTCGCCTCTACCAAGGTGCCCCACCTTGGCGGGGTTCGCGAGAGTTCGCGGGGCGGGCGGCCGTCCGGAACCGGCCTTGACCAAAGTATTGGTCCATACCAAAATCCAGCCACGCCCGTGCGAGCGCAGCCCGCAGTCCCCCACACCGGGTCCTGATTTTTTCGTGCCGTTTCGCAGAAGGTGACCCCGTGAAGAACCGCATGCTCGTAGGAGCTGTTGCCCTGATATCCGTTGCCGCACTGGGCGGGTGCGGTGTGATCCCGGGTTCGGGGGGCTCGGGCAGCAAGAAAGTCACGATCTGGCTGATGAAGGACAGTGTTACGCCCGACTTCCTGGACCGCTTCAAGAAGTCGTACGAAGAGGCGCACTCGTCGGTCGAACTGGAGTTCAGGATTCAGAGCTGGAGTGGCATCGGGCCGAAGGTCATCGACGCCCTCGGCGGCAAGGACACCCCCGATGTCATCGAGGTCGGCAACACCCAGGTCGCCCAGTACGCGGAGAGCGGCGGACTGCGCGATCTCACCCTGGAATCGATGCGTGACCTCGGCAGCGAGGACTGGCTGCCCGGTCTCGCCGAGCCGGGCAGCATCGGCGGCGTCCAGTACGGAATCCCCTGGTACGCGGCCAACCGTGTGGTGATCTACAACAAGGACCTCTTCGAGGAGGCGGGCATCACCTCTCCGCCGAAGACGCGTGCGCAGTGGCTCGCGGACAGCGAGAAGCTGAACCACGACGGCAATCAGGGCATGTATCTTCCGGGCCAGAACTGGTATGTACTCGCCGGTTTCATCTGGGACGAGGGCGGCGAACTCGCGAACGAGAAGGGCGGCGACTGGCAGGGCGCCCTCAACAGTGCGGCGGCTCTCAAGGGCATGGAGTTCTACCAGGAACTCCAGGCGCTCGGCGACGGGCCCAAGGACGCGGACGAGGAAAAGCCCTCGCAGGGCAATGTGTTCGCCCAGGGGAATGTCGCACAGATCATTTCCACCCCCAGTACCGCGACGCTGATCGAGAAGGCGAATCCCGAACTCAAGGGCAAGCTCGGGTACTTCCCGATCCCGGGCAAGACCTCGAAGGCTCCCGGTTCCGTATTCACCGGCGGATCCGATCTGATCGTTCCGGAGAAGGCGCACCAGCGGACCGCCGGCATCGACGTGATCAAGGAACTCGCCGGCGCCAAGTGGCAGGAGGCGCTGGCCAAGACCATGAGCTACGTGCCCAACAAGACCACCCTGGCCCATGTCATCGAGGGCGAGGAGAGCACCGCCGCGATGGCCGAGGGAGCCGCCCAGGGCCACGCCACCCCCAACTCTTCGCAGTGGGCGGCGGTGGAGGCCGACAACCCGATCAAGCCGTACATGACGGCCGTCCTGCAGGGCGGTGACCCGGCGAAGGAGGCGAAGACCGCCTCGGAGAAGATCACGGCGGCGCTCTCGGGCAGCTGACGGCGCGGTCGGCGGCACGGCGCGCACCGCGGGATTCAGCCGTCGCACATCCCGGCTCTCCATGGCGGTCACGTCGAATCCAGCCGGTCACGGAAGAAGTAAGGAGCCGGGCCGCCGTACTGCTGCGGCGGCCCGGCAGCCGCCCTTGCCGACCCGTCCCCGGAGACCGTCATGCATGCGCTGCCCACCGCTTCCCCCGCCTCCTCCGCCGTCCCCCTCGCCGCCGTCCCGCCCCTCCCGGCGCAGCAGACGGCGCGGTCCGCCGCCCCGCCGCGCTACCGGGTCTCCCTCGCCGCGGACCAGGCGGAGGTGCGCGCCGCCCAGCGACTGCGCCACCAGGTCTTCGCCACCGAGTTCGGCGCCCGGCTGGAGGGCCCGGAACCGGGGCTGGACAGCGACGCGTTCGACGCGTACTGCGACCACCTCCTGGTCCGGGAGGTGGCCACCGGCGACGTCGTCGCCACCTACCGTCTCCTGCCGCCGGAGCGGGCCCGGATCGCCGGGCGCCTCTACGCCGAGGGCGAGTTCGACCTCGCCCGGCTCGCCCCGATCCGCGACGACCTGGTCGAGGTCGGCCGCTCCTGTGTCCACCCGGCCCACCGCGACGGCGCGGTCATCGCCCTGATCTGGGCCGGCCTGGCCCGCTACATGGAGCGCAGCGGACACAACTGGCTGGCCGGCTGCTGCTCGATACCCCTCTCCGACGGCGGTACGGCGGCAGCACGCGCCTGGGAGACCGTACGGAACAAGCACCTCGCCCCCGAGGACTACTGGGTCTCCCCACACCGCCTCTGGCAGGCCCCGGCCGCGCTCCCGGGCGGCCCCGGCGGACTCTCCGCGCTCCCGCCCCTGCTGCGCGGCTATCTGCGCCTCGGCGCCCGGATCTGCGGGGCGCCCGCCCACGACCCCGAATTCAACGTCGCCGATCTGTACGTCCTGCTGTCGCTGCGCGGCACCGACCCGCGCTATCTGCGCCACTTCCTCTCGCTCGCCCCGCAGCAGTGAGCCACTGGCTGCCCGCCTCCCCCTGCACCCCGGCCGGCTGCGCCGGTCATGGGGGCCCGTCCCGGCATCCGGTCCCGGCGGCGGCCCTGCTGCTGGCCGGATGTGCACTGACCCTGGCCGGGGCGCTGTGCGCCCCGCTCGTGCTGTCGCTGCTCGGCAGGGGCCCGCGGGAGCGGCTGATCCGGTGCTGGGCGTACGGGGTGGTGCGGGCGTTCGGGGTGCGGGTCCGCGTCATCGGGCCGCCGCCCGCCCACGGTGGACGTCCGGCCATGCGGGGTGCGCTCGGCCACTCCGACGCCGTGTACGGGGGCGGCCGGGGCGTGCTCGTCGTCGCGAACCATGTCTCGTGGCTGGACATCCCGCTGGTCGCGACCGTGTGCCCCGGCCGGATGCTGGCCAAGGGGGACATCCGGCGATGGCCGCTGCTCGGCCCGCTGGCGGCGCTCGGCGGCACCCTGTTCGTCGAGCGCGAGCGGCTGCGGGCGCTGCCCGCCACTGTGCGCGCCGTCGCCTCGGCGTTGCGGGGCGGGTCACGGGTCGTCGTCTTCCCGGAGGGCAGTACGTGGTGCGGCCGCGGGCCGGGCGGCCGGTTCCGGCCCGCGGTGTTCCAGGCCGCGATCGATGCCGGGGCCGCGGTCCAGCCGCTGTGCATCCGCTACCGTGCCGGACCGCCGGGGAACCTTACCCCGGCGGGCGCCGCCGCGTTCGTCGGCGACGATCCGCTGACCGCCTCGCTGTGGCGGGTGGTGACGGCGGCCGGGCTGACCGCCGAGATCCGCGTGCTGCCGCGGATCCCGGCGGACAGCCGGACCGGCCGCCGGGCGCTGGCCCGGCTGGCTCAGTCCACCGTGGCGAGCGACAGCGCGAACCTGCCCGCCGCATCGGTCCACCACTGAGCCAGCCGCAGTCCGGCCCGGTCGAGTTCGTCCCGTACGCCCTCCTCGCGGAACTTCGCGGACACCTCGGTCCGCAGTTCCTCACCCGCCTCGAACGGCACCACCAGATCCAGTTCCGGAATCTTCACGGTGAGATCCCGCCGGGCCCGCAGCCGCATCTCGATCCACTCCCGCGCGGGATTCCACCGGGCCACGTGCTCGAAGTCGGCGGGCTCGAAGTCCGCACCCAGCTCCCGGTCGACGACCGACAGCACGTTCCGGTTGAACGCCGCCGTCACCCCTGCGGCGTCGTCGTACGCCGCCACCAGCACCTCCTCGTCCTTCACCAGATCCGTGCCGAGCAGCAGGCTGTCACCGGGGGAGAGCAGCGACCGTACCGACGCCAGGAAGGCGGCCCGCTCCTGCGGCAGCAGATTGCCGATGGTGCCGCCCAGGAACGCGACCAGCCGCGGCCCCGGGGTCTCCGGCAGCGACAGCGCGCCGGTGAAGTCGGCGATGAGCGCGTGCACGGACAGGCCGGGCCGCTCCTTCAGCAGCGCCTCCGCCGCCCCGCGCAGCGCGCTCTCGCTCACGTCGACCGGCACATAGGTGTGCAGCCGGGGCAGGGCGTCGAGCAGGTGCCGGGTCTTCTCCGAGGAGCCAGAGCCCAGTTCCACCAGGGTCCGGGCGCCGGACGCGGTAGCGATCGCGTCCGCCCGGTCGATCAGGATCTCCCGCTCGGCACGCGTCGGGTAGTACTCGGGCAGCCGGGTGATCTCCTCGAACAGCTCGCTGCCGCGGGCGTCGTAGAACCACTTGGGCGGCAGCGTCTTCGGCTGCCGGGTCAGGCCGTGCAGCACATCGGCGCGCAGCGCGGCGTCCGTCGCGTCCACCGGCAGGGTGCGGGTCAGCAGAAAAGGACTCACTCGGTGGGCTCCTTGAGCGGGGTCAGCAGAACATCGGCGCGGGTCGCCGTCAGCAGCGTGCGGTCGGGGACCTCGCGCCAGCGCGGATCGTCGTCGAAGGGCTCCGAGGCCACGACCACGTGCCGGCCGGGCTCGGACAGGTGCCACAGGCTGTCGCCCCAGGCCGTCGCCACGATGGTGGAGCCGTCCGTGAGCAGCAGGTTGAGCCGGGAACCGGGCGCCGCCTCTGCGACCTCCAGCACGGTGTCGGCCACGGCCTGCGGGAGCGCGTCGCCCGCCGCGAGCCGGTGCTGCACCAGGGCCCAGATCAGTGCCGAGTCGCAGCGGGCGGAGAGCCTCAGCAGCTCGGCCGCGGGCAGTGTCGCCGCGAGCGGCGCCATCGATCCGGGCCAGCCCTTCACCACCCCGTTGTGGCTGAACAGCACCGCGCCCTCGGCGAACGGCGCGGCCGCGGCCTCGCCGTCCGGATCGAACTCCGTGGCATCGCGGACCGCGGCGAGCACGGCACGGCTGCGCACCACTCTGGCGAGATCGGCGAAGGTCCGGTCGCCCCAGACGGGCCCCGGCCGGCGGTAGCGTCCGGGGACCGGGTCCCCGTCCGCGTACCAGCCGACGCCGAAGCCGTCAGCGTTGACCGTCCCGTGCCGCTGCCGGCGTGGCTCCCAGGACTGGCGCACCAGTGAGTGCGCGGGGCGCGTCAGCACCTCGCCCAGGGGCACCGACGGTCCCAGGTAGGCGATATGACGGCACATCAGGCATCCCTCGCGGTGCGGAAACCCGAGAAGATCTGCCGCCGGACCGGCAGGTCCCAGTTGCGGAACGTACCCCGGCAGGCCACCGCGTCCACCGCGAACGACCCACCGCGCAGCACCTTGTGCCCGGGACCGAAGAACACCTCCGAGTACTCGCGGTACGGGAACGGCGCGAAGCCCGGGTAGGGCAGGAAGTCGCTCGACGTCCACTCCCACACATCGCCGATCAACTGCCCCGCGCCGGACGGCGACCGCCCGGCGGCGTACGCCCCGGCGGGGGCGGGCCGCAGATGGCGCTGGCCCAGGTTGGCGCGCTCCGGCGTCGGGTCCTCGTCGCCCCACGGATAGCGCCGGGAGCGACCGGCGGTCGGGTCGTGGCGGGCCGCCTTCTCCCACTCGGCCTCGGTGGGAAGCCTGCGTCCGGCCCAGCGGGCGTACGCGTCCGCCTCGTACCAGCTGACATGCAGCACCGGCTCGTCCGCCGGCACCGGCTCGGTCACGCCGAAGCGGCGGCGCAGCCACTGACCGGCGTCCCGGTGCCAGAACAGGGGCGCCGTCAGCTCGTGCTCACGGACCATCGCCCACCCCTCGGGCGCCCACCAGCGCTGCTCGGTGTAGCCGCCGTCCTCGATGAAAGCCCGGTACGCGCCACAGGTGACCGGGGCGGTGTCGATGAGGAATCCGGGCACCTCACGCCGGTGCGCGGGGCGTTCGTTGTCCAGAGCCCATGGCTCGGTGGAGGTTCCCATGGTGAACGGGCCTCCCGGAACCGGTACTTCGTCCGGAAGGGTGGCCGCGTCGGTGGCCCTCGGCGGCTCCGGGGCGCTGAGCGCGGCGGGCCCGGACCGCAGCTGATGAGTGATCAGCATGGTTTCGTCGTGCTGCTGTTCGTGCTGGGCGATCATGCCGAAGGCGAATCCGGACCGCAGCAGCGGGCGGCCGCCGAGCGGTGCGGAACCCAGCACGTCCAGGGCCCGGCCGCGCACCTCGGCGGCGTACGACCTGGCCTCGGCGGGGGCCAGCAGTGGCAGCGACGGGCGGCTGGCGCGCGGGTGCTCGAAGGCGTCGTACAGTCCGTCGATGTCCGGGCGCATCGCCTCCCGCCCGCCGACGTCGCGCAGCAGCCACAGCTCTTCCTGATTGCCGATGTGCGCGAGGTCCCAGACCAGGGGCGACATCAACGGTGAATGCTGGGCGGTGAGTTCATGGTCGTCCACGCTGTCGGTGAGGAGCGTGGTGCGTTCACGTGCGGCGAGGAGCGCGGCGACAGCGCGCTCACGGAGCGCCTCTGCGTCCGGTGCGTCCTGGCTCCGCGTCGCGTCCGGTGAGGGTGCGGGGGAGTCGGTCATGAGGGGGTCCCCTTCGGGTCGTACCAGCCGTCCGCCCGGTCCGGTGCGAGCAGCGCCCGGAGATCGTCGGCGGGACATCGGCCGCGTGTGACGTAGCGGTCGTGGAAATCCGCCACCGCGTCCTGCACCTTGCGCGTCGCGCCCATCCTGGGCAGCGCCTCCAGGGCCAGCTCGAAGCACACGGCGGCCGCGGCCCCCAGCTCTGGATGGGTGAGTCCGTCACGGGCGGCGGCGAGCCAGAGCGGATTGCGTGGAGCGGCCAGCGGCCCCGCGGTCTCGGCCAGCGGCTTGACGGTGCGGTACACGGTCTCGGCGGCCTCCGGGTCGTCGAACAGGGCAGTGGTGACCGCGAGCGGCACCAGCCACCCGTCGTCACCGGACTGCGCGTCGATCATGCGCAGCTCCAGGTGTCCGCGCGGACGGGCCGGCGGGAACAGCGTGGTGACGTGGTAGTCGAGGTCGGCCAGGACGGGGCGCCGCGGCGCCCCGGACCGGATCCAGTCGCGGAGGCTGAGCCCCTCGGGCACGGGCCACGGCCCCGCCTCGCCGCGGATGCACATGACCGGCGTGTCGAGGACGTGCGAGGCCCAGGCGTCACGGGGCGGCAGCTGACCGGCGGGGGCGAGCGTGCGATGCGGGTCGAGGCCGGCCCACAGGGACTGACGCGTCGACCGCCATGGCGTCGGCCTGCCCTGCTGGAAGGGCGAGTTGGCGAACGCCGCCACCAGCACCGCACCCAGCAGATGGGCCAGCTGCCAGCGCCGCCCGTAACCGAGCGGGCCGGGCTCCTCCTCACCGGCGTCCAGGCAGACCTGGACGGACGCGGTCGTGCACATCATGGCGCGGCCGGCCGGTCCCCACCTGTCGAGCGAGGCCTCCATGGCGTCGTAGCGGGGTTCGCGCAGCAGTCTGCGCGGCGTTTGCCAGGGATCGACGCCGAGTCCGACCGGAGCGAGATCCAGCCGGTCGAGCGCGGCACGGACGGCCACGAGGTCGTCGGCGGTGTCGTTGACGCACGCCATGAGGGAATCGGCGGGGCGCGAACTGAGCTCCAGCTGGCCGCCGGGTTCGAAGGTGACGGCGGCGTTCAGGGGCAGTGCCCGGACGGCCGCCGCGGCCGCTTCGAGACGGTGGTGCGGGACGGGCGTGCGTGGATGATCACGATCGTGCAGGAGCCATTCGAGCTCCACTCCCACGATGCGCGGCGGTCCCGTCTTGAAGCAGATGCCACGCAGTAAATCCTCCGCCTCGCCCTCGTCGAGGGGCGGGCCGTGATCGGGCGGACCGTGGCCGCCGGATGCGTCGGGTGACATGCCGGGCCTCCTTTTCCGGTGCGTCCGTCCTACCCAAACCCCTGCCGGGAGTTCACACAAGAGTGCCCCTGCGCGTCGGAAAACCGGTTGCGTCCGAGCCGCGGGGGCATCGATCATGCCCCGTATGCACCATAAGGGGGAGGGCCGGTGAGCGCCCGGCTGCGCGGCATCGCGCGAGAGACCAGAGTCCATCGTCGAGGCGGGCTTCTACCGCACGCCGCAGGGGCGTGAGGTGAGCATCGAACGGGCACTGGCAGCCGCCCTCTCGGGTACCAGGCTGTACGGCCCCGAGCCGGTGCCGGTGGCGTCGCTGGACCGCGACCGCACCCCGGTCATCGAGGTGACCGGCGAGAGCAGCCTGCAGGCGGCCGCCCGGATGGCGGGCGAACGGCCGGGCAAGGTCGCCGTCCTGAACTACGCCTCGGCCCGCAACCCCGGTGGTGGATACCTGAACGGGGCCCAGGCGCAGGAGGAGGCCCTGTGCCGCGGCTCCGCGCTCTACGCCACGTTGCGGCGGGCCCCGGAGTACTACGCGCACCACCGCGCCGAACGCAGCGCCTTCTACACCGACCGGGTCATTCACTCACCGGGCGTGCCGGTCTTCCGCGACGACCGCGGCCGGCTGCTCGACACCCCGTACACGGCCGGATTCCTCACCTCGCCCGCCCCCAACGCCGGCGTGATCCGCCGCACCGCCCCCGGCTCCGCGCACCTCGTCGCCGCCGCGCTCGCCGCACGGGCCGAACGGGTGCTGGAGGTCGCGGCGGTGCGCGGATACCGCAGGCTGGTGCTGGGTGCCTGGGGCTGCGGGGTGTTCCAGAACGATCCGATGGAGGTGGCGGGCGTGTTCCGCGCGCTGCTCACCGACGGCGGCCGGTTCGCGGGGCACTTCGAGCAGCTCGTCTTCGGCATTCTCGACCGCGACGGGGATTCGCCCACGAGGGCCGCATTCGATCACGTGTTCGGGGAAACGGCTCAACCCTCACCCTGACGTTGAGCCATAGGCTTCGACCTCATCCGGCCCGGCCCGCCTGAGCCGTTCGGGCCGGCGGCCGAGCGGCCCGGCACGGTCGCACGGGGGCGCCCATGGACGTGACGAGCCGCGGAAGGCCGTCACTTCCAGCCGTAGAGCTCCCGCAGCCGATCGGCGACCAGGTCGAACCTGTCCCGGTCCAGGGCACACGCCTCACGCCGCATCCCGTCCTCGTGCACCCGCAGCACCCGGTCCAGATCGACCCAGGAGGGGCGCCCCGAGCTGTCCCAGGGCCCGGCGCCCAGTGCCACCCACTCGCGGTCCTGGTCGTGCTGCTTGCTGGAGAGCTGTACGGCGAGCAGGGTGCCCGCCCCCTCACGTGCCACGACGAGGACGGGGCGGTCCTTGCCCCGCCCGTCGTTCTCCTCGAACGGCACCCACGTCCAGACGATTTCGCCGGGGTCGGGATCACCGTCCCGGTTGGGGGCGTACGCGGCGCGGACCGGGCCCACGTCGTGCGGGTCGGCCTGGGAAGTGGCGCCCGGACCACTGCGGCCGGGGAAGTCGGTCGAGCCGTCGTTGATGTCGCTGCGGTGCTGGATGGTCATCGCAACACCGTAGAACCTGCACGGCCCCACGCGTGGAGCGGGTCCGCGAAACGGGCCGCCGGACGGCATCGGCCGACCGGCACCCGAGCGGACCGCGCCGGACCGTCCGGCCCGGTGCGCACCTCGGGCCGAGGTTCGCACCGGCCGCACGGGGGCCGGAGCACACCCGTACCGAACAGGTCTGTAAGACTGCCCGACGCGATGATTCAGTTACCCGAGCAGCCCGCCGAAGGCCCCGTCCCGACCAGCGCCGATGTGGCACGGCTCGCCGGGGTCTCCCGGGCCACCGTGTCGTACGTACTGAACAACAACGCGGCCGTACGGATCAGTGATCCCACCCGCCGCCGGGTGCGGGAAGCGGCTGCCGAACTCGGCTACGTACCGCACGCGGCCGCCCGGAGCCTGCGCGCCGGACACTCCCGCATGGTGCTGCTGCCCACCGGGAGATTCCCCTCCGGACCACTGCACCAGCGCTTCCTGCACGAGCTGGAATCCGGACTGCGCCGCCTCGACTACACCGTGGTCCAGTACGGCTCCCTCGGACTCGACGCCGACGACGCGGCCCGCGCCTGGGCCGAGCTCCGGCCCGTCGCCGTCATCGTGCCCGGCTCCGTCCCCCTCGCCCCGCAGGGCACAGCCGTACTCCGGCGCTCCGGCGCCAAGGCGGTGATCACGCTCGGACCGCGGCCGGTGGCGGGCACCCACGCCCTGATCATGGACCAGCGCAGGGTCGGCGGCTGCGCGGTCCGCCATCTGCTGGAGCGCGGCCGGCGCCGCATCGGCGTGGTGATGCCAGAGGAACCGGGCCTGGCGCTGTTCGCCGAACCCAGACTCGCCGGTGCCCGGCAGGCCGCCGACGGCGCGGCCCGGATCGAGCCGCTGCCGCTGCGCCACGACGAGGAGTCGGCCGCCGCGCTCGCCGCCCGCTGGCGCGGGCTCGGCCTGGACGCCGTCTTCGCCTACGACGACAACTACGCGATGCTCCTGATGCGGGCGCTGCAGGACACCGGCATCGAGGTCCCCGCGGAAACCGCGGTAGTGGGCGCGGAGGACCTGATGCTGGGGAGGCTGCTGAGGCCCAGGCTCAGCAGCGTACGGATGGAACTGGACACGGTGCAGCCGCTCGCCGACCTGGTCGACCGCCTGGTGCGGCACCCCGGGAAGGAACCCGAGCGGCACGACCTGCTGCGCGCACGGGCCGTCCACCGGGAATCGAGCTGAACCGTCCCGCCAGCGCGGCAACGTGCGCCGCGGACCTCCCGTGCCTAGCGTCATGACCATGAGCCATCCGCAGAGTTACGAGATCCTGCTGGTCCCCGAGTTCACCGACAGCAAGGGCGCCGACATCGGCACCTCCGGCGTCGGGCAGGCCATCCGGTCCGCGGTCGTGGACGCGACCGGGGCGACGGGCGAGACCGGCTACCCCCGCTACGCCGGCGAAGGCATGGTGGCGGACATCGACCCGGCGACGCACACCGTCGAGGCACTCCTGGTCGACGGCTCGGAAATCGACTACGGACTCTCGGTCCGGATCTCGGAGAAGCACACGGACGGCTGAGGCCGCCCCGCGGCAACGCAGCGGGGTCCGGCCGTCAACGGCCGGACCCCGCTGTGCGTCCCGCGCCTCCGCGGGACGTCTACTTCTGGTTCTTCTGCTCGTCCTCGATGGACTTGCGGACCTCGTCCATGTCCAGCTTCCGGGCCTGGCCGATGACATCCTCCAGCGCTGCCTCTGGCAGCGCGCCCGGCTGCGAGAAGACCGCCACGTTGTCCCGGACGATCATGAGCGTCGGGATCGACCGGATCTCGAAGGCCGCGGCCAGCTCCTGCTGCGCCTCCGTGTCGACCTTGGCGAAGACCAGGTCGGCGTGACGCTCGGACGCCGAGTCGTAGACCGGCGCGAACTGTCGGCACGGGCCGCACCAGGAAGCCCAGAAGTCGATCAGGACGAACTCGTTCTCGCTGACGACCTGATCGAAGTTTTCCTTGGTGAGCTCTACGGTGCTCATGCTCTGCTACCTCTTCCTGTGCCCGTGCGGACGTGTCCCCGGACAACGGTGCCTGTGCTTGCACTATTCCGCCTGCCCATGTGGCCGTCGCGCACACCCACGACCAAAATGGTCCTCATGACACATGCTGTGGAGCCTGTCGAGTACGACGTCGTGGTCATCGGTGCAGGTCCGGTGGGTGAGAACGTGGCGGACCGGGCCCGGTCCGCCGGGCTGAGCACCGCGATCGTGGAGTCCGAGCTCATCGGCGGTGAGTGTTCGTACTGGGCCTGTATGCCGAGCAAGGCCCTGCTGCGCCCGGTCGTCGCCCGCGCCGACGCCCGCCGCGTCCCCGGCCTCAGCGGATCCGTGCAGGGCCCGCTGGACACCGCGGCCGTCCTCGCCCACCGGGACACGTACGCCTCGCACTGGAAGGACGACGGGCAGGTCGCCTGGCTGGAGAACATCGGCGCGGACATCTACCGGGGCACCGGCCGGCTGACCGGGACGAAGGCGGTCTCCGTCACGGCACCCGACGGCACGGAACACCGGCTCACCGCCCGGCACGCCGTCGCCGTCTGCACCGGCAGCCGGGCCGTGGTACCCGACCTGCCCGGAGTCGCAGACGCCCGTCCCTGGACGAGCCGTGAGGCGACCAGCGCCAAGGAGGTGCCCGGCAGGCTCGTCGTCGTCGGCGGCGGAGTGGTCGGTGTGGAGATGGCCACGGTGTGGGGCGCCCTGGGCGCCGAGGTCACCATGCTGGTCCGCGGCACGGGGCTGCTGCCCCGGATGGAGCCGTTCGCCGGTGAGCTGATCGCGCAGGCGCTGACCGACGCCGGGACCGACGTCCGGTTCGGTGTCTCGGCCACCTCCGTACGGCGCCCGGCCCCGGACGGGCCCGTCACCGTCGAACTGGACAACGGCGAGAGCATCGAGGCCGACGAGATCCTCTTCGCCACCGGCCGTGCCCCGCGCACCGACGACCTGGGGCTGGAGACGGTGCACCTCAAGCCCGGCTCCTGGCTCACCGTGGACGACAGCTGCCGGGTGGAGGGAACCGGCTGGCTCTATGCCGTCGGTGACGTCAACCACCGGGCGCTCCTGACCCACCAGGGCAAGTACCAGGCCCGCATCGCCGGAGCGGCGATCGCCGCCCGCGCCCAGGGCGTCCCGCTGCTGGAGACGGACCGCTGGGGCGCCCACGCGGCCACCGCCGATCACGCCGCCGTGCCCCAGGTCGTCTTCACCGACCCGGAGGCCGCGTCGGTCGGCCTCACCCTCGCCGAGGCGGAGCAGGCGGGCCACCGGGTCCGGGCCGTCGACCACGACCTCGCGGCGGTGGCGGGCTCCGGTCTGTACGCGGACGGCTACCGGGGCCGTGCCCGCATGATCGTCGACCTCGACCGGGAGATCCTGCTCGGCGTCACCTTCGTGGGCCCCGGCATCGGCGAGCTGCTGCACTCGGCGACGATCGCGGTCGTGGCGGAGGTACCGATCGAGCGGCTCTGGCACGCGGTCCCCGCCTACCCGACGATCAGCGAGATCTGGCTGCGGCTCCTGGAGACGTACCGGGGGCCGTAGGGCTCATGGACGGTCCGGGACGCGGCCCGTCCGTCCGTGTCGCTGCCGCCGGGCCACGTGGTCCCGCCGGGCCGACCGCCCGGCGGGACCACACGTGCTCAGGCCGGGGGCCGGCTGTCGCTGGTGGTGACGCGTACGTGGTCGACGACGAGTTGCTGGGGGAAGGTGGTGTTGTTGTCGGGGTCGCCGGGCCAGTAGCCGCCGACGGCGAGGTTGAGGATGAGGAAGAAGGGCTTGTTGAAGGCCCAGGTGTTGCCGCCGGTGTCGGCGGGGGTGCGGTGCTGGTAGACGTTGCCGTCGACGGACCAGGTGACGGAGTTGGGGGCCCAGTCGATGGCGAAGGTGTGGAAGGCGTCGGCGAAGGCCTGGCCGCCGGGCAGGGTGTATCCGGCGCCGATGCCGGCGGAGCCGGAGTAGCCGGGTCCGTGCAGGGTGCCGTGGACGGTGCCGGGCTCGAAGCCGACGTTCTCCATGATGTCGATCTCACCGGAGTTGGGCCAGCCGACCTGTCCGATGTCGTCGCCGAGCATCCAGAACGCGGGCCACATGCCCTGGCCGCGCGGGATCTTCATCCGGGCCTCGACATGACCGTAGGTCTGGGTGAACTTGCCCGAGGTGTTCAGCCGGGCCGACGTGTACTCGCAGGTGCCGTACCAGCACTGGTAGTTGTTCGGGTTCTCCTTGCGGGCGGTGATGACCAGATGACCCTGGCCGTCCAGCGCGGCGTTGCTGTTGCCCGCCGTGTAGTACTGCCGCTCGTGGTTGTTGACGTTGTCACCGGTCTCGATCTGCCACTTGCCGCCGTCCACGGCGGAGCCGGCTGCACCGTCGAAGTCGTCGGTGAAGGACGCGGCGGCGGACGACTGGGTGGTGCCCGATTCCTGCGCGGAGACGGGCGCCGCGGGGGCGCCGGAGGCGAAGCCGGAGGTCGCCGAGACGAGGGCGAGCACCGACAGTGCGGAGACCAGGAGGCGCCTGGTCAGGTGGGGGGAACTCATGGAATTTCCTTTCCGTACAGGACGGAGGAAAAGTGACTAGCCATGC
This sequence comes from Streptomyces sp. NPDC087428, assembly GCF_044744085.1. Lineage (NCBI taxonomy): Bacteria > Bacillati > Actinomycetota > Actinomycetes > Kitasatosporales > Streptomycetaceae > Streptomyces > Streptomyces sp. NPDC087428. The sequence goes on from NZ_JBIUXR010000016.1 coordinate 167,490, forward strand.
ATATGACAAGTGGGGGCATGGTGGCCACGTGGGGGAGTTGGGGCCTTAGTTCACTACGTGATTTAAGAAGTGAACCAAGAGCGTGTCAAGGCTCCGTACGGACCACAGTTCTTGCACGCACCGAATCCGCGCTGCTCCTATACGTTCGTCAGCTCGCCGGCTCCGGTATGAGCGGCCGGCCGCAGCGCAGGTTCCACCGCCCCGACCTGCCGCTGAGCTCCGTGACCGTCAGCGGGGCCACGTCGAGGCGCCAGAAGGCCTGCGGCGGGAGATCCAGTGCGCGAACGGCCGCGGCGCGGATCACGGCAGGCTCGGCCACACCCAGCACCCGGCCGTCGTCACTGCCGTCGGGGGAGTCGAGCGTGTCGAGCCACGCGCCCACTCGGGCGCACAGCTCCAGCAGCGACTCGCCCCCGTGCGGAGCGGCCGACGGATCCGCCAGCCAGGCCGCCACCCCCTCGGGCTCCCGCGCGCTCACCTCGGAGAGCCGTGCGCCGGACCAACGGCCCATCTCCCAGTCCCGGAGCGCGTGTTCGACCCCGGCCCGGAGGCCGAGTGCGTCCGCGGTGGCGGCGCAGCGCAGTGACGGACCCCGCAGACACCGGCCCGTGGCCGGCACCGCGTCCGCGACTGCTGCGGCCTGCCGGAGCCCGGAGTCGTCAAGCGGCGCGTCACCGGCGAACCTGGCCTCGCGCAGCGGGGCGTTCATCGCCGGTGAGATCAACATCACCCGTACTGTCATTACCGCTCTCAACTCCCCGAACTGTGGCCACTTGGCCAAGCACACCATGGCATCCGGGCCCCCGGGTGCCCCGGACGGCACCATGGCGGCGCCCACGCCCAGGCGGTATGGTCGCGACGACATGACGAGGGTGTGACGGAAGTCCGGTGAAAGTCCGGCACGGTCGCGCCACTGTGAACCCGTACCTGTGCGGGAAGTCAGACCCAGCACCTTCGTCTCAGGTACCACGATCGGGACGCGTGTTCCCACAGGAGGTTCTGCCATGGCACAGACTGCTGCCCCCGCCACCGGCGCACCCGCCATCACCCCCATCTCGCTGAAGGCCATCGCCCCGTGGGCGGTCTTCTTCGGCATCGTCATGCTGATCCTGCTGTACTTCGTCGGCGCCGAACAGGGCGCCACCTCCGTCATCTCGGGTGCGGGCGTGCACGAGTGGGTCCACGACGGCCGTCACCTGCTCGGTTTCCCCTGCCACTGACCCACCGGGCTGATCCAGGGGAATCCCTCATGAACTCCATATCTGTCAGAGCCATCCTGGTCCGCGGCATGCTCGCGGGCCTCATCGCGGGCGCGCTCGCGATGATCGTCGCCTACTGCCTCGGCGAGTCCCGCGTGGACGCGGCCATCGCCCTCGAGGAGGCGCACAGCCACGAGCACGGCGGCGAGGAACTCGTCAGCCGCTCCCTCCAGTCCACCGCGGGCCTCGCCACCGGTGTACTCGTCTTCGGGGTGGCCATCGGTGGAATCGCCGCACTCGTCTTCTGCTACGCGCTCGGCCGGACGGGCCGGTTCGGCCCGCGGGCCACGGCGGCGCTGATCGCGGGCGCGGCCCTGCTGACCGTGTACGTCGTGCCGTTCCTGAAGTACCCGGCCAATCCGCCGGCGGTCGGCGATCCCGACACCATCGGCAAACGCACCGGGCTGTTCTTCCTGATGGTCGCCCTCAGCGTGCTGCTGGCCGTCGCCGCGGTCATCCTCGGCAAGCGGCTGGCGCCCCGCCTGGGCGCCTGGAACGCGACGATCGCCGCAGCGGCCGGCTATGTGCTGCTGATCGGCCTCGCGTACGCCTTCCTGCCCTCGTTCAACGAGGTGGGAAGGGACTTCCCGGCCACTCTGCTGTGGCAGTTCAGGCTGGCCACGCTCGCGGTTCAGTTCACGCTCTGGACCGCCTTCGGGCTGGTCTTCGGCTACCTCACCGAACGGCTGCTCGCGCCGAGGGCCGAGGCGGCCGCGGCCGGAAACGGAACGGCGAAGCGAGCCGTCACCGCAGCGGGCTGACCGACGCGGACACACGGCCACGGCCGCCTCGGCCACGCGGTCCGGGCCGGAGCGCGGCGGAACCCGCAGGGCGATTCCCTGCGGGTTCCGCCGTCTCCGGCCCGGTTCACTCCTCGGCGGGCCCGTCCCAGTCCACCCGGTAGTGCTTCAGCCGGGAATCCTGCCCCACGAGGCGCATGCCCGCGGCGGTCATGACGTGCTGGGACGCGATGTTGTCGAGGTCGGAGTCCCCGTGCACGCAGGCGACGCCCCGGGCACGCGCGAACCGCAGCAGCGCGCGGAGCGCCTCGGAGGCGTACCCCATGCCCCGGACCGACGGTACGAGTCCGTACCCGATCACGACGTGCCCGTTCTCGTCGGGTACTCCGTGGAACCCCAGCCCGCCGATCACCGGCCCGTCCTCGCCGAGCCGTATCTCGTACGAGCCGAACGGACTCGGATCCCCGCTCTCCGCAAAGGTGTTGAGCAAGCGCGTGGCCGCCGCCTGCTCGCCGGGAGACGGGTACCCCGCCGCCCAGCGGACGCCGTCCGGCGGCCGGCCCGCCACCACGTGCTCGGCGTCGGAGGCGCTCATCGGACGGAGCAGGAGGCGCGGGGTGCTGAGGACGGTCATGAGTCAGGTGACTATCACGCGGTACGGGCGGGCCGCACCCGGATATCCTCCGGCCGAGGCCCGCCTGTACCGAACGTTCACAGGTCTCCGGTGATCCCCGGTGACCTGCGACTACTCGCCGCCGGCCGGGGTGAAGTCCCCGGACAGCGCGGCCGCCACCCGCAGGTGCGTGGCCGCCTCCGTCGGTTGCCCCTGCCGCTCCAGCGTGCGGCCGAGCATCAGCCGTGCGTAGTACTCGACGGGATCGAGCTCCAGCACGGCGCGCAGCTCCGTCTCGGCCCGGCCGAGCCGCGCCGAGTGGTAGTACGCCCTCGCCAGCAGCAACCGCGGCGCGACCTGCTCCGGCGCCTCCTCGACGAGTCCGCCCAGAATCCGGGCCGCGACCATGTACTCCTTCGACTCGAAGAAGAACCGCGCACGCTCCCACCGCTCGGCGGCGGTACCGAACTCGTAGTAGGTGTCGCTCATTCGTCCTCCTCGGTCGAGGCTCGCCGCGGGCCGGTCCCGTACGCGTCTCATCCCACAACACACCGAGATGGTTTAACATTCCACTAAATATTCGGCGTGGGTGACACCCGCCCGGACCCCCACGGGAATAGGTTGAGCGCCATGAGCAATCTCGATCGCCAGGCAGCACTCTCCGTCTGTGGAGGGCGCGGCTTCGTCGTCGCCGAACCGGTACGTGAACTCCTCACCCCGCGCCGCGTGAAGCTCGGGGAGTCCACCGAAGTGCGCAGACTGCTGCCCAATCTGGGCCGTCGCATGGTCGGGGCATGGGCCTTCGTCGATCACTACGGCCCCGACGACATCACCGACGAGCCCGGCATGCAGGTGCCGCCCCACCCCCACATGGGCCTGCAGACAGTCAGCTGGCTGCACGAGGGCGAGGTCCTGCACCGCGACAGCCTCGGCAGCCTGGCCACGATCCGCCCGTACGAACTCGGCCTGATGACCTCGGGCCGGGCGATCAGCCACTCCGAGGAGAGCCCCCGATCGCATGCCGCGCTGCTGCACGGCGCCCAGCTGTGGGTCGCGCTCCCGGATGCCCACCGCGACATCGAGCCGCACTTCCAGCACCACTCCGACCTGCCGACGGTCACCGCCCCGGGCCTCACCGCCACCGTGATCCTCGGCGACCTCGACGGCGCTACCTCGCCCGGCACCACGTACACGCCGATCGTCGGCGCGGACCTGGCGCTGAGCCGCGGCGCCGAGGCGCGTCTCCCGCTCGACCCCGACTTCGAGTACGCGGTGCTGTCGATGTCCGGTGAGGCGGAGGTCGACGGCGTGCCTGTTCTGCCCGGCTCGATGCTCTACCTCGGCTGCGGCCGCACGGAACTCCCGTTGCGCGCGGAATCGGACGCCGGGCTGATGCTCGTGGGCGGTGAGCCCTTCGAGGAGGAGATCCTCATGTGGTGGAACTTCGTGGGCAGAACCCAGGACGACATCGAGCGGGCCCGAGAGGAGTGGATGAACGGCGATCGGTTCGGCACCGTACGGGGTTATGACGGCGCGCCACTCCCCGCTCCGGCGTTGCCCCCGGTGCCTTTGAAGGCCCGGGGGCGGGTGCGCTGACCTGTGCGTGTACCGGCACTGGGCCGTCCTCGTCCCGGATCGTCATCTCAGCCGCCGCCGTACCCGACCACCTACGCGGCGCCCTCACCCGCTGGCTCCTCGAAGTCACACCCGAGCTGTACGTAGGTACTGTCTCAGCCCGCGTCCGCGACGAACTCTGGACAGCCGTTGCCGCCTGCGCCGGCGACGGTGTGGAAGTCCTTGCCCACCCTGCCGACAATGAGCAAGACTTCCAACTACGCACAGTGGGTAGACGTCGCCGTGCAGGGAGGTGCTCTCCGCGCGAGCAGACGTGAAGTGGCTGTCGCCTCGGGCTTTCCGGCTGTGGCGCAACGTCGGGCTCGGCGGGATGCTGCAGACCGGGCCGGAAGACGAGGCGTGGCGGGGCCGGTGTTCCGGCCGGGGCGGGGCGTTCGCCGACCTGCTGTACTCCAGCGGTCTGCGTCGCCGCAGGACAGCACCCTGTTCACCAGCGAACTCCCCGACCTGGGGCAACCGCCTGCCCCTTCGGCTGAGCCGCCCGCGGAAGCGTGTCAACCGCCCCGCGGGGGCTGGTCAGTCGTTGTGGGGGCCGATGACGGAGGCCCCGTCGTGCACGGTGATCGCCATGGCCGGGCAGATGTCGGCCGCGTCCAGGACTCGTTCGTCCGGCTCGATGTCCTCGGCCCGCACTCGGGCGCGCTCGCCGTCCAGGGCGAACACCTCCGGGACCGTTCCGGCGCACATCCCCGAACCCTGGCAGAGCTGGGGGTCGACGCGTACGTTCCAGGCCACGGCGCTCACCACTCCACCGGCATGACGCGTGGACCGCGCACCAGCATCTCGGACTTCCAGGTGACATCGCCCGCCAGGCGCAGCTCCGGGAAGTGGGCGATGAGGGCGGACAGCGCCTCCTGGAGTTCCAGCCGGGCCAACGGGGCGCCCAGGCAGTGGTGGACTCCATGGCCGAATCCGAGGTGCTGGCTGCCCTCCCGGGCGATGTCGAGCACGCCCGGGGCGGTGAACCGCAGCGCGTCGCGGTTGGCGGCGCCCACGGCGACCAGGACCGGGCTGCCCGCGCGGACGAGTGTTCCGCCGACCTCGACGTCCTCGGTGGCGTACCGGGGCTGACCGGCCCCGCTGCCCAGGGGCACGAAGCGGAGCAGCTCCTCCACGGCGTGCGGTACGAGCTCCGGCTCGGCCCTGAGCCTGGCCAGCTGGTCCGGGTGGTCGAGGAGCGTGAGGACGAAGTTGGGGATCTGGGACGCGGTGGTCTCGTGCCCCGCGACCAGAATGGCCACACAGAGATCGATGAGTTCGAGCTCCGAGAGCCGGTCGCCGTCGTCGCGGGCCTCGATGAGGGCCGTCATCAGGTCGTCCTGCGGTTCCTGGCGGTGGCTGTCGATCAACCCGGCCATGTAGGAACGCAGTTCGGTGCGGCTGGCCTCGAACTCCTCGGCGGTGAGTGAGCTGGTCGACAGCGCGTCGTCGCTCCACACGCGGAACCGCGGCCGGTCCTCGGTGGGCACGCCCAGCATCCGGCAGATCACGGCGACCGGCAGCGGCAGCGCGAACAGGTCGACCAGGTCGGCGGGCGGCCCGGCCTTCTTCATCTCGTCGAGGAGGCCGGCGGTCAGCTCCCGGACCTGGGGGCGGAGCTTCTCGACCTGGCGGACGGTGAACGCCTTGGCGACCAGGGAGCGCAGCCGGGTGTGGTCCGGCGGGTCCATGCCGAGGATCCCGCCGTCGCGCTGCCCCTCGGACTGGCGGGGCTCGTCGTGCGAGGCGGCCGCCGCGCGGCTGAAGCGCTGGTCACCGAGGACCAGCCGGGCATCGGCATAGCGGGTGACCAGCCAGGCCGGTTCTCCGTACGGCAACTGGACCCGTAAAAGGCCCGCTTGGTCGCGGACGCGCTCGTAGGCATCGGAGAGCTGGAGTCCGTCGGGGGTGTTGAAGGGGTAGGCAAGGGGCGCGATATCTGTGGTCGTCACTGCGGCCTCCCGGATGTAAGCAGCTGCTTACAACGGTAGGAGCGTCCTTTGCGAGCAGTCAACGACGCTTTACAGCCGTTATCCTGACGGGCCGTCCGAGAGGAATGCCACCATGGAACCCGGTTCCGTCCCGCCGTCCGAGGAGCGCCCCAGGAATGCCCTGGCCACCCGTCGCCGCCTGCTGGAGGCGGCCCGTGACCTGTTCGCGGAACGGGGTTACGAGGGGACGACGGTCCGGAGCATCGCCGCGCTGGCCGGGGTCAACCAGGCCCTGCTGTTCCGGTATTTCGGCTCGAAACGGGGTTTGCTGACGGAAGTCGTCGCGCTCGGCGGGCTGGAGCAGTTGCGGGTGACGCCGCCCGAGGAGCTTTTCGAGGCCGCCCTGCGTTCGCTGCTGACCCGGAGCGCGGAGGGGGCGGAGGACCGTTCCCTGGAGGTCTATCTGCGCTCGGTCGGACGGGGCGACGAGGCGGCCGGAACCCTGCGGGAGCTGGGGGAGGAGTACCGGAGTGCGCTGGCTGGACTCTCCGGTGCCCCGGACGCGGTGCTGCGGGCGGATCTCGCCATGGCCTGGCTGCTGGGGATCGGACTGATGCGCACGGTCGTCGCCCGGGAGCCGCTGTCCGGTGCCGAACCGGACGATGTCTGCCGCCTCGTCCTCGGCACGCTCAGCCATCTGTGGTCGGCGAAGCCGGGCGACGGCGAGGCGTAGGAAGGACCCTTGTCATGGAGACGGCCTCGCCGAAGCTGCCCGAGCCTCACCCCGGAGCAGAGCCGGCGTGCCGCCGACTACGTGGAGCTGGTCCGGGGTGAGTTGGGCGTACGGCTGCCGGTCGGCTGCCTCACCGTCGTGCCCGACAACTCGCTGAGTTCCACGGCTGCACAGCCGGCGAGGACGGCGGCGCCCGGCCGGGCCCGCACAGGACCTCGCCCGGCTCCGTACGGCACGCAAGCCAAGCGACGTCCGTCGGCGGCGCAACAGCCCCAGCAGACGATGAGGTAGAGGACCCATGACCGGTCCAGGTCAACCCGCGTGGGTCGCGCACGAGCACCAGACCCGTGCCGAATTGATCGCCAACCTAGCCAGCGCGCGACGGATCATCTGAGGTGAGTCTGTCTCCGGAGCGGACTCCCGTCACGACTCGCAGGTAGTCGGGCCGTCCGGGCCGACTGCCGGAGATGATCCCGGGCCGTGGGGAATCCGAATGGCCGGGGAACCGCTGGCGGCCGGCGGCGCGGGTGTTCAGCTGGTCGCGGTGAGGTTCTTCTCCAGCGGGGTGATGTAGTTGGGCAGGTGGTGGTCCTTGATGGCGTCGGTCTCGGGGGCGAACAGGTCGGCGCCCACACCCTTGGCCCGGTCCCGCAGCATCGCGGCCATGGGCATGGCCTGGTGGAGCCGGCCGTCGGCGTCGATGTAGCGGAGCGCGTCGACGTGGGTGTAGGCGGGCTCGGGCGGGAGGTGCGGGACGATGTCGTTGTTGTTGACGAAGCGGTAACAGCGGTCGGTGAAAGCCTTGTTGTGTGCGCCGGCGAGCAGCCGGTCGCAGGTGCGGGGCTGGCCGAAGGTGTACACGCCGTCCGCGAGCAGCCGCGGCTCCTCGAAGTACAGGCGGGCGCCGGCCAGCATCGCCAGTGCCGCGCCGAGGCTGTGGCCGGTGAACCAGACGCTCTGCCCCTGGGTGCGCAGGTCCAGGACGGTGTCGCGGACCTGGGGGTAGACGGACTGGAGGGCCTGGTGGAAGCCGTAGTGGACGAAGCCCTTGTTCCCCGGTCCGGGAACGGGCGGTGTGCTGACGTCGGTGAGCCAGTCACGGATCTTGGCGACCTCGGTGCCCCGGAAACCCGTGACGATCATGCGGTCGCTGGCCATGACGTACGCCTGGGTGTCCTCGATCGGGAACGGCATCCTGTGCGTCGACTCGAAGTACCGCATCTCGTCGAATCCCCATGCGCGGGCCTGGGCCTCGATGCCGTCCCGGTCCAGCGAGGCCAGCCCGGCCGCCCTGCCCATCCAATAGGCATGCGCGGGGCTGTAGCCGGTCGTCGAGTGGTCCAGGCCGGGAATGGTCATCGGTGTCCTTCGTGAAATCGGCTGTGGTCGCCCAGCAACCTAGCTCCGCGGCTGAACACCGGGGGCCGGCAGCGCCCGCGACCACCCGAACGGACGTAACACCGCCGGGGCGGGCCGGGCGGCTCGCGGATCGCCGTCCGATTCTCGCGGCGGGCGCACTCGCTCCCTGACGTCATGAGGTTCACGCTCCTCGGGTAGCCACTGGACTCGTGAATGGACGCCACCGAGCTCGTGTATCCGGTCGGTGCCGGAACTCGCTGGTCGCTGTAAGGGGCCCGCCGCAACAGGTCGCCGCCCGCCGCGGCGATCAGCGGGTGCCCGAGACCGACGCGGCCCCGTCGCCCGCTGATCGCCGCGCGTCCGCTCACTCCGCCGTTGCGAGGAGCGCGGTGCGGGCTCCCAGCGCGGCGGAGAAGCGGTCGGTCACCTCGGCGAGGGCCTCGGCGGAGCCCGGGGCCACGGTCAACGCACCGTCCTGGCCGACGGTGATGTCCTTGTCGAGGGTGAACCACCCCGGCACGATGTGCGCGGCGCCCATGGAGCTCAGCACGGGGCGCAGCGCGTAGTCGATCGCCAGGACGTGGGCCAGGCTGCCGCCGGTGGCCAGCGGCAGCACGGTCTTGCCGGTCAGCGCGTACTGGGGGAGCAGATCGAGCAGCGATTTGAGCAGCCCCGAGTAGGCGGCCTTGTAGACCGGGGTGCCGATCACCACCCCGTCCGCCTGAGCGAACAGCTCGGTGGCCGCGACGATCGCCGGATGGCCGAACTGCGCGCCGAGCAGCGCGTCCGCGGGCAGGGTACGGACCTCCAGCGAGGTCACCTCGTGCCCCTGGTCCCTCAGCCGGTCGTCCAGGTCACGCAGGAGCCGTGCGGTTCGGGAGGTGGAGGAGGGGCTTCCGGAGACGGACAGGACGGTGGCCATGCGGGCACCTTTCGGTTCGGGGTTTCGGGCGGGCAGGACGGCGGGGCCGACGGGACACGGTTTCGGGCCGTGCGACCGGCGGCGGTACTCACCACGCACTGGACTCCACCGCGATCACGGGGGTCAGTTCGTCGCGCAGTGTCTCCAGGAACGTGATGATCTCGGCCGCCACCGAGCGGTGCTGGAGGTCGTTCAGGACATCGTGATGGGCATCCCGGACCACCGAGAGGCGGGCCCGGGACAGGGACTTCGCCGTACGGGCCACGGCATCCCGGTCGGCGAGCGGATCGGCGTCGCCGAGGAGGATCAGCGCCGGGACGCCCACGTCGCCGCCGTACGCCGCCGTGAGCAGAGCGTCCGGCACCGCGGCCCGGAGGGAGCCCCGCCGAACGCCGGCGTCCTCGGTGAGCGTGCTCCGGTGCGCGGGACAGGAGGTGCGTACGTCGAGTTCCTCGTCCCAGGTGCCGCTCCCGGTGGCCATGTGCCCCGGGAGCCCGGCGAGAACGACGGCCTCCGGCCGCCAGACGGCAGGGGTCCCCTCCCGGCCGAGCAGTGCGGCGACCGCGGCCGCGCCGGTGTCGGCCCCCACGACCACGACGGGGCGGACGACACCGTCCTGCGCCGCGGTCCCTTCGAGCGCCGCGACGAGCTGTGCACCGAATCCGGTCAGCGAGCCGGTCAGGTCCTCGGCGTCGATCTCCGGTGCGTCGATGACCCGGACCCGGTACGCGTCGGCGGCGAGACGCCTGCCGAACCGGGCGTAGGCCGCCCGGGTCTCTCCGCGGCCGGGTACCACGAGGACGGTGCCGCGGACGCGTAGGCCCTCCGGGCCGAAGTGGTCGCTGTACTCGGGCATTTCAGACTCCTGTGGGTTCGGTGGCGGGTTCGGCTGTGGGTTGGGGGGCGGCCCGGGGCCTCCAGCCGAGGGCCGGTGCCACCTCGGTCGCGATGAGTTCGAGGGCCCGGATCGCGGCACCGTGGTCGGGGACCGCGGGATTGAACTGGGTGATCAGATCCGTGGCGACAGGCAGGACCTTCTCCTGCCGGAGTGCGGTGACGATCTCCTCGGGAGCACCGTGGAACGAGTGGAAGCGCCGCAGCGCCTCCTCCACGCCCAGCCCCTTGGGGAAGGAGCCGCTCTCCGCCATCCGCAGGGCGGCCCGGTGGACGTCGTCACCGATCTGCCGGAGCGCCGTGCGCTTGTCCTTGGCGGGGAAGATGAACCGGGACAGGCCGACCCGTGGCCGGCGGGGCCGGTCCCACGCGGCGAGGTACGCGTCCGCCCAGGGGCGCTGCACCTCGTCCGTGGGCGCGTCGAAACCGTAGGCCGCCCGGTTGAGGAGCAGGTTCGAGCCCCCGGCCGCGGCGTACGCCGCACCGCCGCCGCTGAAGACGCCCTGCCAGATCCGGTCGCCGAAGCCCACGGCAGTCGGCTGGATACGGAAGCCGGGCGCCCCCACTTCCTCGTTGGCCAGGGCTGTGCGCAGAACCTGGAGGTTCGCACTGGTCAGCTCACGCCTGCGCTCGAAGTCCTTGCCGAGGGCGGCGTACTCGGCGGCGGCGGCCCCACTGCCCACGCCGATCTCGACGCGTCCGCCGCTGAGCAGGTCGACGGTGGCGACATCCTCGGCGAGGCGGACCGGGTCCTCCAGCGGGAGGATCGTGATGGCGGTGCCGAGCCGTATCCGGGTGGTCCGCGCCGCGGCGTGCGCCAGGAAGGGCCACGGCGAGGACAGGCCGCCTCCGCCCTGGGTGACGTGGTGCTGGGCGACCCAGCCGACGTCGAAGCCGAGTTCGTCGGCGGCGACGAAGAGTTCCTGGGCGTCGCGGTACGTCTGGGCCAGGTCGTCGCCCCTGCCCTGGACATGGGTGAGGAAGCCGAGTCTGAAGCGCGGTGTCTCGTCGGTCATGAGGTGAATGCCTTTCAGCGGTCGGGCGGTGATCGACAGCCGTCGGCGGCCGGGCGGTGGGGCGGCCCGGAGCTCAGGGCCGCCCGGCGTACTCAGTCGCGTACGAGCTCGCGCTCGAGCGTGTGCCGGTTGGCGGCGAACGGCAGGCCGAGATTGCCGCGCAGGGTGTCGGCCTCGTACTCCGTGCGGAACAGACCGCGCTTCTGCAGGAGCGGCACCACGCCGTCGACGAAGAGGCTGAGATCGTCGTTGTTCCGGAAGGCGAGATTGATGCCGTCGAAGGTACCGGCGTCGAACCACTGCTCGATGGTGTCGGCGACGGTCTCCGGGGCGCCGACGAACGGTGAGCGGCGGAACGCGCCGACCGACTCGGCGACCTGGCGCAGCGTCAGGTTCTCCGCGCGGGCGCGCTCGATGATCTTCGCGGCGCCCGTACGGCCGCCCTTCTCCGCGAGGTGGGAGACGTCCGGGAAGGGCGCGTCCAGGTCGTGGCCGGCGAAGTCGTACGCCCCGAAGGAGCGGCCCAGGAGCGCGAGGTTGCTCTCGAAGTCGTTGTCCTCCTCGAAGATCTCCCGTTCGCGGTTCCTGGCGTCCCGGTCGGTCGCGCCGACGATCGGGCCGCCGTGGATGAACACCTTGATGTGGTCGGGATTGCGGCCGTGGGCCGCGGTGCGCAGCTTGATGTCGGCGTAGTACTCCTGTGCCTGTTCCAGGGAGCCGCCCGGGGCGTAGATGCCCTCGGCCACCCGCGCGGCGAGATCGCGCCCCTCGGGCGAGACCCCGGCCTGGAAGATGACCGGCTGGCCCTGGGGCGATCGGGAGATGTTGAGCGGTCCTGCGATCTTGAAGTGCTCACCGGTGTGGTCGAGCGCGTGCAGCCGGGCCGGATCGAGGAAGACGTCGCGTTCCACGTCGGCCGGGAAGGCGTCGTCCTCGTAGGAGTCCCACAGACCCCTGGCGACCTGGACGAACTCCAGCGCCCGGCCGTACCGCGTCGTGTAGTCCAGGTGCTCGTCCAGCCCGTAGTTCTTGGACGTGCCGGTGTCGAAGCTGGTCACCACGTTCCATCCGGCCCGCCCACCGCTGATGTGGTCGAGGGAGGCGAAGCGGCGGGCGAGGTTGAACGGCGAGTTGTACGTCGAGCTCGCCGTTCCGACCAGGCCTATGTGCTTGGTGTGGGTGGCCACCGCGGAGAGCAGCGTGAGGGGCTCCAGCCGGTTGAGGTAGTGCGACGGGTAGGTGCTGTTGATGAACTGGCTGTCGACGACGAAGAGCGCGTCGAAGAGTGCGTGCTCGGCCGCCTGGGCCTGCTGGATGTAGTAGTTGATGTCGATGCTGGCGTTCTTGGCGACGCGCGGGTCCTTCCACAGACCGTGCTGCCCGGGGCCTCCGACGCCGTAGGGGTGCAGTGCGAGGTGGATCGTGCGGGACATGGCTGTTCCTCTCGAGATGTTCGTGGAGTTGGCGGAGTTGTTGGGGGCCTGGCCGTACGGGCGCCGCCGTGCTCAGACGTTCAGCAGCGCGCGCAGCGCCTCGCGCTCCGACCGGTCGGCCGCGCCCGTGCGCAGGGTCGGCGCCGAGCTGACGAGCAGTCGGGTGTACGCGTGCCGGGGGTGGTTGATGACGTCGGGGGAGGCGCCGACCTCGACGAGTTCGCCCTGGTACAGCACCGCGATGCGGTCCGCGGTCCCCGCCACGGACCCGAGGTCGTGGGAGATGAGGACGAGGGCCACGCCGGTGGCCCGTAGCTCCTTGAGGATCTCCAGGACCTTGACGCGGTTGGCCGAGTCCAGCGCACTGACCGGCTCGTCGAGGATGACCAGCCGGGGCTCGGTGACCAGCGCCCTGGCCACGGAGACTCGTTGGCGCTGACCGCCGGAGAGCTCGCCGGGCAACCGCTCCAGCAGTTCCGCGGAAAGGTGGACGCGGTCCAGGAACGACCGGGCCCGCGCGGTTGCCTCCTTGCGCGGTACGCCCTGGACGAGCAGGGGTTCGGTCAGGGAGTCCTCGACGGTGAGATCCGGGTCGAGGCTGCGCAGCGGGTCCTGGAAGACGTACTGCACGACACCGCGGCGGCGCAGGGCGCGCCACTGACGGCGGCCGTAGGCGCTCACGTCCGCCCCGTCGATGAGGACCGATCCGGCCGAGGCCGGAACCAGGCCGAGAACGGCGCGGGCAAGGGTGGACTTGCCCGATCCCGTCTCGCCGATGACCCCCACGGTCTCGCCGGGTGCGACGCTCAGCGAGACCCCGTGCAGGGCGCGGCGGCGCCGGCGGCCCCGTCCGTAGCGCACGTCCAGTCCGCTGACATCGAGCACCGGCCCGGCGTCCCCCGCACGACCGGCTGCTGCCGCTTGCGTGAACTCGTCGGTCACGACGCCTCCTTCGGGGCGAGGAACTTCTCCAGGCCGTACTGGTCGTGCTCGGCGATGAGCAGCCGGGTGTACTCGTGCTGCGGGTCGTGGAGCACCGCCCGTGTCGGGCCGTGCTCCACCACGTCGCCCTGCTTCATCACGAGGACCTCGTCGCACAGCTGGGCGACGACGGCCAGGTCGTGGGAGACGACCACGAGCGCCAGTCCGGTCCGCTCCCGCAGCTCGGCGAGCAGATCGAGGATCTCGGCCTGGACGGTGACGTCGAGGGCCGTGGTGGCCTCGTCGGCGATGAGGGTGCGTGGTTCGACGGCGATGGCCGCCGCGATCAGGACGCGCTGGAGCATGCCTCCCGACAGCTCGTAGGTGTACTGGCCGTAGACCAGCTCCGGGTCGCGCAGGCGCACCGCCCGCAGCAGTTCGACGGCGCGGTGCCGTGCCTCGCGCCGCTTCAGCCCCTGCTTGGCCCGCAGGACCTCGGCGATCTGGGCGCCCACGCGGATCGAAGGGTTGAGGTAGGACGCCGGGTCCTGGAAGACCGCGCCGATCGTGGCGCCGCGCAGGGCCGTCCACTGCCGGGACGTGAGGGTCGCGATGTCGGTGCCGGCGATCTCGATCGAGCCGCCGGAGACCTCGAAGTGCGCGGGCAGGATGCCCAGCGCGGCCCGGCAGGTGAGCGTCTTGCCGCTGCCGGACTCCCCGACGATGCCGACCGCCTTGCCGGGAGTGAGGTCGAAGGTGACGCCGTGCACGATCTCCCGGTCGGTGACGCGGTCGCTGATGCGTACGTCGCGGAGGGAGAGCACCGGCGCGGTCGCCGGGCCGGGCAGGGCGGCGGTGACGGCGGGCTCGGCCTGCCCGGGAGCGATGTGCTGGGACAGGGTCGTCACAGGGAACCTCCGGTGGGGACGGGACCGCTCTTGGCGAGGCGGTTGGCGCGGGCCTTGCGGTTGTTGACCAGGGCCCGGCCGGCCTCGCCGGAGACATCGCGGATGGCGTCGGCGAGGAGGTTGCAGGCCCAGACGGTGACCATGATCAGCAGGGCGGGCGCCAGCGGTGCCCACGGCTGGTGGCTGAGGTAGCCCAGGTCGGAGGCGAGCAGCCCGCCCCAGGTGGGCGCCGGAGGCTGGACGCCGATGCCGAGGAACGTCAGGCTCGACACGATGACGAAGCCGACACCGATGGTCTGTGCGAGTGCGATCGCGATCGGCGGGAGCACCTTGACCCAGACGTGACGGCGCACGACCCAGCCGACCGAGGCACCGGAGATGATCGCGGCCTCCACGTACGGGGAGCGGGCGACGGCCAGCGTCGCCGCGCGGGACACCCGGTAGAAGAGAGGCGAGACCAGCGCTCCGGTGACGAGCATGGCCTGGGTGAGGCCGTTGCCCAGCAGGGCGATCACGGCGATGGCGAACAGCAGGAACGGCAGGGCCACGAGGGTGTCGGCCAGGCGGAGGGTGAACCACTCGAAGGCCCGGCCGAGACAGACCGACAGGATGCCCGGCACGGCGCCGACGACCAGGGCCGTGAGCGCGACCTCCAGCGAGCCGAGCACGCTGACGCGCGAGCCGTCCAGCAGCCGGCTGAGCACGTCACGGCCGAGGTAGTCGGTGCCCAGCCAGTGGGCGCCCGAGACATCAGCGAGCGGGTTGTCGCTGGTGGCCAGGGGATTCTGCGGAGCGATCCACGGTCCGAGTACCGCAAGCAGTGCGATCACCACGAGGATGACGACGGCGATCCGGCCGGACACGAGTGCGAGCACGCGGCGCACCATGGTCACACCCCCCGCTGCGATGCCGGCATGACGCGTGCCAGCACCAGATTGATGATCAGGTTGAAGGAGACGACCAGCACGATCGACACCACGAGGACGCCCTGCACCGCGGGTACGTCACCGGCCTGGGCGGAGTCGTTGGCGAATCTGCCGAAGCCCTGGAGGCCGAAGATCCACTCCGTGACGACGGAGGCGCCGACCAGTGCGGGGAACTTCTGCCCGAGTGTGGCGAGCGCGGGCCCGAGACCGTTGCGCAGCACATGGCCGAAGAAGATCCGCCGGGGGCTCAGCCCCCGTACCACCGCGCCGGTCACATAGTTCTCGTCGTAGGCCGAGATGAGGCTGGTACGCAGCTGGCGGGCGACGTCGGCGATGACGTCGAAACTCAGCGCGAGCGCGGGGAGGGTGATGTGGGCGAGCCAGCGGCCGAATCCCTGCTCCGCCGGGATGTAGCCGGCCGACGGGAACAGATGGAGTCCGACCGCGAGGACCGCGACCAGCACGATGCCGACGACGAACGCCGGCATCACCGAGATCACGGTGACGAACCCCGTGATCGCGCGGTCGACGAGGGTGGTGCGCCGGAGGGCGGCCAGGGTGCCGAGACCGAACCCGGCCACCACCCCGATGATCAGCGCGAACGTGGCGACCGACAGGCTCACACCCAGGCCGAGGCCGATCAGGGTGGAGATGTCGGCCCCGTTGACCCAGCTGGTGCCGAGCTGTCCGTGCAGAACGCCGGTGAACCAGTCCCAGTACTGGGACAGGAAGGGCTTGTCGAGGCCCCACTGTGCCTCGATCCGGTGGATCGCCTCGGGGGTCGCCTCCTCGCCCAGCTGGATACGCGCCGGGCTGAGGCCGCTCAGCGACCGCAGGGCGAACGTCACGAACGTCGCGACCAGGAACACGGGTACGAAGATCGCGACCGACCGGCCGAGGGCGGCCAGGACCCGGCCCGCCGCGTGCCGGGCCCTGGCCGCGGCGAGCCCGCGACGGCGGGCAGGAGCCACCGGTGGAGCGCTCGTCGTCATGGGGCTTGCCCCTCTCTTCGTCGAATGCATGTCAGTTGCCTTGTGTGACGGCTCAGTCGGAGCCGTTGACGGTCACGCCGGTCCAGTCGATGTGGGCCGGGTTCTTCGGCAGTCCGGAGATCTGCTTGCTCTTGGCGAAGAGGTTCGGCGCGGAGTAGGTGAAGACCAGCGCCTTGCTCCCGAGGCCGGCCCTGGTCGCCTCCTGAAGGGTCTCGGTGTACTTCGGCGAGTCCAGCGGCGTCCGGCGGACCTTGGCCACGGCCTCCTCGAAACCGTCCGGCTCGTACGGTGTGCTGAGGTTGAGCGGACCGTTGGGGCCGAAGTGGGCCGTGAGGGTCTGCACGGCGGAGTCGCGGCCCGTGGTCGAGTACAGCGAGAACGTCAGGTTCTTGGCGAAGAACGGGGTGGCCCAGTTCTTGTCGATCTTGATCGTCGCCTTGATGCCCACCGCGGCCAGCTGCGACTGCACGATCTCGGCCTGCGGGTCCTCGGCCGGGACGACCAGGCTGAGCTTGATGTCGCCGGCCTTGTGACCCGCGTCGGCCAGCAGTTGCCTGGCCTTGTCCGGGTCGAAGGAGTAGGCGTTCTCCGACTTCGGGTCGTAGGCGACGTATCCCTTCGGGAAGGGCTGGTTGGTCACCTCGCCGTAGCCGAAGGTGAGCTTGTCGACGAATTCCTTGCGGTTGACCGCGTAGCGGACGGCGTCGACGACCCGGTCGTCGTCGAACGGGGCCTTGTTGACGTTGAGGCTGATGTTGGAGGCGTTGAAGCCCGGCTGGGAGAAGACGTCCAGCCCGGCCTTCTTGGCGGCGTCCGCCTGGCTCGGATCGAGGTCCGCGAAGTTGTAGACACCGGTCTGCAGGCCGGAGACGACCGTCGAGGCGTCGGGGGCGGAGCTCAGCTCGACGTCGTCGATGTGGATGTTCTTCGCGTCCCAGTAGCCGGGGTTCTTCGTCAGGACGGCCTTGGTGCCGGGGACCAGCTGCTTGACGATGAACGGCCCCGCCCCGACCGGGTTCTGGTCCAGCCCGGCCGGGTCCTCGGCCGCCTTGGGGCTGGCGATCTGCAGGACGCGCTCGCCGAGCAGTTGCGGTATCTGGTAGTCGACC
This sequence comes from Streptomyces sp. NPDC087428, assembly GCF_044744085.1. Taxonomy (NCBI): domain Bacteria; kingdom Bacillati; phylum Actinomycetota; class Actinomycetes; order Kitasatosporales; family Streptomycetaceae; genus Streptomyces; species Streptomyces sp. NPDC087428. Next base: position 184,860 of record NZ_JBIUXR010000016.1, read on the forward strand.
TGGCTGAGGTGGAGAACCGCGTCCAGTCCGTTGGCGTCCACGGACTTGATGGACGTCAGGTCGCCGAAGAGCGCGGAGTTCTTCTGCTTCTTGGCCCGTTCGACGGCGGCCTTGACCGCGGTGGCGTCGACCGGCTCGCCGTCGCTGAACTTCAGACCAGGGCGTACGTGAAAGGTGATTTGGTCGCCGGTGGCGTTGTACTTCCAGCTCTCGGCGAGGTCGGGCACGGCCTTTCCGGACTCGTCGGTCCGCGTCAACGAGGCGTATACCAGGGCGAGGTGGCGGAACTGGGCCCCGCTGCCGGAGACCACCGGATCCCAGTGGGCGGGGAAGTAGGAAGAGGCCCACTTCAGCGTGGCGCTGCCGGCGGAGGCGGAGACGTCGCCGCCGCAGGCGCTCAGGGCAGGGGTGAGGAGAGCGACGAAGGCGGTTCCCAGGGCCGCGGACCGAAGGCCGCCGGCGCGTCGGGCCGGCCGGACGGGGTGTCCGGGGCGGAGCGTCGTGAGTCGAGGGGACATCTCATTCTCTCTGTGACGGTCCCGTCCTGTTCCGGCCCGGATCAGGACGGGAGGTCGGGGAAGGGGAGGCGGCTCGGCGCCTGCGCCGGACCACTGGCCGGCACATGGGCGTGCGGACAGGGGTGGCTGGGCAGGCCTTCGGGCACGCGGGCAGGCTGACCTCGGCCAGGGGCGGGCAGCGGGGAAGGGGGGAGGACCCGGCCGTGCGTGAGACGGCGCTCCATGAGGAGCGCCGGAGCTCAGGGGCGGGCCGGGGCGCGGGATCCGGTGCGCGACGTTGCGCTGCGGAGCACAAGTGCGGAAGTGCGGGGGACAGGCGCGGCTCGGCGCGACAGCGGGCAGTCAGTGCTGCCGGCGGGCGTCAGGCGGGGCCTGTGGATCGGAGCGGTGGCCGATCAGCGACAGAGTGCGCTGGAGGTGCGCCGAAGATCCACGTATCGGCACACCACACCGGGGTGCGTCGTGAACATGGTGCATATCCTGCTGGCAGCTGTCGGCGTCTGTCAATGGACACCAATTGGTGTCTCATTCGGTGGAACGGTCTCTGACCGCAGATCAGAGCCCTGCGGAGGACCGGGGACGGGTAGCCGGGTGCACCCCGGCCTCCCCGGGATGCAGCCACAGCGGCCCGTTCCCGGTATCCACCCGGACCGCGTCCGAGGGCGGCCGGCCCCCTTCCGTGAGCAGCTCCGCCTCCGGTCCGGTCAGGCTCCGATGACGCTCCAGAGCCTCGGCAGGGGAGAGCGGCACGGAGGTCTCCAGCAGCCCGGGGCAGAGCTCCTCGACGGCCGCCGCGTACGCCGCGAAGGGCCGCCAGCCGGGCACCACCCGGTACCCGGCGGGGGAGCGGAACAGAAGGGTCGGGAGCGCGTACCGGAACCCGTCGTCGGGGGTCGGCCTGGCAGCACCGGGGTGGGGCGATCCGTCGCGCACGGACAGCACCTCGGGCACCGGGCGGCGCGCCTCCGCCCGGTCGGCCCGTACCCGTTCGAGCACTTCGCCCGACGCCGCGTCGGACATCAGCCGCCCCGGATCCAGGCCGGGCACACCTCGCACCGCGGAGAGCGCGAGCGCGCCGGTGTCCGCCGGCTCCCCGAGCACGAACGCGGTCTCCCGCAGCCGCCGCAGCACCCGTTCGGCCACGCCGTCGCCTTGGAGCTCCGCGGCCTTGGCGACGAGCGAGGAGGGCCAGGAGCTCGCCGCGACCCGGCTCAGCCGGACCGCCCGGGGCGCCAGGGTGTGCGAGCTGATCTCCTCCACGTAGCTCGCGTACCAGGCCGTCTCCGCCGCCGGGTCGGGCGGCGGATCGTCGTCGACGTCGAAGAGGATGGCGTACGACCGCCGCCAGCGGACCCGGCCTGCCAGGGCCGCCCGCAGGCGGCGGAAGACGGGCTCCGACCCCCAGGCCCAGGGGCACATCGGATCGGTGTACTCCACCACCTCCACCACGGGCGGCGGTTGCGGCGCGCCCGTCACGAGACGCCGACCCCGGACTGCCGCTCCAGCGCGCCCACGGGCAGCAGGGAGGCCAGGGTGAGACCGCCCAGGACCGCCGTCGCCTCCGCCTCGACCCGCCGCCACACACCGGGCAGGCCCACAGCCGGGCCGGGGTAGTCGAGCGCGGCCAGGGGCTCGCCGCGCAAGGTGATCACTTCGCCGTCGACGGCACGCACGATGTCCAGCAGGGCGATCTCGCCGGCCGGTCTGCCGAGCCAGTAACCGCCCTCGCAGCCGCGCTGGCTGCGCACCAGGCCGGCCCTGCGCAACTCGCCCACGACGGACTTCAGGAACCGGAACGGGATCTCCTGTGAGGAAGCGATGGACTCACAGGTGAGTGGACGGCCAGGCTCACGGGCGAGCTCCAGGAGGGCCCGCGTGGCGTAGTCCGCCTTCGCGGAGATATGCATGCCCACATCATGCCCGACGACCGTTCCACGACAAGGGCGTCACGGAGTTCTGCCGTGGGCTCGCCTTTCGCATGTCCCTTTGCTGCGGACCGCGGCCTTTGTCCGTGCGGCCTGCCGGGCGTCAGCCGAGCAGCCCCGCCTCCTGCGCCAGCACCGCCGCCTGGACCCGGTTGGTGCAGTCGGCGCGGGTGAGGATGCTGCTGACGTGGGCCTTGACCGTGCCGGAGCTCAGATGGAGCTGTGCGGCGATCTCGGCGTTGGAGAGGCCGGTGCCCAGCAGTCGCAGGACGTTCCGTTCAGCCGGTGTCAGGTCCGCGATCCGACGTGATGCGACGTCGCTGCCGTGGCCCAACCGGGTCCGGAACTCGACGAGTTGGCGGGCGACCTGCGGGGCGAGGACGGGCTCACCGGCTGCGGCGCGGCGTACGGCGTCGATGAGGTCGCGGGGGCCGGTGTCCTTGAGGAGGTAGCCGTGGGCTCCGGCGCGCAGGGCGCTGGTGACGGTCGCTTCCTCGCCGAAGGCCGTCAGCATCACCGCTCGGGTGCGGGGCGAGTGCCGGGCGATCTCGGCGACGGCGGTGATGCCGTCCCCGGGCATACGGATGTCGAGGAGGGCGACGTCGACGGGGTGGGCGCGGCAGGCTTCGACGGCCTCACGGGCGTTCTCTGCCTCGGCCACGATGCGGACCTCGTCGTCGTTCTCCAGGATGAGGCGGACCCCGGCGCGCATCAGCGCCTCGTTGTCGGCAATCAGGACTCGGATCACCGGTTCAGTGTAGAGCCGCCATGATCAGCAGGGCGATGGTGCCGCCGATCGTCGGCAGCAACACCAGCAGAGCCGCGCAGCCGCCCCCCAGGAGGCGGGGCCACGTGAGGACCTCCGCGGACAGCGGGGGCCGGGAGCCCGCCCCGCCGGACACCTGACCGGACGAAATGGCGTACACGGGAGCCGAGTCGGGCCGGACGGGTATACGGGCGGAGAGGACGAAGCCGCCCTCCGGGCGCGGTCCGGCGTGGAGAGCGCCCCCGAGCAGGCTGATCCTCTCCTGGAGGCCGACGAGTCCACTGCGGTTCCCGTCCCCGGGCGGACAGGGCACCGGCGGGGCGTCGTTGACGACGGCGACGGCTACCGTGTCCCCTTCGTCCTGGAACGTCACACGGACCGGCGCGCCGGACGCGTGCTTCAGCGCGTTGGTGAGTCCTTCGCGGGTCACGCGGTGGACGGCCTGCCGGGTGCGGGCGTCCGCGTCGGTCGGCCCGGTCGCGTTCCAGTGCAGTTCGGCGTCGGCCCCCGCGTTCCGGGAATCCGCGACCAGGGCCGAGAGATCTTCGCGACTGCCCCGCTCACCGCTGTCCTCGCCGGAGTGGTGACGGAGGACGCCGAGGATGCCGCGCAGCTCGTCCATGGCCGTTCCGGCGGTGATGCGCAGAAGTTCGGCCTGGGAGGCCAGCGGGGGCGCCTGTCGTTCGGCGGCGAGCTGGAGGGCTCCGGCGTGCACCGAGATGAGACCGATGCGGTGGCCGAGCAGATCGTGCATCTCGGCGGCGATGCGCGCCCGTTCCTCCATGCGGGCCGCCTCGTCGGTGAGGAAGCGGGTCTGTTCGAGGTAGGCGTTGCGTTCCCGCAGCAGCCCCGTCAGCGGGCGGCGATGCCCCAGCAGCATGCCGGACAGCGCGGGCAGCAGGAGGAACAGAGCAGCCACGCCGGCGCCGGCGACCAGGTACGGCATCGTCGGGAGTCCGCTGAAGGACTGGGCGGCGATCGACATGAGCACGGCGCCGGCACTGCTCGCCCCGATCACTGCCCAGGCGCGTCGTACGGGGGCGATGCGGCGCACCGCCGACCACACGACGCACGGCACCACGACCATCGCCCACACGTTGTCCCCGGCGATCACCGGCACGCAGCCCAGCACCGTGAGAGCCGGGTACATCCGCCGCGCGGGCACGAGGAGTGCCGCCCACACTCCCAGGAGTGCCGCCGTCACCGGGTGGGCCGGCGGAATCAGCGGAACCGGCGCCAGCGAGCACAGCAGGACCAGGCCGGCGAGTACGCACTCGGTCACGACCGTCCGCCGGGGGGCGGCGCGCACCGCCTCCCGGATCGCGGCGGCCTCGCGGCGCACCCGTGTGCACGGTCGCACTGCCGGACTCATGTTTCCTCCCTGTGGGCGCCGTTCTCGACGGCTGCTCTCGTCGTGCGCGTCGGCGGACCACTGCGGCTGCGTCAGGACGCCTGTGCCGCTCCGCCCGGGACCCGGAGCTCCGGCTCCGCCCGCAGCCCGACGACGTCCGCCCCGCTCTCGGTCAGCACACGCTCGATCTCCGCCGCGGACTCCGCGTCCGTTCCCTTGTCCAGCAGCGCGGCCAGCAGGTGGGTCGTACCGACCGTGGGCGAGCCCTGAGCGGAGGCGGTGAGCTGGGTGACGTGCAGGAGCCGCCGTTCGAAGTCGGCGTGGCCAGGGACCTCCCGGGGCTCCTCCTCCGCGTCCCCGGTGGTGGGGAGCAGTACCCGGGTGACAGCATCCTGCCGTACGCCGTGCCGGCGCAGGAGTGCGGCCCCCTGGTTCGCTCCCGTCAGCTTCTCGGGCAGCTCACGCCCCGCGACGGTCAACGACCGTTCCAGCGCCAGGATCCCCAGCAGCACATCGACGGGTTCCATCTCCGATGCCCCGCGCCGCGCCGCCCCCCGTGGTGCCTCCGTGCGCACCGCACCCACGACTGCGGAACCGAACCCGGCGCCGCCCCCGAATATCCAGGCGGTGAACTTCCGGGTCAGCGGATTGCCGTTCTTCCCGAACGTCCCCGCGTTGCGCAGGATCAACACCGATCCGGGCTCCGGTACTTCGTCCTTTCCCCGCAACGCGTCGAGCGCCATCGAGGCAGCCGGAACGTCCACCTTCTCCAGCGCCATGGCCTCGCGGGCACGCGTATCGGGCAGCCCGACCAGTGCGCGCGCCACGTGCCGGACGCGCACGGAAGCGGTGCCCTCCTCCCGTGCGGCTTCCAGCGCCTTGCGTAGACAGGTCCGCAACGCGCCTGTCATCGGAGGGAGTTCAAGACCTTCCTGCCCCTGCCCCTGCTCCTCCTTCTGCTTCCGGTTCTGCCGGCGCAGCCTCTTGGCCTCCTCCAGCCGGACCTCCCGCCAGAAGGCGCCGATCTCCCGCTCGTCGTCCGGGCTTCCCGCCGTGCCGTCACCCGCGTCCTCACTGACCCACACGGACGTCCCCCGGCACCCGATCGAACCGCCGAGCGAGCCGGAAGCCCTTATTCCGGGTGCGATCGCGGAACCTGCGGCCGAGTCACCCGACACCAGCGCGTACAGCACGCTTTCCGTACCGACATCCTCGCGTTCCTGCTTGTCCACCGCGCGCATCGCCTCCAGCAAGAGCTTGACGACGTCCCTCTCGAACTCGGTGGTCACGTCGGCGTCGCGGTCGGACGTTCGCTGATCCATCGGGCTGCCTTTCTCTCCGTGGTGTTACCTGCGGAGAAGGACGCTAGCCCGCGTTCTCCGGCTCCGCGTCGGCCGACCGGCCATGCTTCCGGTCCGATCGGCCGGCTCGCACGACCTGAGGCGACTACGGCGGTGCCACCACGACACGGGCCGGGGGTCCGCACCCACATCCGCCCACATTGCGGCAACATTGCCGCAGGTGAAGGGCAATGGACACCTCTTGACATCCTTTTCTGTGCCGCTCTACCGTCCCTGCCATGAGTGAGCCGCTGACGACCCCCGGTGAAGGCTTTCACCCTCACCTCCACGACGCCCCGGACCAGTCGGCCGCGCCACTGCGCAGCCGGGTGCACCACATCCGTGCGGACGCCCTGGACGGCGACACCGCCCAGACGGGAGGCATGCGCAGGTTCGCCGCCGTCAGCGGAAAGACCGTCGGAGCGGAGAAGCTGTGGATGGGCCAGACCCACGTGGCCCCCGCGACCTCCTCCTCCGACCACCACCACGGTGAGTCCGAGACCGCCATCCATGTGGTCAGCGGACACCCCGAGTTCGTCTTCCTGGACGACTCGGGCGGCGAACCGGAGGAGGTACGGCTGCGCACCTCGCCCGGCGACTACATCTTCGTCCCGCCCTTCGTGCCGCACCGGGAGGAGAACCCCGACCCGACGGAGGAGGCCGTGGTCGTCATCGCCCGCAGCACGCAGGAGGCGATCGTCGTCAACCTTCCCCGGCTGTACGCGCTCGGAGACCCCCAGGCCTGACGGCCGCACTGCTCGGTGGCGCTGCCTTGCAGGTGGGCGCGGTCCTCGGATCACTGCTGCCCGGTACTCCCGCCTCCGGTCAGGTCCGGACCGTTCAGCAGGAACACACTCGCCGGCACCGGAGCGACCAGGCTCCGCGTCCGCGCGTGAATCGAGAAGGCCGGCGCCTGTCCGGAGTCTCCGGGACACTTCACCGCCTATGCCCCAGGTGTTTCGGCCGGTGAGGTCCGAGCGCGGGCCCGCTGCGCAATGGCCAGCCAGACGCGGTCGCGGGTCAGGGGCAGTTCGGTGAACCGGACGCCGGTGGCGTCGCGCAGTGCGTTGGCAAAGGCGGGGGCTACCGGGATGAACGGGCTCTCGCTCATCGACTTGGCGCCGAGCGGGCCGATCGTGTCGTCGGTCTCCGCGAAGTGGACCTCGGTGCGCGGCACGTCGGCGTGCTGGGGCAGGCGGTAGTTCCGGAAGGCGTCTGTGGTCACCTCGCCCCGTTCGTCGAGCCGTACGCGCTCGAAGAGCGTGGCCCCCAGTGCCTGGGCGACTCCACCCTCGACCTGGCCGCGGCACTGAACGGGATTCATCACCTTGCCGGCGTCAGCGGCATGGACGCTGCGCAGGATCCTCATCTCGCCGGTGTCCGGGTCGACAGCGATGCGGAACCAGTGGGCATTGAAGGCCACCGAACGCGGGCTGCCGCTCCAGTGTCCCCGCGCGGAGACAGCCTCCGGTGCGCAGTCGGTGTGGGCCGCTTGACGGAGCTCTTCCAGTGTGAGGGTCCGGCCCGCGCAGTCGACGGTCTCGGAGCCGAGTACGCACATGTGTCCGGCCACCCCCGTGTACCGGGCCGCGAAGCTCCGCAGCCGGTCGGCGAGCTCTTCCGCCGCGAGCAGCACTGCCTTGCCGGCCACGAACGTGCCGGTCGAACCGAACGCGCCGGTGTCGTGGCGGACGGCGTCGGTGTCGGAGTGCCGGATGGTGATCCGGTCCACGGTGGTGTGGAGCGCGTCGGCGGCGATCTGCCTGTGCACGGTAGTGGTGCCGTTGCCGAACTCGGCTGTGCCGACGGCCAGGTCGTACGTTCCGTCCAGGCGCAGACTGATGGCCGCGTCGGCGTGGTGGCCCCCTGGTGGACCGGTGGCGACCATGGCCAGGGCTGCGCCCTGCCCGGTAACCCATCCCTCCGGTGTGCCGTCGGCGCTGTGGTCCCCGGCCACGGCTCCGCGGATCACGGCCAGACACTGGTCGAGGCCGTAGGAAGCGATGTGCAGGTCCTCTTCCTCCTCACCGATCGGGCTCAGCACGTGCTCGTCGGGCCTGATGATGTTCCTTTCCCGCAGGATCAGCGGGTCCATGCCGAGACGCCGGGCCAGTTCGTCCATCACCGACTCAAGGGCGAACGTCACCTGACTGAGCCCGTACCCCCGAAAGGCGCCCGCCGGGACGACGTTGGTGTAGACCGAGAACGCGTCGACCCTCTTGTGCGGTGCGCGGTACATGGCGAACGACTCTCCGACGCCGGTGCACAACACGGCAGGACCGTGGTTGCCGTAGGCGCCGGTGTTGGAGACCACCCGCATCTGGATGGCGGTCAGCGTGCCGTCCTGGCGGGCACCGATCCTGACGCCGATGGTGAACGGGTGGCGGGTGGTCGCCCCGTGGAACTGCTCGGCGCGCGTGTACTCCAGCTTCACCGGGCGGCGCAGTCTCAGCGCGGCCAGCGTGACGATGTCCTCGGTGAGCATCTCCTGTTTGCCGCCGAAGCTGCCTCCCACGAGCCCCGCGACGACGCGGACCTCGTCCTCGGGCAGCCCGTACAGAGCACAGATCGCGCGGCGTGTCAGGAAGGGCGTCTGGGTGGAGGAGCGGATCGTCAGGCGCTCACCGGCACCGTCCTCCTTCGGCTCGAAGTACGCGACACAGCCATGCGTCTCCAGGCTTGCGTGCTGCACCCGCTGCGTGCGGAAGGTCTCCTCGTACACGACGGCGGCCTCCGCGAAACCGTCGTCGACGCAGCCGATTTCACCGTGTACCTCAGCGGCTACGTTGTTCTCGACGCGGGCGATCCGCGTCTCGGGGCCCTTGCCGGCGTGCAGGACGGGAGCGCCGGGTGCCATCGCCTCCTCCGCGTCCATGACGTAGGGGAGCCGGCTGTACTCCACCCTGATCCGGCGGCAGCCCTCCTCGGCGTCCCGCTCGCTGTCCGCGACGACTGCGGCCACGCGCTGGCCGGCGAATCGGACGGTGTCGTCGAGGACGCGTGTGTCGTCGGGGTCCACGCCGGGGCGCTCGTGGCGGGCCGAGGAGTACAGGGTCGCGGGCGCGTCCTCGTGGGTCAGGACGGCTCGCACGCCCGGCACCCGAAGTGCCTCGGAGGTGTCGATGGACACGATCCGGGCGTGTGGGTGCGGGGAGCGAAGCAACTTCATGTGGAGCAGACCGGGCACCTTGACGTCGAAGGTGTAGCGGGCGGTGCCGGTCACCACGTCCGGGCCCGCGGGCGCACCCGGACTCCTGCCCACCGCCTCACCCGAACGCGGGCGTTCGATGTGCTGTACGCCCCGCACGGCGTCCTCGATGGCACGGTAGCCGGTGCAGCGGCAGAGGTTGCCCTTGAAGGCGCGCGGCAGGTCGTCCAGCTTGCCGTCGTCGTCCTCGGTACCGTGCTCGGCCTCCAGCGCGGCCGTCGTCATCAGGAAACCGGCCGTGCAGAAACCGCACTGGAAGCCCTGGGCGTCCAGGAACCTCTTCTGCACCGGGTGGAGTTCGCCATCGGGGGCCGCCAAGCCTTCAACGGTCGTCACGCTGCGGCCCGCGGCGCGCACCGCCGGGTACAGACAACTGTGCACCGGCTCGCCGTCCACCTGAACCGTGCAGGCGCCGCAGTCCCCGGCATCACAGCCCTTCTTCACCCCGAACCAGCCGCACTCGCGCAGATACGTCCGCAGACACTGGCCGGGACGGGGCGCCGAGTCGAAGGGCTGATCGTTCACACGGATACCGAAGCTCACCGCACACCCCCTCGCGTGAGTTCGTCATGGACCTGCCCGGCGAATCGCAGGACCATGTGCCGCCGCCACTCAGGAAGCCCGTGGACGTCGTCGAACCAGTCGGATTCACCCACGGCCGCCGTGATGACCGCCCGTAACTCGGCCGGCCCGCAGGGCAGCGCGAAGCTGAGGCGGAAGGGGCGTCGGGTCGCGGCCGTGATGGTGAGGGACAGGACGCCCTCCTCTGGATCCAGTGCCCCGATGACGAGAGCGCCAGAGCGTCCGAGCCCGTGGAGCGACGCTTGCCGGAACGCCGTACGCGACTTCAGCGCTCGCGCGGGGAGCGTCACCGCACGCACCAGTTCGCCCTCGCCGAGATCCGTTCGGCCCGCGCCGGTCACGAAGTCGACGACCTGCACGCTGCGCCGGGTGCCGTTCTGCGCCTGGAGCAGACATGCGCCGTCGAGCGCGGCGGTCAGGGAGATCATGGGCCCCGCGGGCAGAGCCAGGCACAGGTTCCCGCCGACGGTCGCCATGTTCCAGATCTTGAACGAGGCCAGGAACGCCCGGCAGCACTGGTCGAAGAGAGGAGCGGCTTCGGCGTCGAGCGTCCGGCCGAAGCGTGACAGTTGCGTGATCGTGCACGTGGCCGCGATCTCCACCGATCCGTCGGGCAGCACCTGGACAGGCTCCCAGCCCATCCGGCTCAGATCCACCAGCCGACGCAGGTGTGGCTGGGGCTCCGAGAAGAGGTACGTTCCGCCGCCGAGCCAGGCGTCGCCCGCGCGCCAGGGTTCGTGACGACCCGCGTCGCGTACGTCGAGAACCGTGTTCAGGTCCATGGGCTGCTTCTCATCTCGCAGGGGGGAGGGGGAATGGGCAGGCCTTCACGAGGATGTGGACGAATTCATCGAGATCCTGGAACCGTTCCCATTCTGCCGAAGTGGCCTCTGCGGTGACGCTGGGAGTAATGAATAAGCAATTGAACATCGTCACATAAAAGAACTCTGTGCGTGCCTGTGGAGGTTCGCTTCCCCCGCGTGCAGCTAGTGGAATTGAACGCCGAACGGATCGAGAATTCAACAGGATGCCCCCGATACCTACACCGACATGCCTCGTGGTCCGGAGCCGGACCGTTCCCCTGCGTGGCAACAACCGTCGAAGTCGCCGCCCCGTCCGGGGACGGCTCACACCTTCTGCGCCGCGCTGCCCGGCGCACTGTGCGACGCACCGGCATTTGCCGGTCGATCTGGTCCGTCTCGTCGGTTGTCCCGCCGAACTGGGAGCCCCTTCAGGCCATGACGGTACTGCGCCAAGACCCACTTCGGCGGGCCGTACCCGGTACCACGTTGTTGAAGGCGATCACTGCTGAGCGGTCGCGGCAGTCCGTCGGGCTGGAGGGGCTTGGCTGAAATTCGGTCGCGCTGTCATATGCAATTGCTGACGGGCCGGAGAAGTTATGGGGATTGTCGGTTTGCCTGCTATGGCGTAGTGGCAGGCTCCACGGGGCGACCGGAGTGTCAGCCGCCTTCACGTTCCGTCTGATCGACGCACGCAGGACAGGTAGTGGGGTTGGGGCCACCGTCTGGGGAGGCGGGGCCCGAGGAGTCAGGAGAGGCATCATGACGCTGAGCCGGGTCGATATTGTGGCGGTTGACGAAGGGGCGGCCTTCTGGGACGACCGGTCGGCCCTTCTGACCGGTCTACGGGAGAATCCACCGCGGGTTCCCGCTCACTTCGGGTACGACGCGCTCGGATCGGACTTGTTCGAGTTGATCACCGAGTTACCCGACTACTACCTCACCCGGGTCGAGTACGGGCTGCTGGAGCGCCATGCCGGGGAGATGGCCGACCTGATCGGGTGCGGGCTGATCGCGGAGCTGGGCAGCGGGAGTGCGAAGAAGACCCGTCTGCTGTTGGCGGCTTGTGCCGACCGCCGTTCGACGTCCTATCTGCCGATTGATGTCAGCCGCGAGATGCTCGAGGCCAGTGGGCGCGACCTGACCGCCGAGCTGCCCGGCCTGCGGGTGCAGGGGCTGTGGGGCCGGTACGAGGCAGGGTTGGCCTGGCTGAGGAACAGCAAACCCGAGCCGGTGACGATCTCGTTCCTCGGGAGCAATCTCGGCAATATGCCCCTTGAGGAGCGCGACAGGCTGCTCTCCGAAATCGTCAGCACGCTTGGGCCCGGTGACGGCTTCCTGGTCTCGGTCGATCTCCTGAAGCCGGCCCGGATACTCGAAGCCGCTTACAACGATCCGGTCGGCCGGTCTGCCTTCACACGGTTCCGGCTCAATCATCTGGACCATCTCAACCGGCGCTTCGGCGGCACCTTCGACCCGCGGAATTTCTCTGCGCGGGCGCACTTCGATTCCGATACCGGCACCGTCGACGCGCGTGTTTACGCGAACGAGGAACATTCCGTCGCGCTTCACGATCTGGATCTTGAGCTGAACCTGCGGCGCGGTGACTCGCTCAACGTGGGCCTGTCCCACAAGTTCCAGCGTGAGCAGCTCGTGGCCGACGTCATCGCACGCGGTCTTGAACTGCGCGCACAGTGGGTCGACGAGGAATGGCAGTACGGCATCTTTCTCTTCACACGCTCCCAGGACCGTAGTGAGGCAGGCGATGAGCTCTGACATCGGAGAGGCCGATTCCCACGATGCACGGATCGCGCCGTGTGGTTACTGAGACCTCCCGGTGTGTACCGGCCCCAGACAGATACGTGGTTGTTGGTCCAGGCGCTGTATCACGCCGGAATTCCCTCTGGCGCACGGGTTCTGGACATGTGCACCGGAACCGGTGCGTTGGCCATCGCCGCGGCGGGCGTCGGAGCCGGACACGTCACGGCGGTGGATATCTCGCGCCGTGCCACGCTGGCGACCCGGTTCAACGCCCGGGTACGCGGGCTCCCGGTCCGGGTCGAACGCCGGGACGCGCTGTCATTTCCCGCCGCCCGGCAGTTCGACGTCATACTCGCCAACCCACCGTATGTACCGGCCCCTCAAGGAACTCTTCCCCGGAGCGGACCGAGCAGGGCGTGGGACGCCGCGCGTGACGGACGGGCCCTGCTCGATCCGCTGTGCGTCAACGCCGCCGGGATGCTCTCCAGCGGCGGCATGCTGTTGGTCGTCCATTCCGCCGTGTGCGGGGTGGAGACCACCGTGGACCTGCTGCACAGGGGAGGGCTGAAGGCCGCCGTGGTGGCCCGGCGGACAGTGCCGTTCGGCCCCGTCATGAACCGTCGGGTCCCGTTTCTGGAGGAGCAGGGATTCATCAGGGCGGGCCAACGTCACGAGGAACTGGTGGTGATCCGTGGAGACCGGCGGAACGACCCAACCTAGTGCGGTTCCGGGCACGGCTACCGGAACGCCCGACCGGAGACGGGTCACCCTGGTTCCCGGTGGCCCGCTCCTCGTCGAAGGCCCCGTCGAGGTGGTGACCAGTGACGACGAGGTCGTCGTCTCGGACCGTTTCGTGGTGGCCCTCTGCGTATGCCGACGCAGTCGGCGGCACCCGTTCTGTGACACCAGCCACCGCCGACGCGTCCGCCAGGATTCCGACGACCAGACCCTGGAATCAGAACCCGGCTGACTGCTCGGGCAGCGCCCGGCGCAGCGATGTCCTGCGGCTGCGCCAAGCACCGAGCAGGTGCGCGGCCAGCCTGCCCTCCAGCAGCTCGGTGGCCGCGATCCCGAACACCACGTCCCCGGCAAGCCGGGGCTCCCGCCGGAGCAGGTCGCCGATGACATCACGACGCAGTACCTGTTCATGCACGGCGTCGGCTTCGATGTGCTCGGTGAAGAAGAGCGTGCACTCCGGCCCCGCACCCAGCCGGTCCAGCGCCTGGGCGATCCGCTGTGCGCTCGGCGCGGTGGTGATCTCGGCCGCCGCGAAGTGACCGACCAGCGCGCCGCGCAGCCTCCGGTGCAGTCCGCACATCGACATCAGGTTCACGATCGCGATCGCGGGTGCGGGAACGTCATCCACGTAGTGCAGGTACGCGGGAGAGAGCCCGGCACCGACCAGGAGGTCGACGAACAGCTGGGAGTGGGCTCTCTCGGCACGGCCGCCGCCGAACTCGTCGAACTCGACCGCCACCAAGGAGGCCTTGGCCTGTCCCTGAAGACGGGGAATCACCCAGGCGTGCGGGTCGGCCTCCTTCAGGTGATACACCGAACGGTGCGCGAAATACTCACGCATCTGTTCCCAGTCCGCGGAGTCCCGGAGATAGTGCGAGACCCCGTCACCGGGCACCGTCTCGACCAGCAACCCGTCCAGTACGGCCGAGACATCGTCACCACCCTCGGCGTCCGCACGCAGCGCCGTCAGGAAGACGTGCTCCATCGCGGCCCGCAGCCGAAGCAGCTCCGGATCCCACTCCCACAGCGGGTCGACACCGTCAAAGCCCCGATAGTGCAGCTCATAACAGGTGTGCAGGGCCAGCGTCAGATCCTCGCCGTACGGATCGATCCGATCCACGGCATCCAGGGGGAACGGCTCCGAGGCCGGACGCTTCGTCAGCGCGGTGACCACGGTCTCGGACAGCGGTCCCCGGGGAACCGGTAACGCGTGGGCGAGAGGCTGCGTATCTCTGGTGGTGGCGCTGGGGGTCATCGGCTCTCCAACTGGATCGAACGCGTGGATGCCATGCTCACGGGCGGTGAAGGCATTTTCGCCCACTTGGGCCCTCGCCGCCAGACACCCTCCGTCCGCGCCGGGCTCTTGCCGGAGTGGGGGCTTCTCCCAGCCCTCACGCCTTCGGCAGCCGGGTCGACCGCGCACACAGGTCCGCGCGGTCGGCCGCGCCCGTCTTGTTCATCAGGCTGGCGATGTGCTTCTCGACCGTGCGGGGCGAGATGAACAGCCGGTCGGCGATGTCCTTGTTGCTCAGCCGGTCGGCGAGGAGCCGGAACGCCTCGTACTCCCGCACGGTGATGCCGAGGGCCCGCAGCTGTTCGGGGATGCCGTCCGTGCCGCTGCGGTGCTGGTGCACGGGGGCACCGAGGCGTCGAAGGGCGGCCCGGCAGGCGTTCGTGACGGCGGGCACCCCCTGCTCGTGGAAGTGGTGTTCGGCCCGCCTGAGCCAGGCGACCGGCTCACCCCAGCCGTCCTCGTGCGCCGCGTCCGCGACCAGCCGCAGGCCCAGGTGCAGGGCGGCCGGGTACACGGCGGCATCGCGCAGCGCCGTTTCTATGCGCTCGGCCGCCCGTTCGCCCTGCCCCTCCCGGCCGAGCAGGACGGCATCCGCGAGCGTGACGAACTGGCGGTTCCACCGCATCCGCCCGACTGCCGTGGCGGCGACCTCCTCGTGCCGGGCGCGGTCCGCGTCACCGGCCAGCACGTCCAGCAGCAGCCCCACCCCGTGGGTGCCGCTGAGGTGGTAGGTGCTCGGGTTGTGCCGCTCCAGCGCCGACACCGCCCCCAGCTCGGCCCGTGCCAGGTCCCGGTTCTCCTCCATCAGGGCGCAGAAGGCGCGGGCCATGCCCAGGGTGAGCGGCTCCTCCTGCGAGCCCGTCCCCTCCCATTCGGCGAATGAGCCGAGGGCGGCCTCCATCGCGCGCCGGTCGCCCTGGTGCGCCTCCAGTGACGCCAGTGACATCAGGAGGTACCGGACGGCCGGGGCGAGCCCGAGCCTGCGCACGATCGTCAGGCACTCGGTGGCGGCGTCCCGCGTCGCCTCGCGGGCGCCCCGCATCACCCCGTCCAGGACGAGGATGCCGTCCACGGTGTGCACGATGTTGATCGAGCCAAGCCGCAGGGCCTCCTCCCGGGCGGACACCAGCCCGGTGGTGTCCCCCTCCGCCAGCCAGTCGTTGCCGCCGATACGGGTCGCCGCGTACATCCGCCGCAGGGGGAGCTGGTGCCGCTCCGCCGTCGACAGGGCCTTCTCGAGCATGGCGCGGGACTCGTGCGGGTCCCGCTCGCGGGCCACGGTCGCCAGCAGCTCCCACGCCTGGCAGGCGACCGAGGGCAGTCCGTAGCGGTCGGCGGCGTCGGCCGCGGAGCGGGCGAGCTCCTCCGCGTGCTGGATACGGTCGGTGCCGGGAGTGTCCAGCGCGAGATAGGCGGCGGTGACGTCGACGGCCGCTGCCGCAGCACCGTCCGGACTCGCCCCCAGCACCTCGCGGGCCCGGTCGATCTGCCGGTTCCCGTCGCTCCAGCGCCCCGCCGTGTGCGCCACCTTGGCCAGCCGGGTGTGCAGGACTGCCAGACGTGACGCGCCCAGCCCGGCGCTGTCCAGGGCGTGCAGATGCTCGACCAGTCCGAAGGCCCGGTCGAAGTCGCCGGACTCGGCCAGCGCGGGCAGCAGGTGCTCCAGCGCACCCGCCCGCTCCTGCGGGTCGCCGGCCCGCGCCAGCAGGGTTTCCGCCTGACTGAGCAAGGTCACCGCCGAACCGAGCGCGCCCGCCGTCAGGGCCCGCCGCCCCGCCTCCGTGAACAGCTTGCCGGCCGCCGCGTCCTCGCCGGCCTCCGACCGCAGCCCCGCCGCGAGGGCGCACCACTCGCCGGGTAACTGCGGGTGCAGTTTCTCCACCGCCTCCGCGCCCTGGCGGGCCAGCTCTGTCCGCTGGCCGGGCGTCAGGCGGGTGAACAGCGCTTCCACGGTGGGTGAATGGCGAAAGGAGTACCAGTCGGGAGCGGGCTCGTCCGGCACCACCAGGCGAGCGGCGACACCGGCGTGCAGATGGCTCAGCAGCGCCCGGTCGTCGACTCCCGTCATCTGCTGGAGCACGGTCAGCGGGAACCGTCTGCCCAGTACGGCCGCCGCCGACAGCAGCGTCAGGCCCTCCGTACCCAGCCGCTCGATGCGGCGCAGGATTCCCCGGGCCAGAGCGGAGGAGACATCGCCGCGCGGATCACCGACCGTTCGCCAGCCGTCCGGTCCCTGCACCAGGGTGCCCGCGCCGATCATCGACTGGAGCAGCTCCTCGACCAGGTAGGGGCTGCCCGCGCTGCCCTCCCACAACCGCTCCAGCACCTGCGTGGGCACTTCCCCGGGGGAGGCGCCCAACTGACCCGCCACCAGTTCGTGCACCTGGGGGCGGGTCAGCGGCGGCAGTTCCACGACCGAGGCCGCGCCGCGCCGGCGGGCCGACTGCGCGAGATCCAGAGCGTCGCTGAAGTCCGTGCGGATGGTGGCGAGGAGCAGGACCGGGCTGTACTCCAGGTTGTCCACGAGATATTCCAGGACCCCCAGCGTCTCGGGGTCGGCGTCGTGCAGATCCTCCAGCACCAGGAGCCGGCCCCGGCCGCGGTCGGTGGCCATGAGCAGCCGCAGCACGGCCTCACCCAGAATGACCATCGAACTGCTGTCGCCGGCACCGGTGTTCCAGTCGGGTATCAGCCGTCCCAGCACCGGTCTGTACGGTCCCAGGGACAGTTCGTCCAGCGGTTCACCCGTGCGGAACAGCGACATCAGCGCCTCGGTCAGCGGCCGGAACGGCACCACGGGGCCGGTGGTGCTGCTGCGTCCCCGCAGCACGCCCATCCCGATCCCGAGCGCGCTGCCCACTGCCTCGGCCGCCAGCCGGGACTTGCCGGCCCCGGCTTCGCCCACCACGAAGACCACACCGCCGCGCCCTTGCTGGGCCTCGGACAACGCACGCTCGAGCAGCCCCAGTTGGGTATCCCGGCCGATGAGGGAAGGTGCTTGGGAGCGCATGATCTCGAAGCATAAATCAGATTGTCCGTAACCGTAGGGGGGCCGTCCAGATTCCGATTCCGCCCGGCCGGCCGAGCCCGCCGGGGGCCTGGCCCGGGGGCGGCTACTGGGGCGAGGACACCGAGGTGTCGATCGAGCTCAGCGTGATGACGATTCCGCTGGTGAGGACCATTCCGGCCAGGATGCGCGCGCGAGCGCAGGCGCGGTTGCGGCCCGAGAGGGTGATGCCGCCGACCGCGTCCTGTTCGTCGACGGCAGGTGCGAGGGCCTCGGTGCCGGCGTCGGCGGCGGTGTTGGCGGTGTTGGCGGACGCGGCGCGGCTGGAGTGCTGGTTCATGGGGAGAGTCCCTTCGTGTGGAAGTGCGCGGGTGCGGGGGTGGAGGAGAGCTGAGACGACTGGAGAGCGGAGAGGAGCGGCATGACGGACGGGACTTCTAGAACACGATCTGTCCCTCAACAGATGGGCATGGGGCTCGGACAGGAGTGCTCCAGCAGGAGCGCGGACGGGACACGGGCGGGGGAGTAGAGACGGAGCAGGCCGTAGCCGATGCCGGCGAGGCCCGTCAGCATTCCGGGAGAGGGCACCTGGTCGGGGGTGGCGCAGCGGTGCTGCTGCGCCTCGACGGTCGCGAGTACCCGGCCGGCGGTACGGGTCAGAGCGGCGGACGCCGTGGCGTCGCCCCGGTTGGCCAGGACCGACAGCGCCTCCAGGGCGCCGAAGGCACCGTGGCCCGCGCTGAGGTCGGGGCCGTCGCCGAGGGCGGCCAGCCGGGCGGCGAGGTCGCCGCGCCCCGGCAGATGCGCGGTGGCGGCGGCGATCCCGGGCAGACCGGTCGTCCACGACGGGCCGTGCGCGGCGGCGTCGGGCGTGGCGTTGGCCGAGCGCAGCAGCCCGGCCGCCACCTCCGGGTGTCCCTTTCCGTCCGCCCGGTGGTCCGCGTGGTGCCACAGCGCCCAGCCGATGCCCGCGACGCCCTCGGCGAACTCCGCGGTGCAACTGCTCTGGGCCACCGCGGCGGCCAGGGTGTCCGCCACCGCGTCGGCCAGTTCCAGGGCCCGCCGGGCGCCCGTCGCCTCGTGGGCGGCGACCGCCGCCGCCAGGGCGCCGGCGATACCGTCCGCGAACCCGGGGTCCGGGCAGGCCACCACCGCGTGTTCGAGTGCGGTGAGCGCGTCGGGCAGCGAGTCCGCCAGGTCGGCGTCGAGGAGAGCCGACAGCCGTACCAGGCCGTACAGGATGCCGCCGAGCCCGTTGTACGCTCCCGGTCCGACCGCGGCGCACAGTTCGGGGTCGGTGGCCAGCATCTTCAGCAGGGCCGGCAGCGGCCGTACCGCCTCGTGGGCGAGCGCCGTGTAGCGGTCGGCCCCCGCGAGCAGTCCGGCCTGGGCCAGGAAGAGCGCGACTCCGGTGTATCCCTGGGCGAGTCCGGCACCCATCGGGAGGACCGACCAGTGCTCGCCCGGCAGGCACTCCAGGCCGAGCCAGTTGGCCCGGCCGTCGGACCGCACGGCGCGGGCGGCGATCTCGTCGGCTATCCCGCAGGCCGCGGCGAGCAGCCGTGACGGCTCCGGCACCACGGCCGGCATGGGAGCCGGCACCAGCTCGGAGCGCGGCCTGACCAGCGGGGAGCCCGCCTCGCGTACGGCCAGCGCGGCCGAGACGATCCATTCCTGGTCCCGGCAGTCGACCTCGTCCATCCGGGCGACCTTGGCGCGGACCGCGCTCAGGCTCTCCACCGGCAGCAGGTCCGGCAGCCAGGTCCCACCGGCCGTCCGCACCCCCGTCCCGGACGGCCGGTGGACGAAGAGGGGGATGTCCCCGCGCCACAGGTCCTCGGTCTCGTGCTCCACCAGCCGGCCGCGCGCCGGGTCGTGCGCCGACTCGGTCCACAGCACCGCGAACGCGGCGTCCCGGGCGAGCGCGTCGCCGAGCAGCGCCGGGTGGGTGGACTCCTCCAGCAGGGTCGAGTACAGCCGGGTGGAGCGCACGATCAGCCGTGCCGGGCTCTCCGCGTGCCGCTCCAGCAGAGCGCCCGGCGCGGTGAGTTCCGCGCCGTGCGCGCGGATCGCGGCGTATGTGGTGCGGAAGCCGTCCAGCAGCGCGGCGCGGTGGTCGGCGCCCCGGAAGTGGTGCCCGTCGGGCAGCGGCTGGTTCTGTGCGGCCGGGCTGGTCACCGGACCCCGTACGACGCGCATGGTGTCCAGTCCGCTGTTCTCCCAGCGCAGGCCCTCGCTCGGGTACGTGCCTTCCTCGGTGCGGCCCAGGGCGGAGATGTCCAGTGCGCCGTGCTCACCGATCAGCAGATAGGGCAGCAGGCACGTCCGGTACACGGAAGCCTGGAGGGCGTCGGCGGCCGGGTCGGCCTCGGCCGTGGTGGCCTGCGGAAGCCCGGTGTGCAACAGGGTTTCGGCGTCTACGAGCACCGGCTGGCCACCGGAGGCGATGAGGTTCTCGTAGTGCATGTCCGCGCCGTCCACCGCGTACAGCAGAGCCAGCAGGGCGCCTTGACGCCGGTAGAAGGCGTCCGCCTCCGTCACCGAGCCGCACAAGCGGTGCTCGATGAACTCCAGCCAGCCGTGCTCCTGCCGCCGCACCGTGCGCGGGGTACGCAGCTCAAGGCCGTCGACCCGGCCGGTGAGCCAGCGGGTCAGGTCGTCCAGCAGGGCGTGCTGCCCCAGCGGACGCGGCTTGTACACCGCCCGTGAGCCGTCCGCGAACTCCAGCACCGCCACCGAGCGCCCACCGCGGTGGGCGTCGCCCCGGCCCAGTTCGATGCGGGTGAGCGGGCCCGGGTCGCGTCCGTCGAGGAGGACGGTCACCAGTTCCTCGCGGTCGGCGTGCAGCCGCAGGCCCAGTTCGGCGACCGCGTCGGCCGCGTCCAGTGCGGTCCGGCCCAGCATTCTGGCCAGCACCGGATAGGCGGTGAACAGCTTCCGCAGGCCGTCCGCGCTGCTGTTGGCGGCGAGGAAGGAGGCGAAACGATCGCGGGGCGTGGCCCCGGGGAGCCGTCCGGCGCGCCGGGCGCCGTCCAGTTCGCGGACAAGGGTGCGGGCCGCCTGGCGGGCCATCCGGCTCAGCAGCCATTGCTCGAACGCGGCGCGCAGCATGTTCCGTTCCGCTGCCGGAAGCGGCGCCAGCCGCCGGTCGAGGGTGTCGGAGGCCGGCACCACCAGCGGCGCCAGGACCGGTGCGAACACCTCGGGCCCGGTCGCGTCGCCACCCGGCTCCGGCTGTGCGGCGCCGTGGGCACGGTCCAGGGCCTCTTCGACGTATCCGGCCCAGCGCGGAGTGCCGGCGCGGTCCGCCAGATCTTCCGGCGCCTCGCCGGCGAGGGCCCACACGGCACGTTCGTCGAGACCGAGGTGGGCCAGCCGCGCCGCGAAGCCCGCTGTGTCCCCTACGGCCCATGGGGCACGGCCGGCCGTGGCGGTCACGGGTGACGCCACGGGGCGGCCGGGGGCGCCGACGCGCTCGGCGAGGGAGAGCGCGGGGGCCCACCAGGCGAGCGGCAGGTGCGCGCTTCGGAGCATCGTGGGTGCAGCTGATTCGGTCACAGGAGGAACGTCGCAGACACCGTATGACGCCTGCATGGGGGTGCATCCCTCATATTCTCCGACGGGCCCGCCGGAAGGTGGGGCTCCGCGCCGGCGAACCCGTGCGCACGCGGCCCGTGTTCCCGGCGGCGGCGGACGAACCCACAGGTCACGGCCCATGCCCCGGGCCCGTCCTCCACCTGGGCCGCCGGAACCCCCACCCCGGCTGACGCCGCCCGCACGGAGGGAGTCATGACCGGGCCGGCGGCAGCAGGCGTGGCTCCAGGCGTTCCTCCCGCACCCCGTCACCCTCGCGCGTCACCAGATAGGCGCCCTTGCCCGCCGACTCCGTGACCGCCTCCACGAGACGGGTGCCGTGGTAGACGAGCCCCACTCCGTCGTCGGTGCAGTGCGCCGTCCCCAGGGTGCCGTCCGCGACCAGCCGGTGGATCAGCGGACGGCGGCCGGGATCGGAGTCGTAATGGACACCGTTGCCGTACGGCAGGAAGCCGAGCGCGTCCACCACCGGCCGCAGATCCGGCCCGTACGAATCGGTCGCGCCGCCCTCGAACCAGCAGATCGATCCGGCGCTCACCCCGCTCAGCACGACCCCTGCCTGCCAGGCGCGCCGCAGCGCCCCGTCCAGGCCGTGCACCCGCCACACCGCCAGGAGATTCGCCACCGACCCGCCCATGACCCACACGACGTCGTGGTCGAGGAGCGTGCCTTCCACGTCGTCCACGTTCGGCATGGGGAACAGGTGCAGCGGCGTCAGATCGAATCCCGCCACCCTGGCCGCCTCGTGCATGCGCGCGGTGACGTGCTCCGCGTCCCCCACCGCCGTGCCCAGGTAGAGGATGCGCGGACGCCGGCCGTTCACCCCTGACAGATCGACCGCGTGGTGGACCAGGGAGTCGAAAAGCACCCGAGCACGGGCACCGACGCGATGCCCTCCGGAGGTGGCCAGGATGGTCGGCTGCGAGGCGGGCATGCGCGCGATCGTAACCCCTGCCGCGAACGGGTGACTGCCCAACGACGCCGGAGACCGTGTCATGACGCGGACGGTATCGGGCCGCCCGCCCTCCGCTGCGCCCCGCCCGTTCCGGCCGCACGTTGCGGGGAGCATCCGCCACAACGTGGGTGGTCGGCCCGCATCCGCCGCCGCCCGGCCTCCCGTGTACTGATGTCCGGCCGGCGGAATCCCGCAGCGGCACGGACCCTTCCGCACCGGCCCGTGGAGCGCCGTCCGACTCGATGCGTGACCAACTGGTGCCGTACGGCCGAGACAACAGGAGTGAAGGACATGCTGACCTCTCTGGGTATCGACTCCCTCGCACGGAGCGTCTATCTCGCCATGGTCGACCTGCCCGGCGCCGGAGTCAGCGAGTTGGCGGAGCAGTTGAAGGAGGCGGAGGACACGGTCCGGGAGCGGCTGGAGCGGCTGTCCGCCCTCCTGCTCGTGGTCCCCGGCGACACCGCCACCGGCTGGCAGCCGGTCGACCCCGGGGTGGGCCTGACAGCGATGCTCGCCCGGCAGCAGGACGAACTCGCCCTCCACCGGCTCCAGGTGGAGGACAGCCGGCTGGAGGTGACCAGGCTGCTGTCCGAGCACGCCCGCGGCGGCCGGGACAGCATGCCGGGCGTCGAGTGGCTGGCCGGTGCGGACGCCGTGTGGCGGCGCGTCGCGGAACTCGCCGAAGGGTGCGAGCAGGAGTGGCTGGCCGTCGGTCCCACCGAGCGGCTCGCCGTGCCCGCCGCCGAGTCCGCCCGGCCCATCGACGAGATCCTGCGCCGGCGCGGCACGGTGGCCCGCACCATCGTCCTGGAGAGCGTCCGCAACGATCCCGAGACGATGGGCCGGGTACGGGGGAACGACGACAGCATCGGTTCGATTCGTACGCTGCCGTCGCTGCCCGCGTGGATGATCCTCTGCGACCGCACCCACACCGTGGTGCCGGTCGTGAGCGCCCGGTCCGTCGCCGGCGCGATGGTGTGCGGCGTCGAGTCGGTCACCGAGGCGTTCGCCGCCCTGTTCAGCCGCCTCTGGAAGGAGGCGCTGCCGCTGACCGAGGCACGCCCGCGTACCCGTGGCGGTCTCTCCCTCCAGGAGCAGCACGTGCTCAGACTCTGGGCACAGGGGCTCACCGACGCCGCCGCCGCCCGCAGGATGGACGTCTCGCTGCGCACGGTGCGCCGGCTCTCCGAGAAGCTGACCGACCGCTTCGGTGCGCAGAGCCGCTTCCAGCTCGGCGCCCTGGCCATCGCCCAGGGCGGCATCCGGGTCGAGGACATGGTCTGACACGGTCCGTGCCCGACCGTACGCCCCCACCGCGGCCTTCGCGGTGAAGGCGTACGCCGTCATCCGGCCGGCGCGAACTGTGCGTTGATCGCCGCCATCATCAGGTCCGCGATGTTCTGCGCCAGTTCGGCGGGCGTCGGGTGGTCGAACACCGCCCGTACCGGTACGTCGACCCGCAACGCCTTCCGCAGCCGTGACGCGACCTGAGTGGCGAGCAGCGAATGGCCGCCCAGCTGGAAGAAGTTGTCGTGGACGCCGATGCGTTCGATGCCCAGGAGCTCCGCCCAGACGGCCGTGATGTGCCGTTCGACGGTGTTGCGCGGCGCCGTGTAGGACGTTCCGAGGTCCGGCCGCCTGCCGTCGGGGACCGGCAGTGCCGCCCGGTCCACCTTGCCGTTGGCGGTCAGCGGCAGCCGCACCAGCACCATGAACGCCGCCGGGACCATGTAGTCGGGCAGGTGGCGCCCGAGGTGCGCGTGCAGTTCCGTGATGCTCGGGGCGTCCGGTCCCGCGGCCACCAGGTAGGCCACCAGCCGCTTGTCGCCGGGTACATCCTCCCGGACGGTCACGGCGACCTCGCCGACACCGGGATGGGTGATCAGGTTGGCCTCCACCTCACCCAGTTCGATGCGGTTGCCGCGGATCTTGACCTGGTGGTCGATCCTGCGCAGGAACTCCAGCTGCCCGTCCGGCCGCCACCGGACCAGGTCGCCGGTGCGGTAGACCCGGCCGCCCACCTCCTCGTCCTCGAAGGGGACGAACCGCTCCCGCGTCAGATCGGGGCGCCCCAGGTATCCGCGCGCCACCTGTACGCCACCGACGAGGAGTTCACCGGGAACGCCGACCGGCTGCGGAGTGCCGTGCTGGTTCACCACGAAGCACCGGGTGTTGGCGACCGGCCGGCCGATCGGCGGAACGGTGTCCCCGGGGGCGCACACCGTGGAGGTGGCGACGACCGTGGACTCCGTGGGGCCGTAGTTGTTGACCACGCGGAACGGCAGCCGGGTGTGCGGTGGCAGCCGCAGCCGGTCGCCGCCGGTCAGTACGTAGTCGAGGGTGCTGTCCGGGCTCCAGTGGAGCGCCGACAGTGACTCCAGCATCGGTGTGGACAGGAACGTGGCGTGGACGCTCTGCTCGCTCAGCCAGTCGCGCAGCAGCTGCGGGGTGAGCCGGACCCTCTCGGTGGTGACGCAGCAGGTCGCACCCCGGGTGAGGCCGAGCCACAGCTCCCACGCCGCCGCGTCGAACGCGATCCCCGCGAGCAGCGCGATCCGCTGCCCCGGCTCGAGACCGTACTCGCTCGCCGTCCAGTGGACCAGGTTGATCACGCTGTGGTGCTCGACCTGGACACCCTTGGGCCGGCCGGTGGACCCGCTGGTGTAGATGAGGTAGGCCAGGTTGTGCGGGGCGGCGGCCGGCTCCGGGTCGGTGACCGGCTCGCCGTCCAGCGGGCCCCCTTCGGCGTCGCACGTGTCGAGCAGCAGCAGGGGGACGCCGGAGGGGATCCGGTCCGCGTGCGCGGCGTGGGTGAGGACGACCGGGGTCTGCGTGTCCCGCACCATGTACGCCAGCCGCTCGACGGGGTACTCCGGGTCCAGCGGCACGTACGCCGCCCCGGCCTTCAGCACCGCCAGCTCCGCCGTCACCAGATCGGCGCCGCGGCCCAGGCACACCGCCACCGGCATGTCCGGCCGGGCCCCGTACCGGGTTCGCAGGTGGTGGGCGAGCCGGTTGGCGCGCGCGTTCAGTTCGCCGTACGTCAGCGCGCCCTGCGGCCACTCGACGGCCACGGTGTCCGGCTGCCGGGCCGCCCGCTCCTCGAAGAGGCCGTGCAGGGTGGCCGTGTCCGGATACGCGGCGGCGGTGTCGTTCCACTCGACGAGTGACGTCCGCCGCTCGGCAGGGGGAAGCATGCACAGCTGCGACAGCCGGGCGGCGGGGGCGCCGGCCACCGCGGCCAGCAGCGTGCCCAAGTGGCCGGCCAGCCGGCCGACGGTGTCCCGCTCGAAGAGGTCGGTGCGGTACTCCAGGGTCCCGCGCAGGCCACCGGCCGGGCCTTCGGACATCATCAGACTCAGGTCGAACTTGGCATCCGGCAGCGTCACCACGAACGGCTCCACGTCCAGCCCCGGCAGGCTCCACGTGTGGCCGTCCGGCACGTTCTGCAGGGCGAACAGGATCTGGAACAGCGGGTTGCGCGACGGATCGCGGTCGGGCGCCAGCTCCTCCACCAGGCGCTCGAAGGGAAGATCCTGGTGGTCGTACGCGCCGAGCGCGGTGTCCCTGACCCGGTCGATGAGTTCGGTGAAGGCGGGGTCGCCGGACAGATCGGTGCGCATCACCAGGGTGTTGACGAAGAAGCCGATCAGATCCTCGGTCTCGGCCCGGTTGCGGCCGGCGATCGGGCTGCCGACCGCGATGTCGTCCTGCATGCTGTACTTCGCCAGAAGCACCTGGAACACCGCCAGGAGCACCATGTACAGGCTCGCGTCGTTCGCCGTCGCCGCCGCCCGCAGCCGCGTGGCGACCTCGGCCGGCACCTCGAACGACACGGTGGAGCCGCCCTCGGGCCGACCCGCCGGACGGCGGTGGTCGCTCGGCAGCTCCAGCGGCTCCAGCCCGGTGAGCCGGTCCCGCCAGTACGCCAGTTGTCCTTCCAGCACGTCACCGGTCAGCCGCTCCCGTTGCCACACGGAGAAGTCCGCGTACTGAATGGGTAGTTCGGGCAGACCGGTCGGCGCCATTGCCGACAACGCCGCCCGGTAGCCCTCGCGCAGCTCCCGCGCCATGACTCCCTCCGACCATCCGTCGGCGATGATGTGGTGCACCGTCAGCAGGAGGAACGCCTCGTTGTCGGTGAGCCGCACCTGGTGGGCGCGCAGCAGCGGACCCGTCGCCAGGTCGAACGGCCGGGCCGCCTCGGCCTCCGCGAACCGCCGTGCCGCCGCGTGCCGTTCCTCCGGATCGGCAACATGGCGCAGGTCGTGGACGGTTGCTCCCACCGGTGCCGGCGGGTCGATGAGCTGCCCCGGTTCGCCGTCCTCGGAGACGAACCGGGTCCGCAGGATTTCGTGCCGTGCCACCAGGGCGGTGAGTGCCGCGTCCAGCGCCGTCACATCCAGTACGCCACGGACGTGCAGCGCGAACGGTACGACGTACTCGGCGCGTCCCGGCTCCAGCTGATCCAGGAACCACAGCCTCTGCTGGGCGGAGCTCAGCGGCAGCGGACCGCCGGTCCGGGCGGCGGGCGTGATGCGATCCGCGCCGTCCGGGTCGAGCTCCGCCACGACGGCCGCCAGCGCGGCGACCGTCGGCGCCGCGAACAGGGCCCGTACCGGCACCTCCACGCCGAGCACCGTCCGCAGCCGCGAGGTGACCTGGGTGGCCAGCAGCGAGTGGCCTCCCAACTCGAAGAAGTTGTCGTCGACACCGGTGACGTCGGTGCCCAGCACCTCCGACCAGGCCGCTGCCACCGCGCGTTCGGCCGGTGTGCGCGGCGCGACGTCGTCCTCGTGCGAGCGGGGGCCGGGTGCGGGCAGCGCACGCCGGTCCACTTTGCCGTTCGGGGTGAGCGGCAGCCGGTCCAGCACCACGAAGGCGGACGGCACCATGGAGGCGGGCAGTTCGCGGCGCAGCCGGCCGCGCAGCTCCTCGACGGTCGGTGCCTGCCCGTCCGGTACGACGTACGCCACCAGGCGCTTGTCACCCGGGACGTCCTCGCGCAGGACGACGGTCGCGGCCGTGACGTCGGGGCCGGCCAGCAGCACCGACTCGATCTCGCCCGGTTCGATGCGGTGGCCCCGCAGCTTCACCTGGTCGTCGAGCCGTCCCAGGAACTCCAGCTGCCCGTCGGGCAGCCACCGCACCCTGTCCCCCGTGCGGTAGACCCGCCGGGGTGCGCCGTCGACGTCCACCGTGACGAACCGCTCCGCCGTCTGCTGCGGCAACCCCTGGTAGCCGCGTGCCAACCCGGCACCACCGACCAGGAGTTCGCCAGGGATACCGATCGGGAGCGGCTGGTCGTGCCGGTCCACCACGTAGACGACGGTGTTGCGCACCGGCCGGCCGATCGGCGGCACCGGTACCCCCGGTTCCACCTCTGCGGACGTCGTGACCACGGTCGATTCGGTCGGCCCGTAGTTGTTGACGACGCGGAACGGCAGCCGCAGCCCGGCCGGCAGCCGGAGTGAGTCACCGCCGGTGAGCACATAGGCCAGCGAGGTCGGCTCCGACCAGTCGAGTGCGGCCAGCGCCTCCAGCATGGGCGTGGAGAGGAACGTGCCGTGCACCCGCCGCTCGGCCAGCCAGCGCTGGAGCAGCTCCGGTGTGCGCCGCACCGTGTCGTCGGGGACGCACACGGTGGCACCGGATGCCAGCGCGGGCCACAGCTCCCACGCCGCCGCGTCGAAGCCGATACCGGCGAGATGGGCGACCCGGCGGCCCGACGCCGCGCCGAAGCTCTCCACCGTCCAGTGGATCAGGTTGACCAGGCTGCGGTGCTCGATCTGTACGCCCTTGGGGCGGCCGGTGGAGCCGCTGGTGTAGATCAGATAGGCCAGGTCGTGCGCGGTGGCGGCGGGCTCCGGGTCGTGCGCCGCCAGCTCCTGGATCCGCGGCCAGTCGCGGTCGGTGAGGAAGCGGTGGGGCGTGCGGGGCAGCCGGGCCGTGTGCGTGGAGTCGGTCACCACGTGCGCCGCTCCGGAGTCCTCGATCATGAACGCGAGACGGTCGGCCGGAAGCTCCGGGTCCAGAGGCAGGTACGCGGCACCCGACTTGAGCGCCGCGAGCAGTGCGGTGATCTGGTCGGGCCCGCGCTCCAGGAGGACGGCGACCACCCGGCCGGGCCCGGCGCCGAGTGACCGCAGGTGCCCGGCGAGCCGGTTGGCGCGCTCGTTCAGCTCCCGATACGTCAGCCCTCCGGTCTCCGACAGCACCGCCGCCGTTCCGGGCAGTCGCGCGGCGCGCTCCTCGACGAGCCGGTGCGCCGTCATGTCGGTGTCCGGGGAGAGGGACGCCACCCCGGACCACTCGGTCAGCACGCGCCGGCGCTCGGCACCGGCCAGCACCCCCAGCTCCGACAGCCGCTGTCCCCGGCCCGAGACCGCCGCTTCGAGCAGCGTGGTGAAGTGACCGGCCAGCCGCCTGGCCGTCGTGTGTTCGAACAGGTCCACGGCGAACACGAGGTTCCCGTCGAGCGAACCGTCGGACCGTTCGGTGAGGAACAGTGTCAGGTCGAACTTGGCCTCCTCCGCCCGTACCGCGAACGGCTCGACCTTGAGCCCCGGCAGCTCCCACGCGTTCCCGTCCGGTGTGTTCTGGAGTACGAACATGGTCTGGAACAGCGGGGTGCGCGACAGGTCCCGCTCCGGCGCCAGTTCCTCCACCAGCCGTTCGAACGGCAGATCCTGGTGGTCGTACGCGCCGAGCGCGGTGTCCCTGACCCGGTCGAGCAGGGCACCGAAGCTCGGATCGCCGGACAGGTCGGTGCGCATCACGAGGGTGTTCACGAAGAAGCCGATCAGCTCCTCCGTCTCGGCCCGGCCGCGGCCCGCGACGGGGCTGCCGACCGTGATGTCCTCCTGCCCGCTGTACTCCGCCATGAGCAGCTGGAACACCGCCAGCAGCGACATGAACAGGCTCGCGCCGTGCCCCGCCCCCATCCGCCGGGCCGCGTCGACCACGTCGGCGGGCACGGTGAATGCGACCGCGTCACCGCGGCCGGACCGCTCGGCCGGGCGGCGGTGGTCGGCCGGCAGCTCCAGCGGCTGGAGGCCGGCGAGCCGGTCGCGCCAGTACGCCACCTGTCCGTCCAGCGCCGGCCCGTCCAGAGCCTCACGCTGCCAGGCCGCGAAGTCCGCGTACTGGAGCTCCAGCGGTACGAGCTCCGCCTCACGGCCCGCGACCGCTGCCCCGTACAGCTCCCGTAGCTCCCGCGCCAGGACGCCCTCCGACCAGCCGTCGGAGACGATGTGGTGCAGGGCGATCAGCAGCAGCCACTCCTCCTCGGCGACACGCACCGCCACCGCCCGCAGCAGCGGCCCCGCCGCCAGGTCGAACGGCGTTCCCGCCGCCTCGTGAAGGATGGCGAGCGCCGCGTCGCCACCGAGGCCCCGTGCGTCGCGCACGTCCACGGACACTTCTCGCGGCGCTTCGACGATCTGGACCGGACGCCCCGTACCGTCCGCCACGAAGCGGGTCCGCAGGATCTCGTGCCGGGCCACCAGCGCCGTCAGAGCGGCTCCGAACACCTCCGGTGCGAAGCGGCCCGTGACCCGCAGCCCGGCCGGGACGACGTACTCCGCCCGTCCCGGATCCAACTGGTCCAGGAACCAGAGCCGTTGCTGGGCGAACGACAGCGGAAGCCGACCCGTCGACCGGTCCGCGCGCGTCATCGCCGTCACCGTGCCCGGGGTGAGCGCGTCGACGGCGGCCGCCAGCAGCGCCGGGGTCCGCGCCCCGAACAGGGTGCGGTGGGACACCTCCACGCCCAGGTCCCGGCGCAGCCGGGAGACGACCCGGGCGGCCAGCAGAGAGTGCCCGCCCAGCTCGAAGAAGTCGTCGTCGACGCCCACCGGGTCCACGCCCAGCAAGTCGGCCCAGATGCCGGTGACCGCCACCTGCGTCGGTGTGCCGGGCGCCGTGTACGCCACGGACAGCTCCGGGCGGTGGCCCTGCGGCGCGGGCAGCGCCTTGCGGTCCACCTTGCCGTTCGGCGTCAGGGGAAGCCGCTCCAACGTCACGTACCGGGCGGGCACCATGTGCTCCGGCAGATCCCGCGCCAGGGCCCGGCGCAGATCGGGCACCGCCGGACCGGCCTCGCCCGCCGGCACCAGGTACGCCACCAGGCGCTTGTCGCCCGGGACGTCCTCACGGACCACGACGGTCGCCGCCGCCACGCCCGGCCGGGCGAGCAGGGCGTTCTCGATCTCGCCCAACTCCACCCGGTGGCCGCGCAGTTTGACCTGGTCATCGATCCGGCCGAGGTAGACCAGCCGCCCGTCCGGCAGCCACTTCACCAGGTCCCCGGTGCGGTACACCCGGGCGTCCGGATCCGTCGAGAACGGGTGCGGCACGAACCGCTCCGCCGTCAGATCGGGCCGCCCCAGATAGCCGAGGGCCACGTTCACGCCGCCGATCAGCAACTCGCCCGGCACGCCGACCGGCTGGACCTCGCCGTGTGCGCCGACCACGAACACCTCGGTGTTGTCGATCGCACGGCCCATCGGCACGTGGTCCGCCGCCGGGTCCACCGACACCGTCCGGCTGACCACGTTGCCCACGGTCGCCTCGGTCGGCCCGTACTCGTTGACGACGGCGGTGTCGTCCGCTCCGCTCGCCAGCACCCGGTGCGTCAACGCCGGCGTCAGGTCCTCGCCGCCCGCCACCACCGTCGTGATGCGGTGCCGCACCCCGTCCCGCTCCAGCCGGGCGGTCAGCAGCTCCAGATGGGAGGGGGTCGCCTTCAGGAAGCTGACCCGCGCACCCGCCGCCACGAGATCCACGGCCGCGTCGAAGACCGTCTGCCCCGGACCGGGACTCGGGATCACCAGGCGCAGCCCCTGCAGCAGCGGCAGGAACAGCGCGGTGACCGTCAGGTCGAACGCCGCCGACGAGCACAGCAGCGAGCCGATCCCGGCACCGGGCGCGGCCGGGTAGTTGCGGTCGCACCAGTGCAGGTAGTTGACGACGCCCCGGTGCGCCACACGGACGCCCTTGGGACGGCCCGTCGAGCCCGAGGTGTAGATGACGTAGGCCAGGTCGCCGGGACCTGACTCGACTCCGGGGTCCGAGCCGTCGCCGTCCGGCCAACCGCCGTCGGTGAGCAGCAGTTCGGATCCCGCCTCGAACAGACCGGCGTGTGCGGACTCGGTGATCACCACGGGCGCCGCACTGTCACCGACCATGTAGCGCAGCCGCTCGGCCGGATAGGACGGGTCCAACGGCACATAAGCCGCACCGGACTTGAGTACCCCGAGCAGGGCACACACCAGATCCGGGCCGTGGTCCAGGCACACCGCGACCAGCGCGCCCGGTCCGACGCCCCGCTCGCGGAGGTGGCGCGCGAGCCTGTTCGCCCGCTCGTCCAGCGCGCGGTGGGTCAGCAGCCGCCCGCCGTGCTCCAGGGCGACCGCGTCCGGCTGCCGGGCGGCCCGCTCCCCGACCAGCCCGTGGACGGTCGACGTGTCCGGGAACGCGGACCTGCGGCCGTTCCACTCCGTGAGAATCCGTGTCCGCTCCGTCGCCGTCAGCATCTCCAGCGCGGCCTGCCGCGTCCGGGGCGCCTCGGCGGCGGACCGGGTGAGGACGACGAAGTGGCCGGCCAGGCGCTCCGCCGTGGCCCGGTCGAACAGATCCGTGCGGTAGCCCAGCACTCCGCGCAGCGCGTCCCCGTCGGCTGCGAGCTCCAGGACGACCTGCGCCCCGGGCGTGAGCACGTCCGGCGTCCCGCCCGCCGGGTGCCACGCGAACCGCGGGGCACCGTCCAGCGCACCGCCGGCCGCCTCCGCGAGCCGCGCGTACGGCAGGCCGCGGCGGGCTCGTACAGCCGTCGCGACGTGCGTCAGCGCGTCCTCGAACGGCGGGTCGCCGTCCGGGCCTCGTACGGCCCGCGCCTGTCCGTCGTCGTCCCGCACCACCACCGGGACATCACCCCGGCCCGCGTACCGTGCGAGCAGCGTCTGGAACACCGTCAGCAGGACCGTGGAAAGCTCCGTCCCCCGCTCGTGCGCCATCGCGGACAGCGCCTCTGCCGTCACGGCGGGTACGTCGAAGAGGATCCGGTCCGAGGGACCCGGCCCGTCGTCCGCCGGACGCCGGTCCGCCGGCAGCTCCAGGGGCTCCAGGCCCGCCAGCGCGTGCCGCCACTCCTCCACCTGGTGATCAGCCACCGTTCACTCCCCATCGTCAGCACGTTGTCAGCGGTACAAGCAGTTCGTGCGGTACAGGCGGCCACAGCACTTCCGAGGCGGCACCGTGACCACCGGCGCCCGAAGGATGTCCGCGGTGAGCACGTTAGGAGGCGTGCGCGGGCGCCCCCAGTGGGCACAAGTGACGCCGCGGAGGCTGGCCACAAGTGCCCAGTGCCGCGACGGAACGCCGCTGGCCACGATGGACGACGTCACTCGCCGACAGCCCGGACGCCCGAAGCCGGCTCCCGAAGCGCCGCCGAACGCTCCCCATGCGAAAGGGACGTGGGGGACTCGGCCGGGGCGGGGCCTGCCGCGGGTGACCGGCCCGATCGCAACGATCGCGGCCGCCTACGGTGTCGAGAGGAAAGCCGGTCGTGTACCTGCGTCACCAGCCCCCGGAGAGCCCGCCCCACGTGGTCCTGAGCACCATCCCCTCGGACGCGCACACCTGGAACCTGCTGTTCCTCCAGCTCATGCTGGAGGAACAGGGATGGGAGGTCACCAACCTCGGGGCCTGCGTCCCGGTCGACGTCCTGGTCACCGAGTCCGCCGCGCGGCTCCCCGGCCTCATCGTCGTGAGCACCGTCAACGGCCACGGTGCCGAGGAGGCCCCGGCCCTGGCCCGAGCGGTGCGTGCCGTGCCCGCCCTGGCCCGGGTACCGCTCGTCATCGGCGGCAAGCTCGACACCGAGGGGTCCACCGGCCCCGACGCCCATCCGGCGCTCACCGAGGCCGGCTTCGACGCTGTCCTGACCGGGCCGAACGCCGTACCGCGGCTGCTTGCCCTGCTCGACTCCCTGTCGCAGCGCGGGCAAGGAAGGGCCTACGCCGATGCCGCCCGCTGACCCCGCCGCCGGCAGCGCGACACCGCTCACCGGACCCGCCCCCGGTGGCGCCTTCCACCGCTTCATGGACGAGGCCGCACGCTCCGGCACGCTCGTCGTCCAGCCCCGCATGGGGTTCGCGGACCCCGCCAGGATGCGCGCCGGGCTGCTCGCCACCCGTGGCGCCGCCGCCACCACCGTCGGCACCCTCACCCTCGACAGCTTCACCCGTGTCGGGGACTACGCGGCCGCCGCCCGCGCCGTTGCCCACGGGTACCCGCTCAACGGCTACCCGCTCGTGAGCATGCCCGTCGCCACGACCACCGGGCTGCTCGACCGCGTCAGAGGCGAGGACTTCCCCGTCCAGGTACGGCACGGCTCCGCGCAGCCCGGCCGCATCGTCGAGGCACTGATCGACGCCGGACTCGACGCCACGGAGGGCGGGCCCGTCTCCTACTGCCTGCCCTACGGGCGCACCCCGCTGGCCACGTCCGTACAGGCGTGGCGCGAGGCGTGCCGCACGCTCGCCGCACTCCGGGCGTCCGGCGTCGAACCGCACCTGGAGAGTTTCGGCGGCTGCATGCTGGGCCAGCTCTGCCCGCCCTCGCTGCTCATCGCCCTCTCCGTACTGGAGGGAATGTTCTTCCGGCAGCACGGTCTGCGCAGCGTCTCCCTGAGCTACGCCCAGCAGACCAGCGCGGAGCAGGACGAGGAGGCTGTTCACGCTCTGCGCGCCCTGGCCGCCGTCCACCTCCCGGACACCTCCTGGCACGTGGTCGTCTACGCCTACATGGGGGTCTACCCGGAGACCAGGTCCGGCGCGCTGTCCCTCGTGTCGGACGCCGCCCGGCTCGCGGTGCGGACCGGAGCCGCGCGCCTCATCGTCAAGACGGCCGCCGAGGCCGCCCGCATTCCGTCGATCGACGAGAACGTCACGGCGCTGGAGACGGCCACGACCGCCGCGCACTCCGTGCGGCGCACCGCGCCACCGCCGTCCACCGGCATCGAGGAGGAGGCCCGTGCTCTCGTCGAGGCCGTCCTCGGGCTGCACGCCGACCTCGGCCAGGCGCTGATCCGGGCCTTCGCCCGTGGCTACCTCGACGTCCCCTTCTGCCTGCACCCCGACAACGCGGGCCGCACCCGCAGCGTCATCACCGAGCAGGGCCGGCTGGAGTGGTCCCGTACCGGATCGCTGCCGCTCGGCCCCACCACCACCGTGCACCGCTCCCGCCGCCTGACCTCGTCGGGGCTGATGGCCGCGCTGCATCACGTCAAGAACCGCTACGACGCTCCCGCCGCCTCGCTCGCGCGGGCGAGCTGACCACGCGTCACCCTCCCCCTCCCAAGGCCCCTTTCGGGCCGGTGAACCGTACGTCGACCGGACAAGGACCGACATGACACTCCAGATCGACCACCCCCTGGCGTTCGCCGCCGCTCCCGCCCTGCCCTCGCCGCTGGAACACCTGCGCGACCCGCGCACCAGGGCGGCCCTGCGCATCCAGCAGGCCCTGGTCGCGGGTGCCCGCGCCTATCTGCGTGCCGACGACGCGGTGGAAATGGCCCACCCGATCATCGGCCCCGTCACCGACCCCGGCTCGCGTGGCGCCAAGCAGGTCGACATCGACTTCTACGGACACAGCTACAAGCTGATGACCAGCGCCATCCTCTACAAGCAGGCGTCCCTGCTGGCGTACGACCGCATCTTCCTCGTCGCGCCCAACGTCCGTCTGGAACCCGTGGAGACTAGCACGACCCGCCGTCACCTCGCCGAGTTCCGGCAGATCGACGTCGAGTACGCGGGCGCTGACCGCGACGGCGCCATGGACATCGCCGAGGGTCTCGTCCGTCACGCGGTCACCACCGTCGCCGACGAGTGCGGCGCCGAACTGGCCGTACTGGACCGCGACCCCGAGACGCTGCGCCGGTTCGTCGCCCGGCCGTTCGCCCGCGTGCCGCACGGAGAGGTCGTCGAGCGGCTGCGCCGCGACGGCTACCCGCAGGCCGCCGGCACGGAGATCGAGTGGGAGGCGGAGGAGCGCATCTCCCGCCAGGCCGACGCCCCGTTCTTCGTCGTCGGCTACCCCAAGGGCTCTCGCGGCTTCTACGACAAGGAGAGCCCGGCCGAGCCCGGCACCCTGCTCAACTTCGACCTGATCGCACCCGAGTCCTGCGGTGAACTGTGCAGCGGCAGCGAGCGCGAGAGCGACTACGCCGCCCTGGTCACCCGGATGCGGGAGACCGGTGAGAACCCCGCCAAGTACGCCTGGTACCTCGACGTCGCCCGTCACGGCATCCCCCGGAGCGCGGGCTTCGGAATCGGGCTGGAACGCCTGACCCGCTGGGTCGCCGGCCTCGACTCCGTTTGGCAGGCCACCGCCTTCCCGAAGCTCGCGGGGGTCGTGTCCCCGTGACCTACCTGACCGCACCCGGCCTGCCGGAAGACGACATCCGCGCCCGTGCCCGCGACGGAGCCGCCGCCGTCTTCCCGCCGCTCGACAGCTACGGCACCGCCGTCTTCGGGGCAACCCGCGAACCGGGCGACGACATCGACACCCTGCGCCTGGCCCCGCCCGTCTTCATGCCCGGCCGCCTCGCCGAGCTCATCGACCTCGGCCGCGAACCCCTCTACTCCGACGTCCGCCTCACCACCGCCCTCGGCGGCTTCGACTCCCCGCTGCCGGTGTACGTGTCGGCCCTCGGCTCCACCCGCGTCGCCGGCACCAGCCTCGCCCTCAGCCGCCAGGCCGGACGCCTCGGCATCCCCATGGTCATCGGCGAGAACGTCGCCCCGATGAACGGCTTCCGCAGCAGCGGCGACGACCACCGCAAGGGACTGCTGGAACGCATCCTCGCCTACTGCGAGGAACTGCCCGACGGCGTCGGCGGACTCTGCGTCCAGCAGAGCACCGAGGACGCCGACTCCGAGGTCTGGAACCACGTCTACAGCGAACCCGCTGTTTCCGGACTCCTCGCCTCCGGCCGCCTCGGTTTCGAGATGAAGGTCGGTCAGGGCGCCAAGCCAGGCCTCGGCGGCCTCACCATGATCAGTGAGGCGGTCGCCGCCGACCTCGACGGCCAGTACGCCGTCGAACGCCTGACGGACGACGGAGCGGTCCTGCGCTGCTCCAGCCCCGGCACGTTCACCGACGAGATCTTCCGCCGCCAGATCCAGCTCATGCGCAACAACTACCCGCGCGCCCGCTGCTGGGTGAAGCTCTTCCCCGGCAGGGACGTCGGCGACGCGGCCGCCATCGCCTGGGAAGCGGGCGCCCACGCCGTCACCGTCGACGGAGCCGAGGGCGGCACCGGGTGGGCCCCCACCGGCTTTCTGGGCCATGTCGGACTGCCGCTGGCCGAGTGCCTGCGCCGCGTCGAACCCGCCGGCCGCACCCTGCTCGCCAGCGGACGCGTCTGGGACGGCATCCGTGCCGTGAAACTCCTCGCCCTGGGCGCCCGCGCCGTCGGCCTGGGCCGCGCCGCGCTCGTCGCCGCCGACGAGGACCCGGTACACGGACTCGAACGCCTCCTGGACGCCATGGCCCTGGAGATGCGCATGGCCGTCAGCTCCCTTGGCAGGTACGCGGCGGACGAGACCGGCCCCGAGGACCTGTGGAGGCCCGAGTCATGATCTACGAGCACACGTACGAGATGGTCACCGACGACCTCTTCGTCCGCCTGCCACGGATGGCGCCGGGTACCGAGGTCTTCCTCAAGATCGAGGGGCTCAACCCGGCCGGCTCCGTCAAGCTCAAGACGGCACTGAGCCTCGTCCAGGACGCCGAGCAGCGCGGTGTACTCACCCGCGGGGCCCGGATCATCGAGTCGTCCTCCGGAAACCTCGGCATCGCACTCAGCTCCATCTGCGCCACCAAGGGGTACCCCTTCACCTGCGTGGTCGACCCCAACACCAACGCGGCCAGCATCGACCACATGCGCGCACTCGGCGCCGAGGTCGTCGTCGTGGACACGGTCGACGCCAACGGCGGCTTCCTCCAGTCCCGCATCGCCCACATAAGGCGCCGCGTCGAGGCCGACCCCGCCATGGTGTGGCTCAACCAGTACGCCAACCCGGCGAACCCCCGCGCCCACTACGAGCAGACCGCGTGCGCCCTGCTCAAGGAGCTCCAGAAGATCGACTACCTGTTCGTCGGCGCGGGCTCCACCGGCACGTTCGTCGGCTGCTCCCGGTATCTGCGCGAGTTCTCCCCGGACACCCGGATCGTCGCCGTGGACGCCGTCGGCTCCATCATCTTCGGCGCCCCGCCAGGACGCCGCGTGATCCCCGGACTCGGTGCCAGCCGCGTCCCCGAGCTCTTCGAACCCGGTCTCGCCGACGACGTCGTGCTCGTCGCCGAGGAGGACGCGGTCCACGAGTGCCGGCTGCTCGCCCGCACGCACGGCCTGCTGGTCGGCGGTTCCACCGGATCCGTCCTGGCCGCGATCCGCCAGTACGCCGACGCGTTTCCCGCCGGCTCCCGCATCGCCGCGATCTCACCCGACCTGGGCGAGCGCTATCTCGGCACCGTCTACAACGACGCCTGGGTGGGAGAACACCTCGGCGTTCTCGCGTGACCACCGCCTCCGCCTCCGCCTCCGCGCCCCTCCCGCGAAAGGGAATGCCGATGTCTGCGTTTCATGTGATCGACGGTGCCGTCGCCCGAGACGTCATCACCTCCGCGCCGTCCGACATCGTGGAGATCGTGCGGGACACCTACCTCCGGCACAGCCGCGGCGACACCGTGAACCCCAACAGCTACTTCCTGCGCTTCCCCGAGAACCCCGGCGCCCGCATCATCGCCCTCCCCGCCCACCTGGGCGGCGACGCACCGGTCTCCGGCCTGAAGTGGATCGCCAGCTACCCGGAGAACGTGCGGCAGAACCTGCCCCGCGCCTCCGCGGTCCTGCTCCTCAACGACGCGGACACCGGCTACCCGTTCGCCTGCCTGGAGGCGTCGAGCATCAGCGCCGCCCGTACGGCAGCCTCCGCCGCACTCGCCGTGGAGACCCTGGCCCCCGACGACGCGCCCCGCACGGTGCTCTTCGTCGGCGCCGGCGTGATCGGGCGCACGGTCTCCGACTTCCTCGCGGCCCGCGGACTCAACGTCCGCGAGTGTCTCGTCCACGACCATGTGGACGCGTACGCCGAGAAGTTCGCCGGTTACGCGGCCGAGGCCCACGGGTGGCGGGCCAGGGCCGTCTCCGACGTCGACGCGGCCCTGGCCACCGCCGACCTGGTGGTCCTGGCGACCACGGCGCCGGCGCCGTGGCTGGCGGACGGCCAGCCCCTGCTGCCGGACCAGCTCATCCTGAACCTGTCCCTGCGGGACATCCACCCCACGGTCATGATCAAGTGCCACAACGTCCTCGACGACATCGACCACTGCCTCACCGCCCAGACCTCACCCCACCTCACCGAGACGGAGTACGGCAGCCGCGACTTCATCGACGGCACCCTCGCTGACGTCCTGCGCGGCAAGACCGTCCTCGACCGGGACCGCCCCACCATCTTCTCCCCGTTCGGTCTCGGCGTCCTCGACCTGGCGGTCGGCTGCCACATCTACCGGACCGCGCTGGAAAGCGGCCGCGCGACCGAAGTTCCAGGCTTCTTCCCGGAGCTGACGCGCTGGTGACCTGACCTGACCTGACCTGACCGCCGCACGCCGATGTCCTTCGCCCCGGCCCCGGGCGCCCTCCGCAGTACGCGGAGTGAGCCCGGGGCCGGGGCGTTCCGGCATGTGCGGCGAGCAGGACACGCACCCGGGTGCGCGGGGGAGCCCTGGCCACGGGACCGGTGGGCAAGCCGGCGGAGTGGTGAGGGAGGGCGGGCGGCCGGTGGCTGGCATCACCGCGTACGTGGGACGAGGCCAGAGGCCGTTGGAGCTGATGCGCCGGAGAAGCGGTGTTGTCGTGTCGGTGCCTGAGGCGCTCACACACGATGAGGGGGTTTGCCACACACGACGAGGGGGCCTGCCACATGCGGCAGGCCCCGAACCGAAGGCCGTCGGTCCCTGAGGAAGGGGCCTTCTGACGAAAAAGGCTCCTGACGAAAGGGCCCTTGACGCAACGGAAGCCGCCCCCCGCGGCAGCGGAGGGCGGCTTCTGGCTGAGTGATACCCGTCAGGCCGGCAGCAGCAGCGCCGACTCCCGGCCGAAGCCGGGCGTCACGGCCTCTCGCACCGCGGCGACCAGCACGGACAACTGCTCCTCGCCCTTGACCATCTCCATGTGGCGACCCGGCATCGGACGGATGTCCAGACCCGTCGAGTAGAGCGCGCGCCAGTGCGCGACGTACCGCGCCTGCGGCACCTCGTCGCCGCTGCCTTCGCGTACGGTCTCGCTGACGAACAGCGTCGCCGGCGCCGTCGAGCCCTCGGGCCGGTAGGCGGCGAGGGACTGCACCTCGGCCTCCAACACCGGATAGGGCAGCCACTCGTCGAGGGTGACCGCGGTCTCCTCGATGTTCATGTCCGGGGCCAGGCGCTTCATCTCCCCTTCGGTGCGGGCGCGTTGGGCACCGGTCTCACCCTGCCCCCGCTGCCACAGGGCGTTCACCCGGCGGTACACCTCCGCGTGCCGCTGGAACCGTTCCTGCTGGTCGTCCCCGGTCGTCGCCGGCTCCAACAGGAGTAGTGCTGCCACCCCCTGCGGGTCCCGCACCCCCATCGCGTGCGCGATCACAGCGCCGGTCGACCATCCCAGAATCGTGCACGGTCCCTCGGGCTGCACCCGGCGGATCTCCCGCCAGTAGCGTTCCGCGATGGCCTCGAAGCCGACCAGCGGCGACTCGCCCGCGTTCAGTCCCGGCGCCTGGATGCCGTACACGGTGAACGCCCCGGCCAGGCGCTGAGCGAGCGCCCGGTACGGATGCGTGCTCCCACCGCCGGGGTGTACGCAGAACAGCCGGGGCAGGGCGGGGTCGGCTTCGGCCGAGAGCAGTACGACCAGTCCGTCGGCCGCGGTCTCCTGGGTGTCCAGTACGGCGGCAAGCTCGGCCACCGTGGGATGCCGCATGATCTGCTGAACGGCGATCCGCAGGCCGGCCTCCCGGATCCGGGAGGTCACACGCACCGCACTGATGGACTGCCCGCCCAGCTCGAAGAAGTTGTCGTGGATGCCGATGGTGGTGATGCCGAGGATGTCTGTCCAGATGGTGGTGATGAGGTGTTCGGTGGTGGTGCGGGGGGCGGTGTAGGTGTGGTTGAGGTCGGGGCGGTGGTGGTTGGGTGTGGGGAGGGCTTTGGTGTCGATTTTGCCGTTG